>CAZIKZ010000340.1:0-4769 GCA_964539845.1 uncultured Hyphomicrobiales bacterium
GCGGCACCGTGCGGTCACCCCACAGCCTGCAGAGCCCGTCATAGAGAACCCAGCCAACCAGCAGCGAGGCGATCGAAATCGCGATCGCCTGCCACGGCTCAAGCGGCATCACCGCGGGATCGATGAGATAGGCGCTGGCGTGGAAATAATACTGGATGACCAGCAGGCCGAAGCCCGTCACCCAGGTGAGGTAAGCCTCCCACTTGAACCAGTGCAGATGCGGCGGCAGTTGCGGCGGAGCGACGGTGAACTTCTCGACGTGATAGAAGCCGCCGCCATGCACCTGCCAGGCAGTCCCGAACACGCCCGGACTCTTGCGCTCCTGCTGGTTCAGCGAATAGTCGAGCGCGATGAAATAGAAAGATGTGCCGATCCAGCCTATGCCCACGATCATGTGGGCCCAGCGCAGCAGAAGATTGCCCCATTCGCCGAGAAAGACGTCCATGAGTCTCGTTACGACCGCGCGCGTTCAGTTCGGCCTCATCCTGAGGAGCATTGCGAAGCAATGCGTCTCGAAGGATGGGGCCGCCCTCGTCCTTCGAGACGGCCGCTACGCGGCCTCCTCAGGATGAGGGCGGATGAAGACTCACAGACTAGCAAGCGCCGTGCCGGACGCAATTGCTACGGGACGAGGATCGACGACCCGGTCGTCTCCCTCGCCTCGAGGTCCTCATGGGCCTTGCGGGCATCCTTCAGGGCGTAGGTCTGGTTGACCGGAATTTTCACCGCCCCGCTGGCGACCACACTGAACAGGTCGTTCGCGGTTGCGACCAGGTCATCGCGCTTGGCGACGTAATTATTCAGCGTCGGCCGGGTGGCGAACAGCGACCCCTTGGTCTGCAGGATGTTGATGTTGAAAGCCTCGATCTGACCGGAGGCCGAGCCGAAGCTCGCGAACATGCCCAGCGGCCGAATGCAGTCGAGCGAGGCCGGAAATGTGGTCTTGCCGATACCGTCATAGACCACGTCGCAGAGTTTGCCGTCGGTGATCTCCTTCACCTTCGCGACGAAATCCTCGTCCCGGTAATAGATCACGTGATGGCACCCATGCGCCTTGGCAATCTCGCCCTTCTCCTTGGATCCGACGGTACCGATGACCTTGGCGCCGCGATGGTTCGCCCATTGACACAGGATCTGGCCGACGCCGCCAGCGGCGGCATGCATCAGAATCGTGGAGTCCTTCGTGACCTTGTAGGTGCGGCTGATCAGGTATTGCGCGGTCATACCCTTCAGCATCATCCCGGCGGCCTGCTCGTAGGAGATGCGTTCCGGGATCTTCACGACGCGATCCGCCGGCAGGATACGCTCGGCCGAATAGCCTCCGAGCGCGACGACATAGGCCACGCGGTCGCCCACCTTGATGTCGGAGACGCCGTCGCCGACGGCTATGACCTCACCCGCACCCTCGTTGCCGGACACGAACGGCATGCCGACCGGGGACGGGTACATGCCCATGCGGAAATACGTGTCGATGTAATTCACGCCGCAGGCATGTTGCTTGATCTTGATCTGGCCGGCCCCTGGCGCCGGCACCTCGATGTCCTCAAAGGTGAGGACCTCAGGTCCGCCATGCTTGTGAACCCGGACCGCTGCGACCATCGTAACTCTCCCTGACCCGCCCGCTCATCTTGGCGGGCCTCGAAATCCGGCCGGGATCATAGGCGGCATCGCGTGCGGTGCAAGCGCTGCTACCGCGCACCGGAGACGGTCAGGGTCGTGCCGCTGGTATAGCTTGCCGCATCCGACAATAAGAAAAGAATCGCTTCGGCGACTTCCTCCGGCGTTCCAACGCGGCCGGTCGGGAGCTGCGGCGCGATGCGGGCCAGCCGGCCCGGCTCGTGTATCTCCGTATCAATCGGCCCGGGCGAGACGATGTTCACGCGGACCCCCTCGCCCGCCAGTTCCTTCGACAGGCCGGTCACGAGACCGTCGACCCCGCTCTTGGTCGCGGCATACCAGACATACTCGCCGGCGGCGCCAAGCTTCGATTGCACCGACGACAGGAAGACCATACTGCCGCCCTGGTTGCCGTGTCTGGTCGAAAGGCGCGGAATGGCGGCGCGCGCGCAGAAGAACGCGCCCATCAGGTTGATCTCGACGTTGTCGCGCAGCGTCTGCGTCGAAACGGCCTCGAAGCGCGAATTCTTGCCGGTGACCCCACTGTTGTAGACGAGATGCTTCAGCGGACCGAACGTATCGACCGTCTTGAACAGGCGCTCGACATCCTCCTCTTTCGCCATATCGCCCTGCACCGCAAGGCCGCGGCTGCCGGCTTGCTCGATCTCCTGCACGACCCGAGCCGCAGTTTCCGCGTTGGTCTTGTAGTTGATGACCACGTCATGGCCGCGTGCGGCGGCCAGTCTCGCTGTGGCAGCGCCGATGCCCCGGCCGCCCCCGGTGATGAGAACGATGTCCTTCATTTGCTTTCCAGTTTGCGACCCAGAGCTTTCGGCCTTCTCCGGCGGTTACGGAGCGCCAGCACGTTGAACACCTCGACCGCGCCGGCAAAAGCCATCGCAAAATAGATGTAACCGCGTGGAATATGAAAGCCAAAACCGTCGGCGACAAGCGCCGCACCTATCAATAACAGAAATGAAAGAGCCAGCATTTTTGTGGTGGGATATTTCTGAATGAATTTCGACACGGGTGACGCCGCGAAATACATCACAAGCATGGCGATCACGACCGCAGCGATCATGATCTCGATATCCTGAGCAAGCCCGATCGCTGTAATGATCGAATCCAGCGAAAACACGAGATCGACGGCAACAAGCTGAGCCACGATCCATGCAAAGGCCTGACGATCGGTACGCGGCTGCATCTCCTCGTATTGCGCTTCGACCTCCGAATGAATTTCGTGCGTGCCCTTCGCGATCAGGAACAGGCCACCGGCAATCAGGATCAGATCGCGCCAGGAAAAGTCATTGCCGAAAAGCGAGAATAGCGGCGCTGTCAGCCGCATGATCCAGGTCAGCATCAGCAAAAGCGCCACCCGGAAGACGAAGGCGAGCGCGATGCCGACGCGACGCGCCATCCGGGCCTGCGTTCGCGGCAACCGTGCGATCAGAACCGAGATGAAAACAATATTGTCGATGCCAAGTACGATCTCCAGAATCGACAGCGTGATCAATGCAAGCCAGGCATTCGGATCTGTGAGGAGATGCAGCATCGGCCCGCTCGGCTATTCGTCGGCGGTCGCAAGACCGACGGTGAGAAAATAGACCCCAAGCACGGCGAGTGACCATGCAACGATCGGACCCGGATCAAGCGCGTTCACCAGAGCGTAGGCGCCAAATGCGCACCAGATCGCGAGCGCCGTCAGATTGACCGCACGCAGGTGAGGAACCCGAAACGGATGCATGACGCGCAGCGGCATGAATGTGAGCACGACAAGAAGCGCAACCGCAGCCGCCGCGATCCATGGCGGCAACTTGAGAACAAACAGATGGAATGCCACCGCGTTCCACAGCCCTGGAAAGCCGCGGAAATAATTGTCCGCGGTCTTCATCTGCTCGTCCGCGAAGTAAAGCGCGCTCGTAACCACGATCGCGATCGCAAGCGGGATTGCGGCGGGCGCCGGGAGCAACCCGCTCGTCGCCAGCGCAAAAGCCGGCACGAACACATACGTCGTGAAATCGACCACGAGGTCGAGAGCATCGCCGGACCAGCGCGGCAAAATCTCCGCGACCCGGAAACGCCGCGCAAGCGTACCGTCTACGCCGTCGATGAACAGCGCAACCGCGAGCCACACGAACATCGTAACGAAGTCGGACTTCGCAGCGGCCAGCAATGCGAGAAGCGCACAGGCCGCGCCGCATGCGGTAAAGATATGAACGAGGAAAGGCCGCACCCGCGCAGCCCGGCCTACGCCGTCACCGCCGCCCTCTCGCATGATCACGACATTACCGGCTGCCCCAATCGATCTGGCAGATTTCAGCCGATCTGCCGGTGAAATTCCAGTTGCGTCCGAAGGCGCGGAAGCGCGACTTGTCGGCTTTCGCTATCGTCACATCGGGTGCGATCCAGTAACCGCTGTTGCGGATCGTGACGTTCTCGTCCTTGGCCTTGCCCGGAACCGGCGTAATCGCTCCGTCCACGATCTTGTCGATGGTGATGAGCCGGGTCTGACCTTCGGTGCGATAGCTGATCGGCACCTGCCGTACGCCGAGAAAACCGCTGACCAGGATGGATAAAAGATGCGTCGAGCCGCCGACCTTGCCGGTGAAGATGCGTGTCAGGCCCTTCATTGCGTGGATCGACGCATTCTCGTCCACGAACAACGCCGCGGTCCAGTTTCCACGCGACATCAGCCCCGGGATTTCTATCATCACGCCTGCCTTCAGTCCCGACAGGTCGACATCATTATAATGCCCTTGATCAATGCGCACCGCCGCCCAGGTCTGGCATTGGTCCTCAGTCGGCGGGTGCTCTCCAAGCGACAGGACGCACGGGCAAAACACCGTGCAACTGCAGGACAGCGTCAGTTCGCCCTTCAGGCTCCATTGATCCGTCACCGATGCGACTCCCTAAAGCTAACTCACAAAACCCGATCCCCACATTGCGAGGATCGTCAGCCCGACCGCCGTGAATGCAATGCCGACGGTGCGGCTGACATACGGCGATAAACTCATCTTCTCGATCAACATGACAAGGCCGAGCAGCGCCATCCACACGGCATTCATGGCGCCTGCGGTGAACATCAGGAGCATCATCGCCCAGCAGCAGCCGAGGCAGTAGAGCCCCTGCTTCACGCCGAGCCTGAAAACGCC
>CAZIKZ010000341.1:0-4760 GCA_964539845.1 uncultured Hyphomicrobiales bacterium
CGGCCTGAAAGCCGCCGTCGCATTCTATGGCGGGCAGATCGTCAAGTTTGCCGACGAAAAGCCGAAATGCCCGGTGCAGATGCATTTCGGCGAAACCGATGCCAGCATCCCGATGTCGGACGTCGAAATCGTCAAGCAGAAGCGGGCCGATTGCGAAATCTACGTTTATCCGGCCGGTCACGGCTTCTATTGCGACGAGCGCGCAAGTTTCCACGACGACAGCGCCAAACTTGCGTGGCAACGCACGATCGCGTTTCTCGACAAGAATATGAGGTAGCGACGCACTCACAATCCGTTTGAGGCAACCTGCTCAATCTTGATCAGAACCAGCGTTCGCGCACGGTGATGGTGTCGCCCGGCCGCATCGGCATGTCGGGCAGCACCTGCACGCGCATCATCTCGCCATTGAAATTGCGCGCGAGCAGAATGTTGCCCTTGCTCGCGCGCGGCGCATATCCGCCCGCTATCGCGACAGCAGCCTCCACCGTCATGTTCGGCACATAGGGATACTGGCCCGGCGCATTCACCTCACCGAGGATGAAGAACGGGCGATAGACCTCGACCTCGACCGACACATGCGGATTGCGGATATAGCCGCCGCGCAAACGGTCCGCGATGGCACGCGAGACCTGCGCGGTCGTCATGCCGCGAGCCGGTACCGAGCCAATCAGCGTCATCGAGATATTGCCGGACGCATCGACGATATAGGAATTCGTGAGACCCTCCTGGCCGAACACCTGCACCCGCAGGCGATCACCGGCATCAAGCTGATACGGCGCGTCGTAGCCGGTCAGTCCTGCCGGGGCATAGGGACCGCCAGCGGCCACAACCATCGGCGCCTGCACAACGGGCGCTTGCACGACGGCCGGTTCGACCGGCGCGCCCTCAATCGTGCCCGGCACGACCGCAGCCTGATTGTGTACGCAAGCGGTCAATGCCAGCGCAACAAACGGTACCGTCAGGCGGCAGAACGTGGCCTTGGGCCGCATTGGCGAATCCGGGGCGGAAGAGTCCGAGCCGAATTAACGCCGTGTATGGTTAACAAATTCTCACCGGTTGCCGGTTACGGCAATTTTGATGCGACCGCGTTCACCGAGGAAATGGACGAGCAGCACACACAGGCCAATCACGAGCCGGATGTAGAACGGCGCCAGGAGCTAGCGGCTCTGGAACAGCATCGTTTCGAACAAGTGCTCAAGCCGGCGCATGGATCATTGTCCTCCATGACGCCAATGGCGAACACCGCGCAATGGATACGGCTCACCGCAAATACAAAGAGCGGCAGGATGGTCCCGCCGCTCTTCATAATTTCTGCGACTTAACAATCAGGCCGCGACACCGGTCCCGATCTGACAGCTGACGCCGGTGCCACCGAGCCCGCAATAGCCGGACGGATTCTTCGCCAGATATTGCTGGTGATAGTCCTCGGCGAAAAAGAACTCGGGTGCATCGAGGATTTCGGTTGTGATCGCGCCATAGCGCTTATCGGCCAGCGCCTTTGCATACATGGCCTTCGATTCTTCGGCCGCCTTGCGTTGGGCTTCGTCGAAGACATAGATGCCCGAGCGATATTGCGTTCCAATGTCGTTGCCCTGCCCCATGCCCTGGGTTGGATTGTGGCTCTCCCAGAACGTTTTCAGGAGCGTCTCGTAGGAGATCTTCTTCGGGTCGAAGACCACCAGCACCACTTCGTTGTGGCCGGTGCGCCCCGAACAGACCTCTTCGTAAGTCGGATTCGGCGTAGGGCCGGCCGCATAGCCGACCGCCGTGACGAATACGCCGTCACCCAGTTCCCAGAACTTGCGCTCGGCGCCCCAGAAGCAACCCAATCCGAACAGCGCTTTCTGTGCGCCTTCCGGGTAAGGGCCTTTCAGCGGGTTGCCGTTGATAAAATGCTTTGCGGCGGTGGGAATCGGCGTCGCACGGCCCGGCAGAGCGTCGGCCTTGCTTGGGATGGTCAGAGACTTTTTGAACATGAACATTGGAGGGTCTCCCGATCTGGTCCCCAATATAAGCATTGTACCGTCATCCCGCAGGCCCCGTCCGGATCACATCCCGGACAAACAAGGCACAACCGGCGCCAATCCGTCATCTTCCCTCCGCCGGGTCGACACCTTATGCTGGCACCTTGATTCAGGTGATGAGTGAGGGGGCAATCATGAGGTTCAACGCAGTCGCGCTCGGGTTTGCCGCGCTCCTGTTCGCGAGCCCGGTATCCGCCCAGACCGGAACGCCGCCCCCCTATGGTGCACCGATCCCGCTGGAGGCGGCTAAGAAGGTCGTCTCCGCCGCCGAGGCGGAAGCGGTCCGCAACAACTGGCAGGTGGCCATCGCGGTGCTCGATAGCGGCGGCCATCTGGTCATGATGGTCAAGCTCGACAACACTCAACTGGTCTCGATCCGGGTCGCCGAAGCCAAGGCGAAATCGGCCCTGGGGTTCCGGCTGCCGACCAAGCTCCTGGAGGATGCGGTTGCCGCCGGCGGCGCCGGCACGCGATTGCTTGCGGTGCAGGACATCGCGCCGTTTGAAGGCGGGTTCCCCATCATCGAGGACGGCAAGATCATCGGCGCGATCGGAGTGGCGGGCGTTCTGTCGGCTCAGGACGCGCAAATCGCGAAGGCAGGACTTGCCGCGCTCGGCGGCGCAACCCGATAGCGCACGTAGCAGCCCGGGACGATCAGCGCGCGTAGCCGATCAGCGGCTTGCGCTTGCGGCCAAGCAGGATCAGGACGATTCCGATTGCGCCGAAAATGACCCAGGACGGCTGATCGAGCACGGTCGTAACAACCGGATCCCAGACCGCCGCCGGCAGGCTTTCCTGTACCTTGACCTGCGCCGATTGCAGGCTGGTGGCGTGGACGTCGGTCCAGAGTTGCCCGAGCTTGTAGATGTAGAGGCGGCTGTCCGCGATCGACCGCGCGCCGTCATACATGACAAGGATAAAACCGGCGGCGAGGAAGATGACGCCGATCGATCGCAACAGCGAACGGATCATGTTGGAGTTCCAGACATCCGAGAAGACCGGCGCGGACGGCCCAGTCGATACCTCCCCGCGGCGCCGGGTTCAACCCGAATGGTCGCCGCAGTTGTGGATCCGGTTCATCTCTTGAGGATCATGGCCGGGTTCCGCTAGGGTCCCGAATCCGAAGTTCGCATGATTTTGCGGCACCTCTTTTGCGAACTTCGGGTTCGAAGGACACTAGCATCGTATTGATTCTAGTGTGGTTTGGATCGGAAGTCCGCTTGACGAGGTTGCGGCAACAATGAAGCGGACTTCCGATCCACCACACTAGGGTCCGGCAAGATGGGCATGGGCCCAAAAACTGTACTGCGTTTAGGGAGTTGCAATGCCCGCCACGCCTCCGAACCGTTCGAAGCGGCCTCATTTCACAGACCAGGAAGCACTGCTGTTCCATTCTGAGGGACGGCCCGGAAAGCTCGAGGTCATCGCCACCAAACCGATGGCGACCCAGCGCGACCTGTCGCTCGCCTATTCGCCGGGCGTCGCGATTCCGGTGCTCGCCATCGCTGAGGATGAGAGCCGCGCCTACGACTATACGACCAAGGGCAATTTCGTCGCCGTCATTACTAACGGCACCGCCATTCTCGGCCTCGGCAATCTCGGCGCATTGGCGGCGAAGCCGGTGATGGAGGGCAAGGCCGTTCTGTTCAAACGCTTTGCCGATGTGGATTCGATCGACCTCGAGGTCTCGACCGAGGATCCGGACGAATTCATAAACTGCGTCAGGCTGCTGGGCAAAGGCTGGGGCGGTATCAATCTCGAAGACATCAAGGCGCCCGAGTGTTTCATCATCGAGCAACGCCTGCGCGAATTGCTCGACATCCCGGTGTTCCACGACGACCAGCACGGCACTGCGATCATCGCCGCCGCCGGCCTGCTCAATGCGCTGGCGCTGACCGGACGCGAGGTGAAGACCACCAAGCTCGTCTGCAACGGCGCGGGCGCCGCCGGCATCGCCTGTCTGGAACTGCTGCAAGCGCTCGGTTTCCCGCACGAAAACCTGATCCTCTGTGACACCAAGGGCGTGATCTATCAGGGCCGTACCGAAGGCATGAATCAGTGGAAATCAGCGCATGCGGTGCCAACGAAAGCCCGCACGCTCGCCGACGCACTGGTCGGCGCCGACGTGTTCTTTGGCCTGTCGGCCAAAGGCGCGGTGACCAAGGACATGGTCAAGTCGATGGCGGACAAGCCGATCATCTTCGCCATGGCCAATCCCGATCCCGAAATCACGCCCGAGGAAGCCCGCACCGCGCGGCCCGACGCGATCATCGCCACCGGGCGCAGCGACTACCCGAACCAGGTGAACAACGTGCTGGGCTTCCCCTACATCTTCCGTGGCGCGCTCGACGTGCGCGCCACCACGATCAACATGGAGATGAAGATCGCCGCTGCACGCGCGCTTGCAGAACTGGCGCGCGAAGACGTGCCGGATGAGGTGGCTGCGGCCTATGGCGCACGTCCGAAATTCGGACCGGAATACATCATCCCGGTGCCGTTCGATCCGCGCCTGATCTCGTTCGTGCCGCCCGCCATCGCCAAGGCGGCGATGGATACCGGCGTGGCGCGCAAGCCGATCGTGGATATGGACGGGTACCGGCAGCAATTGCGCACACGGCGCGATCCGGTGGCGGGCGTTCTGCAGCGGGTCTACGACCGGCTGCGCCGGTCGCCGAAGCGCGTCGTGTTCGCCGAGGGCGAAGAGGAGCAGGTGATCCGCGGCGCCGCGAGCTTCGT
>CAZIKZ010000342.1:0-4698 GCA_964539845.1 uncultured Hyphomicrobiales bacterium
GCCATACAAGGGCGCCACCGCGAGCGTGCTGCATCAGCTTGCCGGCGGCTTGCGCGCAGCGATGGGTTACGTCGGCGCAGCCGATATCGACGACTTCCACAAGAAGGCGACATTCGTAAAGATCACCAGCGCCGGCTTGCGTGAAAGCCACGTCCACGATGTGACCATCACACGCGAAAGCCCGAACTATCCGGGGCGTGTGTAGCTTTGCTTATCCGAAGCGAAGATTTGAAGCGACTTGGCTAAACGACGTTGCGATTTTGGAACAACGACGTCGATCGGAACATCGTAGGCCTGCTGCAAGTCATTCATACGCGATTGTTGGACCGTTCACCCCACCCGGCCGCTTCGCGGCCACCCTCCCCTTCAGGGGAGGGATGACCTCACAGCCAGCCCGTGGGGTCGTCAATCGGTTCGCCGTTGAGCGCGCGCACGAGACCGCGCACACAGCGGTAGAACTGCCAGGCTGCAACCGCGACCAGCAGCGGAATGCCGATTCCGAAATAGCTGAGATAGAAAGCGATCAAGCCGACGGATGCGCCGATCCAGAAGGTGCGGATTGCGGAGGTCATGTGCGACGCGTAGGGCGAACCGCCGCACTGGACGCGCTTTAAATAGGCCATCCCGAGACCCACGAAGAATGTGATGAGCGTGAAATAGCCGGCGAGATAGAGCAGCCAGACTGCGATCGCCCAGTTCCGCTCCTGACATGGTTTGACCGGTTGCTGGACTGACATGTGCCCCCGCGGGATTTGCGCTGTAGCCCCGCTATCGACCGCGAAACGGGTGTCTCATGGAGGGCTTGCGCCAACATCTATCAGCGTTTGCTCGAACCGCCAGTGGTGCAGCTCTGACATTTCCGCGAGCCATCCGCGGACGAATCGAGTCACCACCACCCGTTCGGATCTTCGATCGGTTGGCCGTTGATCGTGCGCACGAGGCCGCGGACGCAGCGGAAAATCTGCCAGACGGCGAGAGCGATCAGGATGAAAATCCCGATCCCAACGATAATGAGGGCAACGCCGATCAGGCCGACCACGATGCTGATCCAGAAGGTACGGATCGCCGAGATCATGTGCGACTGATAGGGCGTACCGGCAAATGCGTCGCGCTTCATATAGGCGATCACCAGCCCGGCGATAATCGTGACCACGGTGATATAGCCGCCGAGATAGAGCAGCCAGACGGCGATGGTCCAGTTGCGCTCCTCCGATTGCTGGACCGGTAGCTGAGGCGCTTCCTGCGTCGGCATGTATGTCCCCCGCGACAACGCGCTCCACAGGCTACCTGCGGCGGAACATGGTGTCTATCGGAGGCGTTCGCTTTCCTGTATCGGCTCGCTGAGGACAAGCGAGATGCGCGGGTTTCCCTCCGCTGAAGGGGAGGGAGAATGGAGCCAAACTTGATCATAGAAAACGCGCGCCGCTTCGTGCTGGCTGCTCGCCCCGTGGGCGAGCCAAAAGAGAGCGATCTGCGCCTCGAGGCGTTTGCGATTCCCGTTCCCGGTCCGGGAGAGGTGTTGCTGCGCACGCTCTTTCTGTCGCTCGATCCGTATATGCGCGGACGCATGAGCGATGCGAAATCCTATGCCGCACCTGTTCCGCTCGGCGGCGTCATGGAGGGCGGCGCTGTCAGCGAAGTGATCGCGTCGAACAATCCGGCCTTTGTCGCCGGCGATATCGTACTCGGCCGCACCGGCTGGCAAACGCATGCGGTGTCGGACGGCGCATCGCTGCGCAAGGTCGATCCCGCGCTCGCGCCGATTTCCACCGCGGTTGGCGTGCTCGGCATGCCCGGCATGACCGCCTATGCGGGCCTTCTCCAGGTTGGCCGGCCGGAGGCGGGCGAGACGCTTGTGGTGGCGGCGGCCTCGGGAGCTGTCGGAGCGGTGGTTGGACAGATTGCGAAGATCAAGGGCCTGCACGCGGTCGGTATTGCGGGCGGTCCGGACAAATGCCGCTACGTCACCGATGTGCTTGGCTTCGACGCGTGTCTCGATCATCGCGCGCCCGATCTGCCGGCGCGTCTCGCAGCGGCGTGTCCGGATGGCATCGACATCTATTTCGAGAATGTCGCCGGTCCGGTTCTCGATGCTGTTTTGCCGCTTCTGAACAATTTTGCTCGCGTTCCGGTCTGCGGCACCATCGCGAATTACAACGACAACGCGCCGCCGCCCGGTCCCGACAAGCTGCCGGCGGTCTGGCGCATGATCCTGACCAAGCGGCTGACGGTGCAGGGTCTCCTGGTCTCCGACTTCGGCGCGTTGCACGGCGACTTCCTGCGCGACATGGCGCAGTGGGTGAAGGACGGCCGCGTGAAGTATCGCGAGGATATCGTGGAAGGCTTTGACAACGCGCCGCGCGCCTTGATCGGGCTTTTGCGCGGTGAGAATTTTGGCAAGCGCCTCGTGCGTGTCGCAGAACGGAGCAAATAGATGTCGGTGCAGATGATCTTGTTGCCATTGTTCGCGCAGGTGTTGCTGACGATCGCGCTTGGCCTGCATCTCGCGGTGAGACGCAGAATAGCCTTCGGAGAGGGCACGCGCTGGCAGGACATTTCGATGCGCGAGCCGAACTGGCCGAAGGACGCGATCATCGCCAACAACGCGTTTCTCAATCAGTTCGAAATACCGGTCCTGTTTTACGTGCTGACGATCCTTGTATTGATCACCAAGCAGGCCGATATCCTGTTTGTCATGATGGCCTGGATTTTCGTCGTGATGCGCTATCTGCAGGCCGGCGTATTCCTCACCACCAATCACGTGCCGATCCGTGGCGCATTCTTTGGCATCGGTGTGCTTGTTCTCGTGATTATGTGGGTGATCTACATCGTGCGCATTCTCACTTTGTCGTGGATCTAGGCTAATGAAAGTGTTTCCGTCATTGCGGGGCGCTGCATCGCTGGCAAGTTTACGCAGCCAGCGTAAACTTGGCTGCGTGCAGCGAACCCGGAATCCAGAGGCGAACTCGGAGTCTGTGTGTGGATTCCGGGTCCGGCGCTATGCGCCGTCCCGGAATGACAAAGACAGATGACTCCCACTGCACGTATTTCCGGCGCCATCGAGGTGCTGGCCGATATCGAGACGAAGCGTCGCCCCGCGCCCGATGCGCTGAAGGAGTGGGGCCAGATGCATCGCTTTGCGGGCTCGGGTGATCGCGCCGCCATCGCGGGTCTTGTCTACGACACGCTGCGCCGCCGCGCGTCCGCCGCTTATGTCATGGGCGAGAGCACACCGCGTGCGGTGATGCTGGGCATGCTGCGGCTGGAACGCGGTCTGGACGTCGAGGCGATCTCGGCGTTGTGCGATGGCTCGCGCTTTGCGCCGACGCCGCTGACCGATGGCGAACGCGAGAAGCTCGCCGCGGCGAGTCTCGACGGGGCGCCGTCGCATGTTGCGGGCGACTATCCGGACTGGCTGGATGCGAGCTTCGTCACTACATTCGGCGCGGAGCGGGTGGAGGAGGCGGCGGCGCTCGCGCAACGCGCGCCACTCGACCTGCGGGTCAACCTGATAAAGGCAGACCTTGACAGAGCGTCTGCAGAACTCGGCGAGTACAATCCAGAACAACCGAGCTGGTCGCCATGGGGATTGCGGATTCACGTTTCGCCCGGCGCGAAAAGTCCGGCGGTTCAGGCCGATCCCGCCTTCATCAAGGGCCATGTCGAAATCCAGGATGAGGGCTCGCAGCTTGCCGCGCTTCTCTCCGGCGCCCAGCCGGGGGAGCAGGTCGTGGACCTCTGCGCCGGCGCTGGCGGCAAGACGCTGGCGCTCGCCGCGATGATGGGGAACAGCGGACAGATTTACGCAACCGATACCGATAAACGCAGGCTCGCGCCGATTCATGCGCGGCTCGAACGGGCCGGCGTGCGTAATGTGCAGGTCCGGACACCGCGCGGCCCGGCCGAAATCCTCAATGATATCAAGGGCAAGATTGACCTGGTCCTGATCGACGCGCCCTGTACTGGCACGGGCTCCTGGCGGCGCAATCCGGATGCCAAGTGGCGGCTGCGCCCCGGCGCGCTGGAGCAGCGGCGCAAGGATCAGGTGGCCGCGCTCGACCGGGCGGTGCCGCTCGTCAAGTCAGGTGGGCGCATTGTCTATGTCACCTGCTCGGTGCTGGACGAGGAAAACGGCGCGCAAATCCGCGATTTTCTCGCCCGCCAGCCGGACTTTTCCGTGGAAAAGCCGGAGGATGTGGCGTCAGCCCTGGGCGAGCGCGGCTATCTCTTCCGGAAGGCCGCGCTGTTTTCCGACATTGGTCTGTTGATGACCCCGCGCCGCACCGGGACTGACGGGTTTTTCGTGAGCATTCTCGTGCGGAGCCGGTGACACTAACTGCGGCTCGACAGCCCTCGAATCCATCTCTAGAACCCGCTATGGCGCAGACACCCCAGCACGACAAGCTCCTCATCATCGATTTCGGCTCGCAGGTCACCCAGCTCATTGCGAGACGGGTGCGCGAGGAGGGCGTTTATTCCGAGATCGTCCCGTTCCAGAAGGCCGAAGAGGCCTTCCATGCGATGAAGCCGAAGGCCGTGATCCTGTCCGGCGGGCCGGCTTCCGTACACGAGAAGGGCGCGCCGCTTGCGCCGCCCGCGATCTACGAGGCCGGCGTGCCGGTGCTCGGCATCTGCTACGGCGAGCAGGCGATGGCGCAGCAGCTCGGCGGCAAAGTCGAGGGCGGGCACCATCGCGAG
>CAZIKZ010000343.1:0-4456 GCA_964539845.1 uncultured Hyphomicrobiales bacterium
GTTCATGCGCGGGAACGCCATGTCCGGCGCACCGATCATCAGCGGAACGATCCAGTTGCCGAAACCGCCGATCATCGCCGGCATCACCATGAAGAAGATCATGATCAGGCCGTGCGCGGTCGTGAACACGTTGAACATGTGCGCGTCCGGGAAAATCTGCATGCCCGGATTCTGCAGCTCAAGCCGCATCGCGATCGACAGAACGCCACCGATCACGCCCGCGATGATCGCGAAGATCAGGTACATCGTGCCGATGTCTTTGTGGTTCGTCGAATAGACGTAGCGCCGCCAACCGGTCGGGTGGTCATGTGCGTCATGCGCATGCTGGTCGGTATGGGCGTCGGTGTGCGGCGTTGCTGCCATTGTCTTTAACCCTTCAGTCGTTCTCGTCCGGCGGTTCGGAACCGCGGCTTATTGAGCGTTTGGAGCGTCCGTGGCGGCGACAGCGATGCCGTCTTCCGTCGAAGGCCTGTAAGCAAACTTCTTCTTTGCCTGATCGAGCCAGGCCGCATAGTCGCGGTCATTCACGACCCGGACCGTGATCGGCATGTAGGCGTGATCCTTGCCGCACAATTCCGAGCATTGACCGTAATAGACGCCCTCGCGCGTTGCTTTGAACCAAGTTTCGTTCAGGCGGCCCGGAACGGCGTCGATCTTGATGCCGAAGGAGGGCACGGCAAAGGCGTGGATCACGTCGGCGCCGATCACCTGCACGCGGATCACCTTGTTGATCGGGACCACGACCTCGTTGTCGACCGCGAGCAGGCGCGGCTGATCGGGCTTGCGATCCTTGTCCTGCAGCATCAGCGAATCGAAGCTGAAGCCGTTGTCCGGATAGTCGTAGGTCCAGAACCACTGCTTTCCGGTGGCCTTGATGGTCACTTCGGCCGGCGGGATCGTGAGCTGATTGAACAGCAGGCGGAACGACGGGATCGCGATCGCCACCAGGATAATCACCGGGACCACGGTCCAGACCACCTCGATCAGGGTGTTATGGGTGGTCTTGGAGGGAACCGGATTGGCGCGCGAATTGAACTTGAAAATGACGATCAGCAGCAACGCCAGCACGAACAGGGTGATCAGGGTGATGATCACGAGCAGGAAGTCATGAAACCAGGCGATCTGCTCCATGATCGGGGAGGCAGCCTGCTGGAAGTTGAGTTGCCAGGGCGATGGCTGCCCGAGCCCGGCCATGGCCGTCATCGGGACGAGGGCTGCCGCTGCGGTTGCCGCCGCGACCAAGAATTTCTGCACCCGCATGTCGTCTTCGCTCCTTAGACAAATCGGTCGTTGGCAGCCAGCCTCGCCGTTACGGATGGCGGCAGCCTGATGGCACGCGTATCGCCAAGGCCCAGTTTGGCCTCCGGAAGTGGCAACGCGTGCCAGGATTTCTGGGAAAATCCCGGCTTCTCAAACCATAATTCCGCCCGCCTCGCAATGCGCCTGCGCATTGAAATAATGTGACATTCGGCCTATCCGGCAAGCGGCCGGCGAATGTCGGTTTTCGGCCTGAAAAGGGCGCTTTTCACCCCTCTGGTCCATGCTTGACAGCGCCTGGCGCGCGTGGTGCCACGCTGTCCTATCCACCGCAGACGGCGATTCGTCGAAATCGTCGACGCCAGCAACCAAGGCCTTCATCAGCCCGGACGGTGACATGCTGATTTCACGACATGTGAGACTTGCCAGGATAGCCCGGCTGGCCGGAATTCTTGCCATCCTTGGATTGCAGACCGGGCATGCCAGCGCGCAAGGGGCGGTGAAGTCTGTCCATGCAGACTGGCAGATCCGTTGCGACACCCCGCCCGGCGCACAGGCCGAGCAATGCGCGCTAATTCAGAGCGTCACCGCCGAGGACCGCGCAAATATCGGCCTGACAGTAATCGTGCTGAAGACCGCGGACAACAAAAGTCGCCTCATGCGCGTGATTGCGCCGCTCGGGGTGCTTCTGCCCTCGGGCCTCGGTCTGAAGATCGACAATGCGGACATCGGCAGGGCCGGATTCGTGCGCTGCCTGCCAAATGGCTGCGTCGCCGAGGTCGTCATGGACGATAACCTCACGAAACAGCTGCGGACGGGGCAGACCGCAACCTTCATCATCTTCCAGACGCCCGAAGAGGGTATTGGTTTTCCGATGGCACTGAAGGGCTTCGGAGAGGGTTTCGACAAGCTGCCCTGACTCTCTTCGACCGGCGAGGCGGCCCGATGCTCCCCGATCAAACGCTGTTCCTGACGCAATTGCTGACGCTCTGGGCGGTGCTTGATCCGATCAGCCATCTTCCCCTGTTCATCGGGGCGACGGCCGACTTCAACGGCGCGGAGCGGCGGCGCGCCGCAATAATTTCCGTGCTGATGGCCTTCGTCATCCTGGCCGTGTTCGGCCTTGTCGGCCAGATTCTGCTTGCGGCCATGGGCATTTCGCTTCTGTCCTTCCAGATCGCCGGCGGGATCGTCCTGTTTCTGTTCGCGGTGTCCATGGTGCTGGGGAACGCCTCGCATGCGGCGGCCAAGGCGCCCGCCAAACGCGGCGCCGCCGCGCGGCGCGAGGCGGTGATGGCGGTGGCGGTCTATCCGCTCGCAACCCCGATCATCGCCGGACCCGGGGCCATGCTGGCGATTGTCCTCCTGATGGACAACAACCGCTATTCCCACATGGAGCAGGCCGTGACCGCCGGCGCGCTCGCGACCGCGCTCGCCGGATTGCTGATTGTCTTTCTGGTCGGTGACCGGATCGAGCGGGTGACCGGCAGCGGCGTCACCCAGCTCCTGCGCCGGGTCATGGGGCTTCTGCTGGCCGCTCTGGCCGTCAATCTGGTGCTGAGCGCGGTCGCGAACTGGCTCAAGCTGCCGCCGATCTGAGCCGCCCCCCTTGCGATGCGGCCTCACTAGGTTTATATTCCTTGAATGCGCCTTTATCCCTTTCACCCTTCCTCTCCGATCGCACGGCTCGGCGTGCGGCCCGATCGTGACGACCCCGCCGCCATGGTCGGGCGGCACGGGCCGCGGCAGCCGCACACCGACGCCGCGGTCGCGGCGGTGCGCCGCCTGATCGAGCAAAGCGTGCTGAATTACCGCCAGATCGCAGCGCGCACCGGCGTCAGCATCGGCAGCATCTCCAACTGGACGCGCGACGGGGGCTGGAAGCGGCCGCCGTTTGCGCCGCGCGCTTGCGACACGATTCCGACCCCGCGCGCCAGCGCCAAGCTCAGGCGGCGCTCGCTCGCTTCGCGCCTCGACGCGCTCGCCGAGCGCCATGTCCGCGAGCTGGAGGAGAGCGCGTGCGTCGACCCCGTCAAGCTCGGCGAGGCGCTGGAACTCCTGACCATGGCGCGGCTCGCCGCCCGCCGCCGGCCGAGACGGCGGCCGGGCGAGATAGCGCCGGAGGAGGCGTCACGCCCGATCACGCAGCTCTGCGCGGGCGGCGTGGACCTCTCACGCGCCCCGCGCGCAGCGGTCGAGGATTTTCTCGCCAACCGCGAGCCGCCGCGCAAGGAGGACCTGCCGCCGCGCGGCAGCCGCGGGTCGCGGCGCTGGCGGGAGCAGGCTCGGATGAGGGAGAAGGAGCGGCCATAGGATGAAATCCTACCGAGTCCCCTCGCGGGCTTCGCCCGCGCCCCGGAATGACTGTTGGTTTGCGGCGTCCGGCACTATGTTCAGGGACATGACCGACACATCCCCCACCGCCTCCCTCACCGACCGCGCCGGCCTCGACCGTACGCGTGTCCGTTCCATCCTCTCCAAGGGGCTTGAGGGCGCCGACGACGGCGAACTCTTCCTCGAATACCGCCAGTCCGAAGCCCTCGGTTTCGACAACGGTCGCCTCAAGCAGGCGACCTACGACACCGCGCAGGGTTTTGGCCTGCGGGCCGTGAAAGGCGAGGCGGTCGGTTATGCCCACGCGTCCGACCTGTCCGAGGCCGCGCTCATGCGTGCCGCCGATGCGGTCCGCGCGGTGAAGGGCGGCCATAGCGGCCGCTATTCGGATGCGCCCGGCCGGACCAATGTCCAGTTGTACAGCGACGAGAACCCGCTCGATGCCCCGGGCTTCGAGGCGAAGGTCAAGCTGCTGCAGGAGATCGACGCCTATGCCCGCGCCAAGGATGTGCGGGTGCGCCAGGTCAGCGCCAGCCTCGGCGCATCCTGGCAGGTGGTGGAAATTTTGCGCGCCGATGGCGAGATCTATCGCGACATTCGACCGATGGTCCGCGTCAATGTGTCGATCGTTGCGGGCGAGGGCGACCGGCAGGAAACCGGCGGCCATGGCTATGGCGGGCGCGAAGGCTTTGCGCGCTTCATCGAGACGGCAGCCTGGCGCGGTGCGGTCGATGACGCGGTTCGGCAGGCGCTGGTCAATCTCGAATCGGTCCCGGCTCCGGCGGGTGAGATGGACGTGGTGCTGGCGGCAGGCTGGCCCGGCGTGATGCTGCACGAGGCGGTCGGCCACGGCCTCGAAGGCGAC
>CAZIKZ010000343.1:4466-4695 GCA_964539845.1 uncultured Hyphomicrobiales bacterium
TCTGATGGGGCAACAGGTCGCGTCCAAGGGCGTGACCGTGCTCGACGACGGCACCATCCAGTCACGCCGCGGTTCTCTCTCGATTGATGACGAAGGCACGCCCACAAACAAGACCGTGCTGATCGAGGACGGAGTCCTCGTGGGCTACATGCAGGACCGTCAGAATGCGCGGCTGATGAACATGAAGCCGACCGGCAACGGGCGGCGTGAATCGTATGCGCATGTGCCG
>CAZIKZ010000344.1:0-4686 GCA_964539845.1 uncultured Hyphomicrobiales bacterium
ATGTTTTCATGGGTGGACATTCGGCCGCTCATCAGTTCGTGCGGATCGGCGAGAGCGCGATGATCGCGGGCGTCACCGGCCTCGGCGCCGATGTGATCCCGTTCGGATTTGCAATCGGCCAGCGTGGCGAACTCGATGGCTTGAATGTTGTCGGCATGCGCCGGCGGGGCTATTCACGCGCCGACATTCACGGTTTGCGCCAAGCCTATCGTGCACTGTTCCTGGTGCGCGGCCATTTCAAAGAGCGGGTCGAGGCCGTCGAGCGCGGATTCGCCGACGATCCGGTGGTCGCGAAAGTCATTGCCTTTATCAAGGGCGGCGGCTCGCGGCCGCTGATGAAAGCGGGCAAGACCGGGCAGGCCGGAGAAAGAAGCCCGGCCGGCGAGTCATGACCGCGCCGGACCTGCCAGCGACCGCGGGTCCGGTCGCAATCATCTGCGGGGGCGGCACCTTTCCGTTCACCGTTGCCGATGCGCTGGTCAAGAGCGGCCGCGGTGCGGTGCTATTCGCATTGCGCGGCTGGGCCGATCCCGAGCGCGTGCAGAATTATCCGCATCACTGGTCGCATGTCACGCAACTCGGACGGTTCCTGCGGCTCGCGCGTCGCGAAGGCTGCCGTGACGTGATCTTCATCGGCACGCTGGTGCGTCCGAGTTTCCGTCAACTCATCAATTTCGATCTCGCGACCTTGCGCGTGCTGCCGTCCGCGCTCCGCCACTTCTATGGTGGTGACAACCATCTCCTCACCGGAATGGCGCGAATGCTTGAAGACCACGGTTTCCGGCTGCTCGGAGCGCATGAAGTCGCGCCGGAAATCCTGGTGCAGGAGGGGGCGCTTGGACAAGTCACAGCTGCGGCCCGCGACCTGGACGACATCAAGCATGGTCTCGCGGTGCTGGAGGCAATCGGTCCGCTCGATATCGGGCAGGGCGTCGTTGTAGCGAACCGGCATGTCATCGCGGTCGAGGCCGCGGAGGGTACCGACCAGATGCTGGCGCGTGTTGCCGACCTGCGGCGCAGCAAGCGCTTCCGCGCCCCGCGCGGGACCGGAGTTCTGGTCAAGGCACCAAAGCAGGGTCAGGACCGGCGTTTCGATCTGCCGTCCATTGGTCCCCGGACGGTTGACGGCATCGCCGAAGCCGGGCTTGCGGGTCTTGCCGTTGTCGCCGGAGGCGCCATCGTGGCCGAACCGCAATCTGTGGTAGAGAAGGCCGA
Organism: uncultured Hyphomicrobiales bacterium; assembly: GCA_964539845.1. Taxonomy (GTDB): domain Bacteria; phylum Pseudomonadota; class Alphaproteobacteria; order Rhizobiales; family Xanthobacteraceae; genus Pseudorhodoplanes. Next base: position 1,216 of record CAZIKZ010000344.1, read on the forward strand.
CCGCGCCAAGGTATTTGTGCTCGGTCTCCCCGAAATCCGCGGCGGCTCCGCATGAAAGTGTTTCTGGTTGCGACCGAAGAATCCGGCGATCGGCTCGGCGCATCATTGATTCAGGCGCTGAAGGCGAGGCTCGGCGACGGCGTCGAATTCCGCGGGGTCGGCGGATATGAAATGGCGGCGCAGGGTATGCCGTCGATGTTTCGCATCGACGATCTGGCGATCGTCGGGCTGGCCGGTATCACGCAGGCGCTGCCGATGATCCTCTCCCGGATCCGGCAGACCGCCCGCGCCGCGCTCGACGAAGCGCCCGACGTGATGGTCATCATCGACTCCCCGGATTTCACGCACCGGGTCGCGCGGCGGGTGCGCAAGAAGAACCGCAGCATCCCGATCGTGAATTATGTCTCGCCCTCGGTGTGGGCCTGGCGGCCGGGGCGGGCGGCGGCCATGAGCCGCTATATCGATCACGTGCTGGCGTTGCTGCCATTCGAGCCGGACGTGCACAAAAAGCTCGGCGGGCCGCCCTGCACTTATGTCGGCCATCCGCTGGTGGAGCAGGTCGACGAATTGCGGCCGAATCCCGAGGAAGCCGAGCGGCGCACCAGCGGCACGCCGCTTCTTCTGGTCCTGCCCGGCAGCCGCAAGAGCGAGATCAGGCGTCTGATCGAACCGTTCGGCCGCACCATCGAACGGATCGCAAAGACGGTGTGGCCGATCGATATTGTGATCCCGACCACGCCGCATCTGCAGGATCTGGTGGTTCGAGAGACCGCGCAATGGCCGCTGCGGCCGAAGATCGTGGTCAAGCGGGAGGACCGCCGGGCGGCTTTTCGCACCGCGCGCGCTGCGCTCGCCAAATCCGGGACGGTGACGCTCGAACTCGGTGTTTCCGGCGTGCCGATGATCACGGCCTACAAGGTGGCGCCATGGGAAGCCGCGATCGCACGGCGTCTGATCAGGGTACCGTCGGTGATCCTGACCAATCTGGTGCTGGGCGAAAACGTGGTCCCGGAATTCATCCAGACCGACTGCACGCCGGAGAAGCTGTCCGCGGCTCTTGCGCCACTCTTGTCGGACAGTCCGGAACGGAAAAAGCAGATCGAGGCCTTCGCCCGGCTCGATGACGTGATGCAGATTGGCAGGGCGGAGCCGGCACGGCTCGCTGCTGAAATTGTCGAACAGGTCGCGAACAAATCCAGACTTCAGGTCTGATCTCGCAGCTGCAATACCGGGCTAGCTTCCGGCCCCGTAACCGCCTAGTTTGCACGCTCCTGTCACATCGCCCTGGACCGGCGAGCACCCATGCAGAATGGCCTCCATTTAAAAACTCCAGCGATCACAGGCGTTTGCGGGTATCTTCCGGATTACGTGCTGAGCAATGCGGAACTGGCTCGGCTGGTTGACACCTCCGACGCCTGGATCACCGAGCGTACCGGGATTCAGGAGCGCCGCATTTTGAAAGGTGAGGGTCTCGGCACCTCACATATGGGCGCAGAGGCGGTGAAGGGGTTGCTCGAGCGGACCGGCAACAAGCCCTCGGACATCGACCTCCTGATCTGCGCGACCACCACGCCCGACTTCGTCTTTCCCTCGACCGCCAACCTGATCAGCGAAATGGTCGGGCTGGCCCCGGTCGGCTCATTCGACGTCCAGGCGGCGTGCTCAGGTTTCATCTACGCCATCACGATCGCCTCGCAATTCGTGGCGAACGGACAATACAAGAAGGTGATCGTGGTCGGCGCCGACAAGATGTCGACGATCATCGACTACACCGACCGCGCGACCTGCGTGCTGTTTGGCGACGGCGCCGGCGCCGTGTTGATCGAACCAAGCTCAACCGGGGAAGGCATTCTCGACACCCTGATCCGCTCGGATGGATCAGGGATGATCCATCTTCACCAGAAAGCGGGCGGCAGCAGGCTGCCGCCGTCGGCGGAGACCGTTGCGAAACGGATGCACTACGTCCATCAGGAGGGCGCCGCGGTCTATAAATTCGCGATCGCCAAGATGGCCGAGGTCGCGGGTGAGATCATGACACGCAACAATTTGCGCGGTGACATGATCAAATGGCTGGTGCCGCACCAGGCCAACCGGCGGATCATCGAATCGACCGCTGAACGCATGGGCATGCCAATGGATCGCGTCATGATGACGATCCAGAAATACGGCAACACCACTGCGGCTACGATCCCGCTCTGCCTGTGGGACTATGAAAACCAGCTCAAGGTCGGTGACCGGCTGATCCTGGCTGCCTTTGGCGGCGGTTTCACCTGGGGCGCTGCCTATGTGACGTGGGCCTACGACGGCGCGGAGCGCGCGGCTCGGATCAACGGTCAGCACGCATCCTGAGGCGTAACGCCGTCAAGCCGGCTTGCCGTATTTCTCCCATAACCACAGCGCCAGCAGGATGATCAGCGAGCCGACGAACGCGGCCACGACGTCCCGCAGCGAGATCGAGAACTTATCCAGGTTCGGAAACAGCCCGAGCATTCGGAACAGGAAGCCGCCGACCAGCGCGCCGACAAGGCCGAGCGCCGCATTGCGCCAGACGCCAAAGCCCGCCTTGTGCCAGGTAATTGCATAACCCGCGAGCGTACCGCCCAGCAGGCCAACGACGATCCAGACGATGAATTGCGAAAGCGTCGGCATGGTGCCTGTCCAGCGTTAGTGGGGATGCGGAAAGCTGCAACTCAGCCTGAACGCTACCATTGCCCGGTGCGGAGAACAAAAAAAGCCGGCTTGCCAGCCGGCTTTTTGCACAATTGCGATGATTGCGGCCGCGTCAGGCCTTCCGCGTAGAGATCGGCAGGTAATCGCGGCGGGTCGCGCCGGTATAGAGCTGGCGCGGACGGCCGATCTTCTGCTGCGGAACTTCGATCATTTCCTTCCACTGCGCGATCCAGCCGACGGTGCGCGCAACCGCGAACAGCACGGTAAACATCGAGGTCGGGAAACCCATCGCCTTGAGCGTGATGCCCGAATAGAAGTCGATATTCGGATACAGCTTCTTCTCGACGAAATATTCGTCGTGCAGCGCGATACGTTCGAGCTCCATCGCGACCTGCAACAGCGGGTCGTCGCCGTGGCCGACTTCTGCCAGTACCTCGTGGCAGGTCTTCTGCATGATCTTCGCGCGCGGGTCGTAGTTCTTGTAGACCCGGTGGCCGAAGCCCATTAGCCGGAACGAGTCGTTCTTGTCCTTGGCGCGCTTCACATATTCGGGGATTCGATCGACGGTGCCGATCTCTTCGAGCATTTTCAGCGCGGCTTCGTTCGCGCCACCATGCGCCGGACCCCAGAGACAGGCAACGCCGGCAGCGATGCACGCAAACGGATTCGCGCCCGAAGAGCCGGCCAAACGCACGGTCGAGGTCGATGCGTTCTGCTCGTGGTCCGCGTGAAGGATGAAGATGCGATCCATCGCACGCGCCAGAACCGGGTTTGCCTTGTAGTCCTCGGTCGGCACCGCGA
>CAZIKZ010000345.1:0-2923 GCA_964539845.1 uncultured Hyphomicrobiales bacterium
GGATCGCGCGCTGACGGCTGTAGGATGAAGGCATTGCCGCAGGCGATTGCGGGGGCGCATTTCCAGAGCGGGATCATCGCAGGGAAATTGAACGGCGTGATGCCGGCGACCACGCCGAGCGGCTGGCGCATCGAATAGAGGTCGATGCCGGGCCCGGCGGCATCGCTATATTCGCCCTTCATCAGATGCGGGATGCCGCAGGCGAATTCCACCACCTCGACCCCGCGCTGGATGTCGCCCTTGGCGTCGGGGACGGTCTTGCCGTGCTCGGAGGACAGGAGAGCAGCGAGCGAATCCATCTCCTTGGCGATCAGGTCCAGGAACTTGAACATCACGCGCGCGCGGCGCTGCGGGTTGGTCGCGGCCCAGGCCGGCTGTGCGGCTTGCGCATTGGCGATCGCGGCCTCGACCTCTTTCCTGCTCGCGAGTGCAACCTTGGCCTGTACCTCGCCGGTATTGGGATTGAAGACATCGGCGAACCGCCCGGATGTGCCGGCGACCGTTTTCCCACCGATGAAATGGCCGATCTCGCGCATACCCGTTCTCCTGATTGAATTTGCTTGGCTTTTCGTGCTGCCCGCGCGGGCGGGCAGGGCCTGACCCGACGTTGGGCCGTTCCTTAGCGCAGCGCGGAAGGGTGTGCAAAGGCCGGCGCAAATCGGACGCTCACGGACCGTTAGCCTTTACCGAACCTTAAAGCGGATACGCCTAATCTCAGGGACGTTTCGGGTTTGCGGCGCAGAAAGCGCCGGCGTTGGGGTGCGTAAATGGATATTGCGACTGGGTTGGGCCTTTTGGCCGGCATGGGCGTTCTGATCACCCTGATTCTGATGGGTGGCGAACTCAGCATGTTTCTGGATTCGCATGCGTTTATTGCGATTTTCGGTGGTGCCTTTGCGGCGACATTGATCCGTTTCCCGTTATCGTCGATTTTCCACGGGATGCCGCTTGGCATGCGGTTCGCCTTCTCGCTGCGCCGCATGAGTCAGCGCGAGCTGATCGACGAGATAGCGGGGCTGGCCGAGATCGCGAGAAAGCAGGGCCCGATCGGCCTGGAAAAGGCCGAGATATCCGACACTTTCCTCGCAAAGGGCGTGCGCTACGTCGCTGACGGTTATGATGCGGACTTCATTCGCGACAACCTCGAGCGCGACCGCGACAACTTCCTCACGCATCTCGATGAGGGCCAGAAAATCTATCGCTCCATCGGCGATTGCGCGCCCGCCTTCGGCATGGTCGCGACCCTCATCGGCATGGTGCAGATGTTCGCCAACATGAGCGATCCGTCCAAGCTTGGTCCTTACATGGCGGTCGCGCTGCTGGCCACCTTCTACGGGGCGGCGCTTGCCAACCTGTTCTGTCTGCCGATTGCCGACAAGCTGCATCTGAAGCTTGTGGACGAGGAGATCAACCGCACCCTGATCATCGACGGGGTTCTGATGATGCGGGAGTCCAAGTCCCCGGCGCTCGTGCGCGAAATGCTCCTGACCTATCTGCCCGAGAAGCACCGTCACGACGCGGAAGAACTCGCGCCGGCTTGATGCCCGTCGGCTGCAAGCGATCCAAGGAAGCGACGCAGGCAATCCAGGGAAGCGTTCATGGCGAAGAAAAAACGCGACGGGCATGCCGGCGGGCACGGGTGGTTTGTCACCTTTGCCGACCTGATGGCGCTTCTGGTCGCCTTCTTCGTGATGCTGGTCGCCTTCTCGACGCAGGATAGCGCGAAACTGCAGATCGTTGCGGGCTCCATGCGTGACGCCTTCGGCGTGCAGCAGAATGTCCGATATTCCGGCATCATCGAGGTCGACGGGCTGCCGACGCGGCCCAAGGTGAAGAACGTCGCGAAGATCAATCCCGCGGATTCTTCGGCAACGCCATCGCCTGACGAAAAAGACCACAACAATCAGTTCGGCACGCGGCTGAAAAAGGATTCGGCTTTCGCGCTGGCCTCCGCCTCGCTGCGCCAGGCGCTGCAGTCGATGCCGGAGATCGCGGAAATCTCCAAGAACATCATCATGGAAGAGACCGATGAAGGTCTCAACATCGAGATCGTCGATCAGGACGGCCGTTCGATGTTCCCGGATGGATCGAAGAACCCCTACGAGCGGACCCGGCTTCTGGTGCAGAAACTGGCCGGCCAGTTCAAGGTGATGCCTTACCGGCTTTCGCTTGCCGGCCATACCTCGGCGCAACGTACGCCGCCGCGTCCGGGCTATGGTCCCTGGGATCTGTCGGCCGATCGGGCCAATGCGATCCGGCAGATTCTTGAAGAATCCGGCGTGCCGTCGTCGCACATCTACATGGTGGCGGGTCGTGCTGACACGCAGCCGCTGTTTCCCGACGACGCCTATATGGCGGCAAACCGCCGGATCACGATCACCCTGATGCGTGAGGCCCCGCCGGTTCCGGCAAACCTGAAACCCTGATCCGCGGTCGCCGCAGGCGTGGTCAACGCCAGACCTATTGCGGACTGCTGCGCCGTGAGATAAGCCGCGCGGCGTTTCTCCCAGAAGGGGCACGGGTCGCAACCCGGTTCCATGAAAAAGCCGATTGGTGAAGTCCTGGCCCACGGACCAGGTGCTAGCGGTCCTGCCGAGCAGGCGACCGGTGCCAATCTCCTGGCGCTGACGCTTGGCAGCATCGGTGTCGTCTTCGGCGATATCGGCACGAGCCCGCTCTATGCCTTCCGCGAAGCCGTCCACGCGGCCCAGCATGGTGGTCCGCTGACACGCGAGATCGTGCTCGGCGTCCTGTCGATGATCCTGTGGTCGTTGTTCCTGGTGGTCGGCGCGAAATACGTGCTGATCCTGTTGCGTGCGGACAACAACGGCGAAGGCGGAACGCTTTCGCTGGCGGCGCTGGCGATGCGCGCCCTCGGTCGCCGCACAACGCTGGTTTTCGTGCTGGGCATGATCGGCGCCGC
>CAZIKZ010000345.1:3023-4679 GCA_964539845.1 uncultured Hyphomicrobiales bacterium
GCGGACCTTGGTCATTTTGGACGCAGGCCGATCCGGCTTGCATGGTTCGGTCTCGTGTTGCCCGCCTTGCTGATCAACTATTTCGGTCAGGGCGCGCTCGTTCTTGCCAATCCGGCTGCGATCGAGAATTCGTTCTATCGCCTCGTGCCCGACATGCTGCTGATCCCGATGGTCGTGCTTGCGACCGCCGCGACCGTGATCGCGAGCCAGGCGGTGATTACCGGCGCCTTTTCGCTCGTGCAGCAGGCGATCCAGCTCGGCTTCCTGCCGCGGCTGGCGATCGTTCACACCTCGGAAGACCAGTACGGTCAGATCTACATGCCGCGGGTGAATGCGATTCTCCTGATCGGCGTTGTCCTGCTCGTCCTGATGTTCCGCTCGTCGAGCGCACTTGCCTCGGCCTACGGGATCGCGGTCGCCACCACCATGGTGGTGGACGGTCTGCTCGGATTCATCGTGATCTGGGCGTTGTGGAAATGGAAGTGGTGGCAGGCAGCGCTGCTCATCATTCCCTTTGTGATGATCGACAGCCTGTTTCTGGCTGCAAACCTGCTCAAGATGCTCGACGGTGCCTGGGTGCCGGTGTTGTTCGGGGGCCTGATGGTTCTGCTCATGTGGACATGGCGCCGCGGGACCCGCATCCTCGCCAACAAGACTCGCCGCACGGAAGTGCCGCTGGACACGCTGGTGCGCAGTCTGGAGAAAAAGCCTCCACATCGCGTGCCTGGCACGGCCGTCTTCCTGACCAGCGATCCGACCTCAGCGCCGACCGCGCTGATGCATAATCTCAAGCACAACAAGATTCTTCACGAGCACAACGTCATTCTCACCATCGTCACCACGGACACGCCGCGCGTGCCCGAGGAGGACCGCGTGGTGATGTCCCAGATCAGTCCGCATTTCAGCACCGTCACGCTCAATTTCGGTTACATGGAACAGCCCAATATTCCACGGGCGCTTGCGATCGCACGCAAGCTGGGCTGGACGTTCGATATTATGTCGACGTCATTCTTCCTGTCGCGCCGTGCGCTCAAACCTTCGCCGAATTCCGACATGCCGATGTGGCAGGATCACCTCTTTATCGGGCTCGCAAAAAGCGCGAGCGATGCGACTGACTTCTTTCAGATTCCGACCGGCCGGGTGGTCGAGGTTGGTACTCAGGTGACAGTGTAACACCGCACTCTTTGTCTGCGCCGTGACAGGACGCTGCACGTGCCTCTGGCTCTGCCAGTCACGGTACCGGCCGGCTGTTTCACAGGGCGACAAATCCACCCCGCTTGCTGCAGCGCGATTTTTTTGTGGAGCCGATGACTTTGCCGCGATTTTGATTGTTAATAGGTCGAACAAGTTGTGGAGGAACTCGCCTATGACACTGCGCCAGGTTCTTCTGTCCGGAGTTGCGGCTGTGGCATTCGTCGCCGGTGAGGCGACCGTCAGTCCCGGTTTGAATGCACAGCAGCAAGCCGTCGCGATCGACGCAGACGACATCGGCGGTGTCGTCACCGGACCGAACGGACCGGAAGCCGGCGTCTGGGTCGTTGCAGAAACCACCGATCTGCCAACCCGTTACACCAAGAGCGTCGTGACTGACGATCAGGGCCGTTACGTCATTCCCGATCTTCCGGTCGCCAATTACCAGGTCTTCGTGCGCGGCTA
>CAZIKZ010000346.1:0-4664 GCA_964539845.1 uncultured Hyphomicrobiales bacterium
TTCGCGGTGTCCAACGTCCTGACGAAACGCTACGGCCCGTTTGACCCTTTGATGTTGATGGGGTGGTCGTCGCTGCTCACGGTGCCGCAGGTCATGGTGATGTCGTTGCTCCTTGAGCATGGACAACTGGCGAGCCTTATCACGGCGGGTGAACGGGGTTGGCTGGCACTCGCCTACACGGTCTTCATCGGAGGGATCGTCGGGTTTGGCCTTTGGTTCTGGCTGATCGCCCGTTGCTCCATGGGCCGCGTCGCACCATTCGGCCTGCTGCTCCGGTGTTCGCCGTGATTTCCAGCGTGTTGTTTCTTGGAGAGCTTATAACTCCGAAATTAATTGTCGGTGGGCTGCCCGCGATCTCCGGCGTCGCCATGACGCAAGTCAGATCGAGCGCCCGATCAATTCGAATTTAGAAGTCGCGTCGTGGCGACTTCTAAGTTCTCAATTGTTGGACATGGCGTGCGGAGAACAGGCTATCCTGCAGCCTTTTCTTTTTCCCAGAACCTGTCGAGATACTCGTACAGCCTGGTGAAATCGACATCGCGGCCGAGCGTCTTCTCCGCATCGGCGAACAGTGCGGTCACATCCTGCGGCATCGGGGCTGAAAAACCGACATGCTGCGCGGTCTCCGCCATCACGCGGGCGTCCTTGGCCGCGAGCCACATCTTGAAGTTGGCGGCAAACTTGCCCGACGTGACCTGCTGCTTCAGCACGAATTCGGTCGCGGCATTGCGTCCATAGGATGCGTTGATGATGTCGACCATTTGCTCCGGATCGAGCCCGTATTTCTGGCCGACCAGCAAGCCCTGCAGCGCTGAAATCAGGTTCAGCGCCGCCACGTAATTGTTGATCGTCTTCATGGCATGGCCGGCGCCGAGCGGCCCGGTGTGGAAGATCGACTTACCCATCGCGTGCAGAACACCGTCGGCGCGCTTCACCAGATCGGCGTCGCCGCCGACCATCAGCGTCAGCGTGCCGTCGTCGGCGCCCTTCTGTGCGCCGGAAACCGGCGAATCGATCAAGTTGATGCCGCGTTGCGCCAACTCCTTGCCGAGACTGAGCGTGTCGGGCGGCGAGGACGATGAGCAATCGATCACGAGCGTGCCCGTTCTTGCCAACGTGACCGGCGCATCACCTCCCAACAGGGCGGCGCGCACCACCTTGCCGTCGCCCAGCATGGTGACGATGGCCTCCTGGTTTTCGCAGGCCTCGCGCGGCGTCGCGACCGCTCTGGCGCCGCTGCGGCTTTCGAAATTCGCGCGCGCGGCTTCGGACGGATCGTAAGCGGAGACAGTGAAGCCGGCCTTCACGAGATTGACGGCCATGCCGCAGCCCATGGCGCCCATGCCGAAAAAGCCGACGCGGGCCGGCGGGGCGATCGGAGTGTCGTTTGCCATTGTCGTCCTCCTTTGCGGCGCCCGTGTTTATCGTTGTGTGCGCAGCGTCCGTGATGCGTCGACTCACGCGCTTCAGTTCACGCGCTTCTCCTGGCTGCGCCAGTAGGGTTCGCGCAGAATATTCTTCTGGATCTTGCCGGCGGCGGAGACGGGCAGCGGTTCCGTACGTAATTCCACGCTGCGCGGACATTTGTAGCCCGCGATCAGATTGCGGCAATGCGCCTGCACCGCTTCCGGTGTGAGTGCAGCGCCATTGCGCGGCACAACGATGGCATGCACGGCTTCTCCCCATTTCGCGTCGGGGATGCCGATGACGGAGACCTCGGCCACGTCCGCCATCACCGAGATCGCGTTCTCGACTTCGGTCGAATAGATGTTCTCGCCACCGCTGATGATCATGTCTTTCAAGCGGTCGACGATATAAATGAGCCCTTCGTCATCCATGACGGCGGCGTCGCCGGTATGCAGCCAGCCGCCTTTCAGTGCCTTCGCGGTTTCTTCCGGCTTGTTCCAGTAGCCCTGCATCACGATCGGGCCGCGCACCAGAATTTCGCCGGTTTCGCCACGTGGGACTTCGCGTCCCTCGTCATCGGCGATGATCACCTCGACGTTCGGCGGAGCGACGCCGCAGGACTTCAGCCGGTCGCCCGCGACTTGCGGAGCGCGCAGGTGGTGCGGCAGCATGCTTCCGATCGGCGACAGTTCGGTCATGCCCCAGCCGTGCAGGAATTTCATGTTCGGCCACAATTCGACCGCGCGCTTGAGCGTGCCTTCCGTGATCGGCGAGGAGCCGAACATGAATTGCCGCAGATGCGACAGGTCGCGGTTTTCGATGCCGGGCGAATTCACGAGCATCCCGATCATGGTCGGCACCAGCGCGATATTGGTGACGCGATGCTCGGTCATCGCATTGAGGCAGGTTTCGACCTCGAAGCGCGGGATGAAGACATGCGTGCCTGCCGCCATCGTGATCGACAAGGTCGACATGCCGTCGGTCAGGTAGCACATCGGCGCGGCATGCAGGTAAACGCTGCTCGGGTCGTAACCGATCATGTAGCAGCCATTGACCGCGTTGGTGACGAGGTTGTCGTGACTAAGCATCACGCCCTTCGCCTTGCCGGTACTGCCGCCAGTATAGAAGATGCCCGCAAGGTCGCCGCCGCTGCGCCCGGCATCCTCGGCCGGCTCGGTGGCCGCGATCAATGTCTCGTAGCCGGAAAACCCATCCGGCGCGGGCGTATCCGCGATATGCAGCAGCATGCGCAAAGCGGGCACGCGCTCGCGGATCGCCTGTGCGACCGACACAAAATGCTCGTCGACGATCAGGATTTCGGCACCGGAATCCTCAAGGATGTATTGCAACTCGGGCAGTGCCAGCCGCGTGTTGAGCGGCACGATCGCGCCGCCTGCCCATGGGATCGCGTAATAGATCTCGAAATAGCGATGACTGTTATGCGCAAGGACCGCGACCCGTCCGCCTTGCGACAGTCCCGCCTTGCGCAATACACCCGCGGCGCGGGCGGCGCGCGACTGGACTTCGCTCCAGCAATAGCGGCGCGCGCCGTCAATCGCGGCGACGCCGGCAGGTTTGACCTGCGCCGCGCGGCGCAGTCCCTGGATGAGTCGTCCTCCCGTCATGCCTTATTTCGTTTAGCGGAATAGCATATCACTGGATGGCACAATACCGACTTGCTAGTTTGCGTGCAAGAAACGCAAAAGCCCGCAAGCAGGCCGGGCGAAACGGGAAAAACGCCATGAGCGCTGCGCCAGAAATCTCGGCGATCCTTGCCCGCCATGTCCGTGCGGCCGTCGTGCCTGCGAATGCGCGTGCTGTTACACGGCGTGCCGTCATCGATGCGATCGGCGTGATGACAGCCGCGAGCGGTCTTGGTGAAGGCTGCGATGCGTTCGCCGCGCTTGCGCAGGAGAGCGGGGAAGGCGGGCCCTGCAGTGTGCTGGGCTTTGATTTCCGCACGTCGCCGGTCATGGCCGCATTTGCCAATGGCGCGATGGCCCATGCGCTCGATTTCGAGGACACGCATGATGCGACGCTGGTGCATCCGCATGCGGCGGTCGTGCCGGCCGCGCTCGCGGTCGCGGAGTTCGCGGGTGGTGTCAGCGGGCGCGATTTTCTCAATGCCGTCGCGGTTGGCGCCGATGTTTCATGCCGGCTGGCGTTGGGCCTGACCGAAAGCGTCGAGAAGCGTGGCTTCTATTTCATCCCGATGTTGAGCGCCTATGGCGCAGCGGCGGCAGCGGCGCGGCTGCTCGGGCTTTCCGAGGCAGCGATCGTACAGAGCTTCGCGCTCGCGTCCTGTCAGGCGGTGTTCAGCGACGCATTGGTCCCCTTTCCACCCTCGCATCTGCGTGCAGTGCGTGACGGTTTCAGCGCGCGCGCCGGCGTGACTGCGGTGTTGCTGGCGCGCCGTAGTCTGCAAGCCTTCGACCGTCCGATCGAAGGGCCCGGTGGGCTCTATGCGAATTTTGCGCGCGGGAAGCTCGATGCATCACGGATGCTGCATGCTCTCGGCGAGGAGTATGAAGGCGCCAAGGTGAGCTTCAAGCCGTGGCCTTCCTGCCGCGGCACGCATGCCTTTGTCGAGGCGGCGCTGTCTCTCATGCGGGACGGCGCGCGCGACGGCGTAGTCGAGCCGGATCGCGTGGCGCGGATCGACATCAAGGTCAGTCCATTCTTTGCCGTTCTGTGCGAGACGCCGGAGCAAAAGCGCCGGCCTAATACCGCGATCGACGCGAAATTCTCCATTCCGTTCACCGTGGCGGTCGCGCTCGCAGAGGGCGACGTGACGTTACAGGATTTCTCGAAGGAGCGTCTGCGCGATCCGAAGCTGCATGCGCTCGCTGACAAAGTGCATCATTCCGTGGAGCCTGCGTGGACGCAGGGACAGTCAACTCGCGGCGCGCTGACGCTCACTCTGACGGACGGACGAAGCATGGTCCGCGACGTGATTGATCCGCTCGGTCATCCGCTGAACCCGATGGATGAGGGCGCGATGCGGCGAAAGTTCGAGGATTGCCTCGCGGTCGCACGGCATCCGCTCGATGCCACTGCCATGCGTCGGCTCGCAGAGCGGCTTGAGGGGATCGAGCAGATGGCGGATGTACGGGAAGTGTTTGGTGTTCAGCGTTAGCAGCGCTCTCCGTTCGTTCCCGCGAAAGCGGGAACCCACTGTTCGTGGCTCTGGGTCCCCGCTTTCGCGAGACCTCTGCAAAACGCCGTTTTTTTTGAGACGGACGTTTGAGTGCTGGTCG
>CAZIKZ010000347.1:0-4653 GCA_964539845.1 uncultured Hyphomicrobiales bacterium
GCCCGACCACGCGTCGGTGGTCTGTCCGGGCCGCACATAGATCAGATCGAAGGAATAGCGGTCAAACACCGAGCGGGCGATTGCGACGGCCTTCAGCGCTTCCTCTGCGGTATGCAGGCGGCCAAGTTCTTTCAGCGAGGCATCGTCGAGCGCCTGTACGCCGAGCGAGACACGGTTGACGCCCGCCGCCCGGAAACCGCGGAAGCGATCGGCCTCAACGCTGGTCGGGTTGGCTTCGAGCGAGACTTCAACATCGGGCGCGACCGCCCAATGTCGGCCGATGCCGTCCAGAATCGCGGCCACCGTCTCCGGCTGCATCAATGACGGCGTGCCGCCGCCGAAGAAGATCGTTGAAACCGTACGCCCCTTCGTGCGCGCCGCGATCGTTTCGATTTCCCGCAGATAGGCCTGCACATAGCGCGACTGGTCGATGCCGCCGTGACGGACATGGCTGTTGAAATCGCAATAGGGGCATTTCGACAGGCAGAACGGCCAGTGGACATAAACGCCGAAGGCCCGTTCGGATGGATTCGTTAACGTCATGTTAACGACATTACCCTGATCCGCGGCTGGCCGAAAGCGGACATACGAGCATCGATAAAATTGTAACGATCGGGAACCCGGTGAGCGCGCCATGTGCCGCCACGGTGTCGCAAGCGCTCGGGAGGATGACCAAATCTATGAGGAATTAATTCGGATTTTAGATTTCGTCAGTCAGATACCGTCGGCTCGCGAACAGGTTCGCGCCGATGCGAACGTGAAGCGCCGACGGGGTTTCCATGACCACGACTGTGAATTTCGACCTCAGCGCGACGCTGCAGCAGACGCTGACCAATGCAGGCGGCAACACCTACGCTTATGCGTTTGCTTTCGGCGCCGCCACGTCGGGCGGAACGGTGGGACTGGTCGATTACATCACGCTGGTCGATGCCGGCGCCGTCCAGTCGTCGCCATCCCTCTCGCTGTCGTCGCCTGGTTTTTACAGCGGCGTGATCTATGTCGTGATCCAGCAGAACGGCGACGGGACGCTGCCGACGCAAATCACCGATATCGGGGACATCGCAACCCTCGCGCAGTCACAGAACTACTCGTACCAGCTCTACGAGATGACGCTGTCCGGAAGTTCGTACGATCAAGGCGATATCTCCGCGCTCAACACGTTCGGGTTCACTTCGACCTTCGAGGTTGTTTATCAGGATGGATCGGAAACACGCGGCTTCAAGGCGAGTGCTAAAGATATTTTCGACGCTTTTCCGGCCGCGGTCGATAACTATACCGGCAACAACTTTCCCGACCCCGAGAGACTGGCGACCGGTCCCGCAACCGCGAACGATCAGGCACCCTGGCCCGGGTCCGACTGGCAGGCCTATGTCGATGCGCTGAAATCGCCGCAAAACCGGGCGGTGCTGAACGACATCCAGATCGTCTATGCGTTCCAGGGCAGCACGTCGGACCCCGCGCCGAAGCTGAGTCAGTACAGCGTCGAGTATGTTGCGAAGGACAAATACGGCGAGGATTATTTCTGGCTGGTGCCCGACACCAGCAACGGTGCAAAAAATACCGACTGGATACAGATCACGGCGAGCGAGCTCGTCCAGAACATCTACGTCCAGACCGGTCAGCTCACCTATTACGCAGGCGGCAAGGACGCCACACCCCAGCAATACGGCAGCTTCACTCCGAACAATGCGGACGGCGGCGTGGCGATGACTTTGGTTGCCGGCTTCGACGCGGGCTTCTGGGGCGGCGTAGGCACCTCGCCGAATGCGCTGGCCACGGCCGAGATCAATTTCAGCAAGGGCTATAACTGGAACGTCAATTACGCCTACGACGCCATCCTGCTCGATGGCGTCGGTGCGACGACCTACCAGAACTCGCTGTTATGGTTCGGCGGCGGCCAGTTTTTCGATCCGTGGGCCCAGCAATTTGTCGTGAACTCGAATGCCTACGGCTATTCCTTCAGCGACCTGGTGTCGAAAGGCGGCGTCAATCCCCAAGTCTCGATGTACGACCCGGCGACCGGCGCCAATGTCCAGACCGTCAACATCACGCTGTACGATACCGGTGAAACACCACCGTCCGGCTTTGTGCCGTCCGGTGAGGGCTGGATCGCGCCGAGCCTAGGGCATTATGACGATTCGCTGACGCCCACCACAAACCAGATCGGCTTCAACTTCAACTTCTCGGTCGGCGGAAAGCCGTATTACCCGAATGAAGCGACCTCCATCGTCTTCAGGATTTACGCGCCCGGCAGTTCACAGGCGGATGGCGACGGTTTCATATCGCTGGATCTCACCACCGCAAGCAACCAGAAGGACTGGTACTATTACATCCTGAACGAAAATGCCGGCACATTCTCGGTCCAGCTCAGCAACCCGACCGGGGAGAGCGGCTTCTTCAACATTCAGAACATACCGGTCACGGCGAACGGTTCGCCAAGCTGGTATCAACTCGTGTTCGGCGAGGGCGGCAGCCAGTCGATCTACAATATTTACGCGACCAGCGATCAGGGCACCGGGGACTTCACCAATGTGGTCGTCGATCATGGAATCGAAGTCACCCCGAATCCGAACGGCAGCTATACGCTGGACTTCGCGCCCGGCGGGCACATGCTCTACGACATCAATACATTCGCGCCTCCGCCGACGGGTAACCCGAACACCCCTGGTGCCACCATCACGGGCTCGAATGGCGCGGACATGGTCAATGCGCTCGACTCGGTCGGCGTCCAGTCGCCGGCGACCAGCGGCGCCGATATCATTTTCGGTTATGGGGGTAACGATCATCTCTCCGGACTTGCGGGCAATGACATCCTCAACGGAGGGAAGGGCATCGATTTTCTGCGCGGCGGCGCCGATGACGACACCCTGCAGGTGCTGGGCAAGGAGGGCGTGTTCGACATTTTCGACGGCGGGACCGGCACCGACACGCTGCAATTTCTCGGCACCGGCTTTGTCAGGCTCGCCGGGTTTGACGCCGCTGCCGCCTCGATCGAGATACTTGAGGGTAACGGAAAGATGCTGCAGGGCACTAGCTCGATGGACGTGTTCGATCTGAGCGGCCTGACCGCCGTCAGCGGCGTAAGAGTCGTCGACGCCATGGGCGGACATGACATTCTGATTGGATCAGACTTCGATGATCGGCTGCGTGGCGGGGGCGGGAACGATATCCTGGACGGTCGTGGCGGCAATGACTTCCTGAATGGCGGTCCCGGCCGCAACACCTACGTGTTTGCGGATGGCTATGGCAACGATACCGTTCTTGGATACAATGCCGGCAAGGACAAGTTCGACCTCACGGGTGTGACCGGGGTGAACTCGTTCAGCGATCTGACTCTGACGCAGATCGCTCCGAAGATCGTGCTGATCGACTTCGATGGTGTTGCCGGCGGTGACACGCTGGAGGTCCGTGGCACGACGATCGAAATCCTGACCGCGAATCAGGGCTACTTTCTGTTCTCGTAGGACGCTACAGCCCGAGCCGAAAAGAGTCCGGACGTTCTCAAACGTGCCGGGCTCTCACGTTTTCAGACACGCATCCGCAAGCGCAATGAAGGCGCGTGCGCGATGCGAAAGGCCCTGTCCGCGCGGCGGCAGCCCATGCTTCTCGTCGGATGTCATCTCGCCGAAGGTGCGCGTGTGTCCGTCCGGCAGAAACATCGGGTCGTAGCCGAAGCCGGCATCGCCGCGCGGCGGCCACACCAATGTGCCCTCGACGATGGCTTCGAAGTCTTCGGTATGGCCGTCCGGCCACGCGACGCAGAGCGCCGACACGAAATGCGCCGTGCGGCGTGCGGGCGTGGTCGCGCCGTGATCGCGCAGCATCTGGTCGATCGCTTGCATGGCGCGCGCGAAGTTCTTGTCCGGACCGGCCCAGCGCGCCGAATGAATGCCGGGCGAGCCGCCAAGTGCATCGACGGCGAGTCCGGAATCGTCGGCGAAAGCCGGGAGGCCCGAAGCCTTTGCCGCGGCATGCGCCTTGATCGCGGCATTCTCCGCGAAGGTGCTGCCGGTCTCTGCCGGCTCGGGAAGGTTTAGTTCGGCCGCCGACACTGCCGCGATTCCATAAAGCGACAGCAACTCGCGCATCTCGCGCAGCTTGCCGGCATTGTGGGTTGCGATCACCAGCTTGCCGGTGATGGGACGGTGGTTTGGCCTATTATCCGTCATGGCCGGACTTGTTCCGGCCATCCACGTCTTTGGTGTGGCGTCAAAGACGTGGATGCCCGCGACAAGCGCGGGCATGACGACGAAGGATGGGCGATATTCACGTCACGGCCAGTTTCTGCAGGTCGACCAGCTTGCCGACGCCCTTGCGCGCGAGCTTCAGCAATTCGAGGAATTGTTCCTCACTGAAGGGTGTCTTCTCGGCGGTGCCCTGAATCTCGATGATGCCACCGGCGCCGGTCATGACGAAGTTGGCGTCGGTGTCAGCATCGGAGTCTTCGGCATAGTCGATGTCGAGCACCGCTGCGCCCTTGTGAATGCCGCAGGAGATCGCGGCGACATGATCGCGCAGCACGTCGGTCTTGATCATATTGCGCGCCTTCATCCATTGCAGGCAGTCATGCAGCGCGACCCAGCCGCCGGTGATCGAGGCGGTACGGGTGCCGCCATCGGCCTGGATCACGTCGCAATCGATGGTGATCTGGCG
>CAZIKZ010000348.1:0-4627 GCA_964539845.1 uncultured Hyphomicrobiales bacterium
GACAAAAAGTCGAACGGCGTACCCATGTCGAGTTCTTCGTTGCCGGCAAGCTTGACCAGCGTGAGATCGACGGTCGAGCCGCGGGAGTGACCGGAACGCGACGCGATGTACCCCTCGCGAAACAGATTGCCCTTCGCGACATGCGGATAGAATTCGGCCTTGGTGCTGTTGTCGGCATCGCGCGCCCAGCGCACGAAATGCCGGACACCGCGCGCCGGGCGATAGCAGTCGAACACCTTCAGCCCGAGACCGCGCGGGCTGAGGTCGCGCTGAACGGCGGCGAGCGCGGTCGCGGCCTGATGGGTCAGGATACAGACCGGCGCGTCGTAGCCATCGACACGGGCGCCGACGAAATTGTGGGTGCCGAAATAGCGCATGTCGACCACGAGACCAGGGATGGCGGTCGCCGCATCGACAAAAGCGCGCGGCCTGGCAGGCGAGTTGATCTGCGCGTCCACCGGCGCCCCCGAAACGATGATGGCCAGGAGCGCGAACCGGATCGCTCTCCGAATCACGCGCAGCCTTATGCCAGACTGCCGATACCGGGACGATTCTTCAATTTTTACAATCACATCCATATATAATCCTGATCAGCTCGACAGCGATTTCCAGCCCCTGACGCTCGCTCAGCCGAAGCGTTACATGATAGAACCGCACCCGACATCCGACATACATACATCCGACAGGCACCATGACCGCGCCGCTTAAATCCCTCGATTCCGCAGACACCGTCATCAGCCTGATGCGGGACCTCGGCCTGCGCGCCCGCAAGGCCGCGCGGGCCCTCGCGCTCGCGCCGGCGGCGCAGAAGGACAAGGCGCTCCGTGCGATGGCGAAGGCGATCCGCGCGGCCACCCCGGAAATTCTCGCCGCCAATGAAAGCGATGTCGCGGACGCAAAGGCCGCCGGCGTGACCGGCTCGTTCCTGGATCGCCTGACACTGGACAAAAAGCGCGTCGCCGCCATTGCGGAAGGCCTTGAAGCCGTGGCGCAACTCAAGGATCCGGTCGGTCAGGTGATGTCCAAATGGAAGCGCCCGAACGGCATGACCATCGAGCGCGTCCGTACGCCGATCGGGGTCATTGGCGTGATTTATGAGAGCCGCCCCAATGTCACCGCAGACGCCGGCGCGCTATGCCTGAAAGCCGGCAATGCCGCGATCCTGCGCGGCGGCTCGGATTCGCATCGCTCCTCGCGTGCAATCCATGCCGCCATGCTGGAGGGGCTTCGCACGGCAAAGCTTCCGGAGGATGCGATCCAACTCGTGCCCGTGCGCGATCGCGCGGCGGTCGGCGAGATGCTCGCGGGTCTCGGCGGCGCTATCGATGTCATCGTGCCGCGCGGCGGCAAGAGCCTTGTCGCACGTGTGCAGGAGGAAGCGCGCGTACCTGTCTTCGCGCATCTCGAAGGCATCTGCCATGTCTATATCGACAAGGCGGCGAAGCCCGCGATGGCGAAGGAGATCGCGCTGAACGCAAAGATGCGGCGCACCGGCGTCTGCGGCGCAGCGGAGACCTTGCTGCTCGACAAGGACGCGCCGGCAAAGCTGTCCGCCCCGGTCGTCACAGCGCTTCTCGATGCCGGCTGCGAAGTGCGCGGCGACGCCGCCGTGCGGGCGCTCGATCCGCGCGTCAAGCCCGCCGGCAATGAGGATTTCGGCAAGGAATTTCTCGAAGCGGTCATCGCGGCGAAAGTCGTCGACGGCATCGACGGCGCGATGGCGCATATCGCGCGTTACGGCTCGCAGCACACCGACGCGATCGTCACGCAGGACAAGGCCGCGGCTGAGCGCTTCCTGAATGAAGTCGATTCCGCGATCGTGCTGCATAATGCCTCGACGCAATTCGCCGATGGCGGCGAATTCGGTTTCGGCGCCGAGATCGGCATTGCCACCGGCCGCATGCATGCGCGCGGCCCGGTTGGCGTCGAACAACTCACCTCGTTCAAGTATCGCGTGCGCGGCAGCGGGCAGACGCGGCCGTGACGAAGCACTCGTGTCCCGGGCGCAGCGCAGCATGCAATGATGCGCTGCAGACCCAGGACCCATTCAGAAATTCTAAAATGGGTCCCGGATCAGCGGAGCACCGCTGGCGCGCTGCACCGCGTCCGGGACACGAGAGACTGCAATGAAGCCCGGCGATTCTCCATCACGCACGCTCGTAAAGAGCGTTACCAAGGCCCACGTCACGCTTCCTCTGCACGCGCCTGGCATGCGCATCGGACTGTTCGGCGGCTCGTTCAATCCGCCGCATGAGGCGCACCGTGCAGTGAGCCTGCTCGCGATGAAGAAACTCAGGCTCGATCGCCTGTGGTGGCTGGTCACGCCCGGCAATCCGCTGAAGGACACGCGCGCGCTTCCATCTCTTGAGGAGCGGATCGCACAGGCCGCGGCACTCGCCGATCATCCGCGCATCGACGTCACCGGCTTCGAAGCCGTCATCGGCACGAAATATTCCTGCGATACGATCCGCTGGCTGAAGAACGAAGCACCGGCCACGCACTTCGTCTGGATCATGGGCGCGGACAATCTGAAGGACTTCCATCACTGGAAGAACTGGCGCGAGATTTTCCTCATGCTTCCGATCGCCGTGGTCGATCGCGGCGGCCTCAGCCTGCGCGCCGCGTCCGGTCCCGCCGCGATCAGCTTTGCCCGGGCCCGACTTCCGGAGAGCCGGGCATCCACCCTGCCCGATCTGCCTCCACCGGCCTGGGTCTACCTCCACGGCGTCAAGTCCGACCTGTCGTCCACCCGGATCCGGGAGGCCAAGGAACGTGACACGGAACGCGATGACGGTTGAAAGTATTTGTACAACGTGCCTACATTTGTGGTGTTGAGTCCCCATATCTGCAGGGCAAAATGTAGAAGGAAAGGATCCCCTGAGCACACAAGTCATCGCGCGGACTCGTGCAAAGACCAGTGCCGTACCGCGAACCGTCTCGGAGGTGCGTGACGCCTCTCAGACCTTGAGTATTGTCCTTGAGCGCCTTGATGAGATGAAGGCCGAGGACATCATCACCATAGACCTCACCGGCAAATCCTCGATCGCTGACAGCATGGTGGTGGCCTCCGGCCGCTCCAGCCGCCATGTCGGATCGGCCGCGGACGATGTCGTTGATCATCTCAGGAAAGCAGGCCTCAAGAACATCCGTGTCGAGGGCCAGCCGCATTGCGACTGGGTCCTGATCGACGCCGGTGACGTGATCGTTCACGTTTTCCGCCCGGAAGTTCGCGAGTTCTACGCCATCGAAAAGATGTGGGCGGGCGGCAAAGGCCAGAAGGCCGACGCCGCGCAGCACAGGTCGAGCTGACGGGACGTTGACGCCGATGCGCGTGCTGGTGCTCGCGGTCGGCCGCATGAAGAAGGGCGCGGAGGCGGACATCGCCGACCGCTATCTGAAACGCGCTGTGCAAGCGGGCCGCGCCATCGGCATCCGCTCCATCGAAATCGTCGAAATTCGTGAGAGTCGTGCGCCGGACACCGACCGCCGCAAACTCGAAGAGTCGATCGCAATTGCCAATGTGATTCCCGAGGGCGCCGCAGTCGTACTCCTAGACGAGCGCGGCGACGGGTTTGGCAGTGCGGCCTTTGCCGACCAGCTCGGGCGCTGGCGCGATGCTGGGCAGGCGGTGACCGCTTTCGTGATCGGCGGTGCTGACGGGCTGTCCGAAACCCTGCGGGACAGAGCCAGGATCACATTAAATTTCGGACAGGCCACGTGGCCCCATCAATTGGTCCGGATCATGCTGTTAGAGCAGTTGTACCGGGCTGTCACAATCCTGTCGGGGCACCCATATCACCGCGAATAGGGCGTCCCGGCGGACGACCTAAGGCATAAGATGGCCGTGATTCGACGGCACAGACGAGTTGAATGAACACAGTTCGCAGGCAAAGCGCTGGGATCCGCCCTATTGTGGCGGGGGGCGCCATTTTTGCGGCTGCGGTTCTCGGTTCTCCGGCCGCATTCAGCCAGACGAGCACGCAAAAGCCGGAACTCAAGGGCGGCCTCGACAACGACATTCTGAAGGCGCGCGAGCAGGAACTGGCGGCGATCCGCGCGGAGCAGAAGCAGGCGGCCGAAACCGAGGCCAGGTTGCGTGCCGAGATTGAAACCTTCGGCAGTGACCGCCGCAAACTCAACACCGATCTGATTGGAACCGCCGCGCGTCTTCGCGAGGTCGAGTCGCGGCTGTCCGCGAGCGAGGGCCGCCTGGCTCCGCTGGAGAGCCAGGAACAGGCTTTACGAAAATCGCTGAACGAACGCCGCGAGACCATCGCCGAAGTTTTGGCGGCCCTGCAGCGTATGGGACGGCGGCCGCCACCAGCTTTGCTGGTCAGCCCGGCCGACGCCGCCAAAACGCTGCGCAGCGCCATCGTGCTCGGTGCCGTCGTGCCGGAATTGCGCGACCGCGCCGAAAAAGTGGCCGCCGATCTCGGGGCTCTGCAGAAACTGCGCACCGATATTGCGAGCGAGCGCATCAAACTTTCGGACGATCTGAAAGCGCTGTCGGGCGACCAGCAGCGCATGTCGTTGCTCGTTCAGGAGCGTCAAAAACAGCAGGCCGAGTCGGAACGCGCGCTGGAACAGCAACGCACCCAGGCTGGGACGCTGGCCCGGCAGGTGGAAA
>CAZIKZ010000349.1:0-4620 GCA_964539845.1 uncultured Hyphomicrobiales bacterium
CACCCCGGAATGACCCTCAAATCGTCTTCCCGAACCTGTTGGTCTTCGGGAAGCGGTCCGGCCTGACGCGGCCGGCGTCGCCGCGATTGCCGCGCCACGCCGCCAGGTCCTTCAGCGGCGTCAGCTGCGCGCGGCCGGCGCTGTCGAACCAGTTCATGCCATCGCCCTTGGCTTCGAAGGTCATGATGTCGCTCAGGACGCCGTCCTTGTAGCGCTGCAGCCGAACGCCCGCGCCGCGCGTCATTTCCGGCACCTGGTTGATCGGGAACACGATCATCTTGCGGTTCTCGCCGATGGCCGCGACCAGATCGCCCTCCACCAACGCAATCGCCACCGCCTTGTCCGGCGCCTTGACGTTCAGCACCTGCTTGCCCTTGCGGGTGTTGGCGAGGCACTCGTCCTCCGGCACCACGAAGCCCTTGCCGTCAGCGGAGGCCAACAGGAATTTGCGCCCACCCTGATGCTTGAAAGCAGCGACAATGGTGGCGTCCTGTTCGAGGTCGATGAACAGCCGCATCGGCTCGCCATGTCCGCGGCCGCCCGGCAGCTTCGAGGCGTCGATGGTGTAGAACTTGCCGTTCGAGGCAAAGAACACGCATTTCGACGTGGTCTCCGCGAAGTAGGAGAATTTCAGCGCGTCGTCGGACTTGAACGCGACACTCGACAAGTCGGCGACATGGCCGCGCAGCGCGCGCACCCAACCCTTTTCCGACACCACAATCGTAACCGGCTCGCGCTCAACCAGTATTTCAGCGAGCTCATGCTCTACATCGCGAACCTCGCCAAAGGTCGTGCGACGCTTTCCGAGCTCGGTCTTGGGGCCGAAGGTCTCGCGCACTTTCTTGATTTCGCTCGCGACCGTCTTCCACTGCTCGTCCTCGGACTTGAGCAGCGCCTTCAGCTTCTTAAGCTCGTCGCGCAGATCCTTGTCCTCGCGACGGATCTCCATCTCCTCGAGCTTGCGCAAGTTGCGCAGCCGCATGTTGAGAATGGCATCGGCCTGCACATCGGTCAGCTTGAAGGTTCTGATCAGAACCGGCTTCGGCTCATCCTCGGTGCGGATGATCTTGATCACCTTGTCGAGGTTCAGATAGGCGATCAGGTAACCGCCGAGCACTTCGAGCCGGTGCTCGATCGCATCGAGCCTGTGCTTACTCCGGCGCACCAGAACATCGCGGCGATGGTCAAGCCATTCGCGAAGGGCTTCCGCGAGGCCGATGACCCGCGGCACGCGGCCCTTGACCAGCACGTTCATGTTCAGCGGAATGCGGCCTTCCAGCTCGCTCACCTTGAACAGCGATTCCATCAGCAGCACCGGATCGACGGTCCGCGCTTTCG
Organism: uncultured Hyphomicrobiales bacterium; assembly: GCA_964539845.1. Classification (GTDB taxonomy): domain Bacteria; phylum Pseudomonadota; class Alphaproteobacteria; order Rhizobiales; family Xanthobacteraceae; genus Pseudorhodoplanes. Next base: position 1,339 of record CAZIKZ010000349.1, read on the forward strand.
GCTCGATCACGATGCGGACATCGGCAGCCGACTCATCGCGGATATCCCCGACCAGCGCCAGCTTGCGTTCGTTGAGCAGTTCGGCGATCCGCTCGATCAGACGCGACTTCTGAACCAGATAGGGAATTTGGGTGACGACAATCTGGTAGCCGCCGCGACCGGTGTCTTCCTTGGTCCAGCGTGCGCGCACGCGGAACGATCCGCGACCGGTGCTGTAGGCCTCGGCGATCGCCTCCTTGCTGTCGACGACGACACCACCCGTCGGAAAATCCGGGCCCGGAACGTATTTCAGCAGCGTCCTGGACCGGGCGTTCGGATTGTCGATCATAAACAGCGCGGCGTCGCATAATTCGGCGGCGTTGTGCGGCGGGATCGATGTCGCCATGCCGACCGCGATGCCCTGCGAACCGTTGGCGAGCAGATTGGGAAACGCACCCGGCAGAACCACCGGCTCTTCCGTCAGTCCGTCATAGTTCGGGCGGAAGTCGACCGCGTTCTCGTTGATGCCATCGAGCAGAAGCCGCGCAACCTCGGTCATGCGCGCTTCGGTGTAGCGATAGGCGGCGGCATTATCGCCGTCGATGTTGCCGAAATTGCCCTGCCCGTCGATCAGCGGATAGCGCGAGGAGAAATCCTGCGCGAGACGGACCAGAGCGTCATAGATCGCCTGGTCGCCGTGCGGATGGAAGTTACCCATCACGTCGCCGACGATCTTGGCGGACTTCTTCGGCGTCGATCCGGGATCGAGCCGCAGCAGGTTCATGCCGTGCAGGATGCGGCGGTGAACAGGCTTCAGCCCGTCCCGCGCATCCGGCAGCGCGCGGTGCATGATGGTCGACAGCGCATAGGCGAGATAGCGCTCTTCCAGCGCATCGCGCAGCGCGATTTCCTGAACGTCCTTGTCCGGTGGAGGAATCAGCCGTGTACCCATGACGTTCGGTACCGCGCCTCACCGCGCCGAACAAGGCAAGCGAGACGGGTCGCTGCGCCGACGAGGGGAGCCCAATTGTCCCAGCCTCAGGTCATGCATGAGGTTGTGGAACGAATGTATCAGCGCAACTCAACTCATTGATTTTACAATTCAATTTTTTCTGAGCTCATGAGGAATCTGCCGTTTGCATGGGAGCAACCCCCACGATTCTGCAGAGGCTATGCGTTTGCCGGCAGCGGCCGCGATGACGGATGTCATTGGTCGCCATGCGGCCCACCGCCCGCACCGCAGCGTCTGCACGTGCTGCGGCGCACTGCTACCGCCGCCCGTATTTCTCCGACTCTGCAAACGATGCGCGATTGTCACGGATGATTTATTGGAGCCGACCGAAAATCTCCGGCGGCCGGCCAAATTTCGTGGTAACTCTGTAGCGCGGCCGCGAGGGGATCAATTTTTTTGCGGCAGGGTGGTTTCTATCCGCGTCCGACGGGCGCGGACTGTGCGATCGGCAGTTCGCTGCCGGATCAAAACGCAGCGTCACCGTTGCGTGTTGTTGTCGACAGATCGGAGATCGAAATCATGAAGACGTTTGCGACTGCCCTGCTCGTTGCTGCGGGGCTGGGCCTTGGTGCCGGGGCTGTTTCTGCCGCGCCGGTCAGTGCACCGGGTGCCACATTGAACGTGCAGGGCCTCTTCACCCCGGCCCAATATTATGGCGGCGGCGGCTACCGTTACCAGCCGAGATGCTACTATGTGCGCCGCTGCTCGGGGTACTACCCTTATCAGCGTTGCTGGCGCGAGCGCGTCTGCCACTAGTCAGCGTTTCGCAATTGACATCGGGCCGGTCCGTTCAGGACCGGCCTTTTTTTGTTTCGCGATAGCCTGGTCTAGGCAGCGTCCTGCAATCTGCGGCAGACCGCCGTGATGAAATGCGTTCGTGCGTCGGGCAGCGTGAGCCCGCGCGGCTCCAGCACATGCCGCGCGAGAAAAAAGCCGGTGAGTGCAAAGCCGTCCGCAATATCCCTTGCGCCGACCTGTTCGACATCTCCGGTCAGGAATGCCGGTAACGACAGAAGCCGATCGCTCCATGGCGCACCGGCGTCCCGCGACACCGCCCGGCCCGACCTGGGCGACACATACACAAGGTCCGACAGCGACCCGGTCGCCGCGCAGTTCTCGAGGTCGAGACCGAACCCGAGTTCGGACAGCATCAGCAATTCGAACCGCACGATGAGCGACGCGCAGATCGACGGCTCGTGCAATTGCAATACGATGGTTTCCAGCCCGTCATACACGACCTCGTGCGGATCGCGTTCGGGCAGCAGCCGCGCCAGGGCGGAGAGATGGGTCGCGGCGAACAAGGCGTGAGGATCGGCAAACAGCGAGCCTGCGCGCAACGAAATCGGCTCGATCGTATAATTGCCGAGGTGATTGTCGAGACGCGCGCGCCAATGCGCCCGCACCGCGTTGGCAGGCTGCAGCACCGGTCGCATCCGCGTTCCCGACCCGCCACGCACGAGCCCAAGGTGGCGCCCATGCTCCCGGGTCATCAGTTCGAGAATGGCATTCGCCTCGCCGTGCCGCCTGATGCCGAGGACGAATCCGTCGTCGCTCCATTGCATGGCGGGACATCACCCGATCCCGGCCTGCTTGTCGAGGCCGGCGATCAGCCTGCGACTGGCGCAGCGAAATCCGGTTATTTCAGTTCCACCCAGACCGGCGCGTGGTCGCTCGCGCCCTCCCGTCCGCGTTCGGCACGATCGACGCTCGCCGACTTCAACCGTTTGGCCAGGATCGGGCCGAGCAGAACATGGTCGAGCCTGAGCCCAGCATCACGCGGCCAGCGATTCCGCTTGTAGTCCCAGAAGCTGTAAATCCGCTCGCCCGGGTGGGTTTCGCGCAGAGCGTCGGTCCAGCCTTGTTTCAGCAGCCGCGCATAGGCAAAACGGCTTTGCGGCTGGATCAGCGCATCATTGTCCCAGGACCGCGTCGGGTAGATGTCAATGTCGGCTGGCGCCACATTGTAGTCCCCGATCAGGGCCACCGGCACATTGGCCTTCAAGAGCTTGCGGGCATGTGCTGAAAGACGCTTGAACCACTTCAGCTTGTACTCGAATTTCGGACCGGGCTGCGGATTGCCGTTCGGCAGATACAGGCACCCGATCAGGATGCCATCGATCGCGGCCTCGATATAGCGGCTCTGCATGTCGTCGCGATCACCCGGCAGAGCGAGCCGCGTCACCACCGGCTCGCCGACACGCGACAGGATGGCGACGCCGTTCCAGGTCTTCTGCCCGCGCCAGACCGAGCTGTAGCCCGCCTTGCGCAAGACCGCCGCCGGGAAATCAGCG
>CAZIKZ010000350.1:0-4530 GCA_964539845.1 uncultured Hyphomicrobiales bacterium
GCCGGGCCGATGCGATCACCGACTTCGGTGACGCCCGGCTCTGGTCGGAGACGACGCGCTTCGACATCCGCGTGGCCGATATCGCCGCTCCGCGGCCGGGCGACCGGCTCGTGATCGACGGTACTACTTATATAGTGCAGGGCGAGCCGGTGCGGGATCGCGAGCGCCTGGTCTGGACGATCGACACGAGGCCGGAATGAAGCTCACGCTCGACATCCGGCCCGACCTCGTCGCGATGATGGCGGCTGAGATCGCCGCCGGGGAGCGGGCGGTGACCGCGGCAATGCGCGAGGCCGGCGCCGGGCTGAAGCTCGCCTGGCGCGGGCAGATCGTCGGCGCGGGGCTCGGGCCCCGGCTCGCCAACTCGATCCGATCGGAGGTGTTCCCGAAGGCCGGCGCGAGCCTGAACGCCGCGGCGGTGGTCAAGGCGCCGGTGATCGTTGGCGCCCACGACGCCGGGCCGCTGATCCGCTCGAAGAGCGGCTTCTGGCTCGCGATCCCCACGCCGGCCGCCGGCAAGGCGCTCGGCGGGCGGCGGATCACGCCGGAGGCTTGGGAGCGGAAGACCGGGCTGCGGCTGCGCTTCGTCTACCGGCGGGCGGGTCCGAACCTGCTCGTGGCGGACGGGGCGCGACTCAACTCGCGCGGGCTCGCCGCGGCGTCGCGGTCGAAGGCAGGGCGCGGGCAGGTCACCGCGCCGATCTTCCTGCTTGTCCCGCAGGTGAAGCTGCCGAAGCGGCTGGACCTGGCACGCGACGCCGAGCGGGCGCACGATGCGGTTCCGGGGCTGATCGTGGCGAACTGGGTGGAGCGGCGGATTCCATAGGCGGTAGCAGTGCCCCAAGATCAGACTTTTGCTACCGGCTCGCTAGCGCCTAAGGTCGGCGGGCCGACCTGCAACGGTACAAAAGCACCGGTATTTGAGAATCGGGAGCGTGGGATGGAAACGCCGGCGTTACCACCTGAGATCGTCGATCACTTTCATGATCTCATCTCGGTTGAGGTCACGAAGATTGATCGCCAAACACAAAAGGAAATCTCTGAAGCGATCTTCGAAGCAACTCGCAGAGGGATGTTGATCAGCTCGTCCGCAATGGGCTCCGTCGTCGAGATCGCCGGCAACTCGCTCGAGCGACATGCACAGGCGGCCCTCGATGTTCTGTTGCGCTCGCTAGCGGCGCACGGATCGGCTGTTGATAGCATTTCGAAGCCGGCCGTGCAGAGTCTGCTGGCCAAATCTGTCAACGAACAGGTCGCGCGACTTAAGGCGATGACGCAGGATACTGCGCCGTTCAAGTCGGGCCGAATCTCTGGCCGGGCGAATTTGCTCAGCCGGCTCGACGAAGTGGCTGAACTTGAGATCCGTCGCGTCTTCGGTGAGATCAGCTTGATTGCCGCCCGAAATCGGGTCCCACCGCCGGCACTACCGTCTGGCACCAAGTCTTATGTCGATCCCGCCCGCATTGCTGCGCTTCAAGCGACCCGGCGGGGAACGTGGGACTTCACGCGTCTGGTCGAACTCTGCCGAGAAATCAACGTGGCAGCCGACAACCGCTGCCACATGTCCACGGCGATGCTGCTGCGAACAATCCTCAACCATGTGCCTCCGGTCCTCGGCTTCAAAACCTTCGCGGAGGTGGCCAACAACTACGGGGATCCGAAAGCTCAACGGTCGTTCAAGGCATCTATGCAACGCCTGGAGGGATCGCTCCGAAATATCGCAGACATGCACCTTCACAGCCCGATTAGGTCGCGCGAGGACGTGCCGACGGCAGTCCAAGTAGAATTCGCGGCGGACCTCGACGTTCTCCTTGGCGAAGTTATCAGATTGGGTCGCGATGATTAGGTATAAAGCCGTTCAGGTGGCGTGGCCGGCGCACCAAGAGCGCCCCCTTACCGGCTCAAGCCGCCGGTGCGTCCGAGTCGCGCCAGGAGCTGCCATTCCTATCGGCGCTATCGATTGAAGAATGGCTTCAAGTCGGTGGGCGGGGTCAGTCTGTCCGTAAGGTTGCGTATGACACTGCTCGACAGCTTGCGGGCTGACGCCAACAGCACCTCTCGCAGCCCGTCGCAGTCGGCCGAGGATCCCTCAAACTCCAGGACGGGCTCGGCGCCATCAATGGACCAGGTCGCCCGCAGGCGACCATCCAGCAGCTCGATCTTGTGCCGAAGAACTACCACAGGATCGGCCTGCCCCTGTCTGGATACCACGCAGTAGAACTCGTTCGTCGCGCCACCATTCTTGAAAGTAGGATTCTGTCCGCCGTTCTGGAGACCAACACCCGTCCATAGGCGATTCAGTTCGCCGTAAAGTGCTAGACTCGCACCCTCCATGGCCGGGGCGGCCTCAGACCGCTCTCTTGCAACTGCTGAGTTGGCCGTCTCAATGTACCGAGCGATCTCCGCGTCTAGGTCGTCTTGCGGCACGTCATTGTCTCCATCCAGATGAGCCAAGCGAGCGGAAAACTCCTGAGCACTTTGGAAGCGGGCTTCAATTCGTTGTTGAAATGCGATCCGCAGCAGTCGGCTTAGTCTGGGCCATCGCGAGTCTTCTAACACTGCCGGTCGTATAGGGACGACCTCGTGAGGATGGCGACCGCCAGCATCGACCAACGTACGAGGTGCCCGGCCGGACACCATGAAAAAAAGAAGGCCTGCCGCCATCGCTACGTCGGAACGCAGGTCACGGTGCTCCCCAGCCGGAGCGAACTCCGGAAGGCGCAAAAATCGATTTCCAAGCTCGCTGCCATCGGGAGTTCGGAAATCAATATCGGGATCGTTGTGATACCAAGCGATGCCAAAATCTACCAGAACAGGATCTTCCCACCTTCCGTGGCGAAAAATCACGTTGTCGGGCTTCAGGTCGCGGTGAAAAAGGGGAAGCTGATGACTGGTTTCCAGTATATCAAGAATCCGTAGAGTGGCGGCAAGTGCTTGATCCAGGGTTGGCGGCAGCTTTTGAGCGAACTCCTGCATTGTCGGACCATCGATGAATTCCATAACCAGATAGAGCTCGGCGTCAGGGTTCTCCCACTCTTGCTCATTCGCGTCCAACACAGCCGGAACTCCGTTCGCCGCCAAAGCACGGAGACCGCTGACTTCAGCTAGAAACCGATAGCGTCTTTCCGTTTCGGTCTTTCTCTCATCGTGCAGTCGCTTGAGTGCGCCAACGCGCCCATCCACTTGGTGCCGTACCCTTGCGACGGTTCCTTGCCCCCCGGCGCGTTTCCTCTCGTCAGTAGCGATCCACTCTTCCAGACTCAAATGCGGCTCCTGCCTCCATGGCACGTCGACCCCCGTACATGATCTCCAACGCCGGAACAAACATAGAGGCCGAGCCTGCCTCGCTACTCTTCGTGCTGCTGTCCGGTTAGGGCCGACTCCGGAAGTTTGCGTAGCCTAGGAAGCCGGAAGCCATCATGCCATCCACCCGCGAAGCCATCCTGCACGCCCTGCACGCGCTCCTGCAAACGCAGTCCGCGCCCGTGATGCGCGGCGAGGTCCTGCCTGAGCGCGTCCCGACCGCCGGCTTGCTGATCCTGCGCGACGGCGACCCGGGAGAGCCATCGACGACGCTCTCGCCGCTCCGCTACCACTACCAGCACCGCACCGAAATCGAGGCGGTGGTGCAGGCCAGCACCGGCCGGGACGCGGCCTTCGATACCCTTGCCGCCGGCGTCGGCATCATTCTCGCCGCCGACCGCACGCTTGGCGGGCTCTGTGACTGGGTCGAGGCGGAAGCGCCGCGCTCGATCGATCTGGCCGTCGACGGCGCGGCGACTTTGAAGGCCGCCATCATCCCTGTCGTCCTGCACTACGCGAGCGCCGATCCGCTCGGCTGAAGCCTTCAGCAGGTCCGGTAGTGGTTACCGGAGTAGCGGCAGAACTCCTCGGCCGTGCCGCTGTCGATCATGACCGAGGTGATGTCGCGGCCGTCCGGCAGGAAGCACTGGCCGACGATGCGGCCGTACCGATCGATGTCGCGCTGCCTGCAGCTGAGCTGCTGGCCAGAGATCAGCGCGGTGAGCGCGGCCGTCGCCTGCGACCCGCCCGGCATGTCGACCTCGGGGGCATCGAGCCCCCACACCCGGATGCGTTCGTCGGCGGAGCTGATCCAGAAGGTGTCGCCGTCGACCACACGCGTCACGCGGCCGGTGAAGGTGCCTGCGCTATCCGCCGCGGCTCCGGCGGTGTCGCCGGGCAGGTTCGCGTAGCCCGCGCAGGCGGCGAGCGCGACGATGGCGACCGCCGTCCCGATGTTGTGCGGGCTGAGGCCGCGGGCGCTCCGCCGGCGGCGCTTGTGGGCGAACGACCTCATATCGCGGGATGGCCTCCACCGATCAGGTTGCCGCGGCGGCGCTGCCAGCGCGCCATCTCGTAGTACTGCGTCGCGATGTCGAGGCCCTTGATCCCGAGGTGGCGGTTCTCGGCAATACGGGCGACGCGCCGGTAGTGCTCGCGCCGCTCTTCCGATGCCGATTGGTCGCCAGAGTAGGTCTGCGCCATCTCGACGCCGCGCGAGCCGAACCG
>CAZIKZ010000351.1:0-4499 GCA_964539845.1 uncultured Hyphomicrobiales bacterium
CCATGCCTGTCGTACGTTTTGCCGCAACCGTAGCGCTCCTGCTCTCGCTTGCCGTGCCGGCGACCGCGCAATCTGAGACATTCCGGTTTGGAGCGATCGGCGACACATCCTATTCCAAACGCGGCGAGCAGGAATTCGACCGCATGCTGGATGCGATGAACAAGGAAAGTCTCGCCTTCATTGTGCATGTCGGCGATTTCCAGGCCGACCCCCGTCCGTACGAGCGAGCCCCCGACCGCATCACCAGGCCCTGCACCGACGAGAATTACGTCCGTGTGCTTGCGACGTTCCAGCGCTCCGCCGCGCCCTTCATTCTGACGCCGGGCGACAATGACTGGACCGACTGCCATCTCCTGAAAAATCCCACCGTCGATCCGCTCGACCGGCTCGCCAAGGTCCGCGCGATGTTCTTCCCGGACGGCAAGAGTCTTGGCGCGCGCACGCTTCCGGTGCAAAGCCAGACGTCCGACAAGGGCTTCGAAACGTTCCGCGAGAACCTGATCTGGACCTATAACGGCGTGGTGTTCGCGACCTTCCACACCGTCGGCAGCAACGACAATATCGGCCGCACGCCGGAGATGGACGCCGAACAGGCCGCGCGCAAGGCCGCCAACCTCGCTTGGATCGCGAAGGCGTTCGCCGCCGCGCGCGCGCCGGAGATCAAGGGGCTCGTTCTGGTCACGCAGGCAAATGTCGCGTTTGAAGCGCATTGGAGCGCAGGCCTGAAGGAGCGCTATGTGCGTAGCGCCGGCGGCACGACGCCCAAGGAAGCACCGGCTACCCCCTATCATGAGCTGGTATCGCTGCTGGCCTCCGAAATGGAAGGCTTCGGCAAGCCTGCGCTGTTCATCCACGGCGACACCCATCTGTTCCGGCTCAACAACCCGCTGCCGAGCCGCAAGTCCGGCCGCTTCTTCCAGAACCTGACCCGGCTTGAAGTCTTCGGCGATCCGGATACGCATTGGGTGCGCGTGACGGTCGATCCGGCCAATCCCGCGCTGTTCACGATCGAACAGAGGATCGTGCCGGAGAACGATCCGAACCGCTGAGACGCTGCGGTTCGGCGCTTCCATTTACCGGTCCGAAACCAACCCTCCGCAAGCGCCATGCGCCGGTGCAATAATCGTGTAAGTTGCAGCCGGTCCTTTCCGAAGGTATCGGCACATGCGCATCGGACCGATGCTTGCTATCGTCGCTGCCGCGTTGCTCGCGACCGCCTCCCTGCCCGCGACAAAGACCGCGGCCGACGACGTTCGTATCCTCACTCTCCCCAACAGTGTGCGCGGTGCCTGGGCCCCGAATGCCGATGCCTGCGAGGGCTCCGGCAATGGACGCATCGACATCGCGGCGAAGACACACAGCACGCCCGACGCCAACTGCGAGATCGCGTGGATCACGGTGACAGCGTCGCGCGATGGTCCGGTCTATTCCGCCCGCTCGATGTGCACGCAGACCAGGACGGGACAGAAAGATCCGCCATCCTATCTCGTGGTCAGCCCGCGCCCGGACAATCAGCTGCTCGTGCGCCGGCCGAATGCCGGCTCCGAGGGTGCGCCCGTGATCTATCGGAAGTGTTGAGCGACAATCGCGCCGCTCAATTCACCTCGATCTTCGCCGCGACGACCGCCCGCTTCATGCGCACGAATTGCTGGTAGATCAGTGCTGCGAAATCGCCGGGCGTGCCCGGTTGCAGCTGTGCCTGCTGCTTCGCCAACGTATCGCGCACCTGTGGATTGGCGAGCGCGTCGCTGAGCGCGGCATTGAGCTTGTCGATCACGGGCTTCGGGGTCTTGGCCGGCGCGATCAGCCCGAAGAACGCCATCCAGTCGAGATCGCTCATGCCCAGCTCGGCAAAGGTCGGAACGTCCGGCAGAATGGCGAGGCGCTTCGGCGACGACACAGCAAGTGCGCGCAGCTTGCCGTCCTGGATGAGCGGCAGCGAGGTCGACAGATTGTCGAACAGAATCTGGATCTGCCCGCCGACCGCGTCGTTCAGTGCAGGCCCGACCCCACGATAGGGCACGTGGGTGATGTCGGTGCCGGTCGCGAGCTTGAATTGCTCGCCCATCAGATGGCTGACCGAGCCGTTGCCGGCCGAGCCATAAGCGAGTTTGCCGGGCTGCGCTTTCGCCAGCGCAACGAGTTCTGTTACGGTTTTCGCGGGCAGCTTCGCGTTCACCGAGACAACATTCGGCACCTGTGCAATCAGGCCGACCGGCTCAAGGTCGTTGATGGTGTCATAGGGCAGCGACTTGTAAGCCGCCGGGTTGATCGCAAGCGTCGAGGCCGTTCCCATGCCAATGGTGTAACCGTCAGGCTGAGCCTTCGCGATCGCCGCCGTTCCGATCGAGCCGCCGGCGCCGCCGCGATTGTCGATCAGCACCGGCTGCCCGAGCGGGCCGCGCATCGCGTCGGCAACCACGCGCGCGATCACGTCGGTCGAACCGCCAGCCGCGAACGGCACGATCAGCGTGATCGGACGAGAGGGATACGCATCCTGCGCGGCCGCTGCCTCCAGCAATAGAAGCGACAGCAGAACACCACAAAAAGCGCGAGTGGAAAAACATTGTCTCATAGCGACGGCACCGCTTTCTAACCGTCATGCGCAGGCTTGACCCGCGCATCCATCATGGTCGCTCGATGGATTGCCGGGTCAAGAGGCGTCAACGACGCCGTCTTCGACGGCTATGCCCGGCAATGACCGATCATCATCCGAAGAAATCGCGCAGCAACGTGTTGACCTTGTCCGGCGTCTCGACCTCCGGCAGATGGCCGATATTCTCAAGGTATTCCAGCTTTCCGTTTTTCAGATGCTTGATCAGAACATCCGCATTCCGATCGCCCGGATTGACCTTGTCGGTGCGACCCTGGATCAGCAGCACCGGCATGGTGAGCTTCGCGCCCGATTCCGGCGCGCTGTAGCCATTGACCATTCCGAGTTTCACGCCATGCATGAAGCCGCGTGCCATGGTGGCTCGCAGCACACGCTGAACCTCCGCTTTCAACTCGGGCGAAGCATCGGGCCCGAGCAGGGCGTCCACCCGCGCGCCGAACCCATAAAGGCCTTTGGCGATCTGGCCTTCGCGGGTTGCGATGATCTTTTGCTTCTGCTCATCCGGCATGTCCTTCGGTCCGACGCCGGTCCCGGTCATGGCGAGCTTCGTCACCCGTTCGGGATAGTGCATCGCGAAGCATTGTGCGACGCGGCTGCCGAACGAATTGCCGACGACATTGATGCCGCCTTCGATCTTCAGCGCGGTCAGGAAATCGCGCACCGCGTCCGCGTAATCCTTGCACTCGGCGACGTCCTTCGCGAACCCGTCGCTCATCATGTAGCCCGGCGCATTCCAGGCGATCACGCGATAGCGGTCCGAAAGCCCCGCAAGCTGCGGACGCCAGTGCATCGCATTGGCTCCGACGCCGTGCATCAGCAGCACGACCGGTGCATCCGGGCGGCCGGCCTCCAGATAGCTGAACCGGTCTCCCTGATAATTGGCGCGCGAGGCCGCCGGTATCTCCGCAAACTGCATGTCCGGCAGCGCGGGCATCTTGGATTTCATTTGCGCAAAAGTGGCGGTTGTCGTGACGGCCAGTGTGACAGCGGCCGCCGTGACGGCAAGACGGATAGACATTGAGGACCTCCCGAAGCGATGGCGCAGGCTAACACGCTTGCCGCCCTCGCGCCGCCAACCGGCCGGCAGGGCAGACCGGCTGCGTTTGAGGGATGGCTACGCAGCGAGACCGGGACTTAGGCACCGCGCTTGCATGGGAACGGGGCGAGCGCACGATCGCGGATGAGGTATCACGGTCAGATCGGCAAGCGCATGGCTGCCCTGGCGAAGGACGCCGTCTGCGCCTTCAGCGTTCGCCCCAATGCATCAGCGTTGAGGAATTCACTCACACCCGACAGCGGCTTGAGGGCCTGCCTGAAATCGAGCCCGACCAGTTCGAGCAGCGCAGCCGCCATATATCCGGCAGCGAACACGACCGCCATCACGGTCAGCAACGGCACCAGTATCGTGAGCCTGGAGACCGCCGGGATTGCGTGATCCGGGCGCGGCGTCCCGTCGAGCAGGACCGAATGCGACCGGTGAGCGCGCCCCGCGTCGGGCGTGCGATACTGGCAGAACACCATGTGATCCACCGTCGGCTTCAGCAGGTTGCACATTGCCCATCCCCTTCATGACGCCCAGCGTCTATGCGGGGTAGTGGCCGGGCGCGCGGTCAGGGTTCGGGTCTGGAGCCCGTCGGGCGGGACTGCGCCCTGCAAAGATTTTGGAGGCCCCCTCCGGGCTGCGGATCGGGCAAAAAAAGCCCGGCACGAGCCTGACGGTCCGGCCGGGACACTCTTAAATCCAGAGATGATGGACGGCGCGGCTGCGCTATTTGCGCTTGCCGACCTTGCTCTTCGACTTTGACTTGGCCTTCGACCCGGATTTGGCCGGCTTGGTCTTCGTCGCGGTCTTGGCCTTAGCCGTGGACTTAGCTTTGGTCTTCGG
>CAZIKZ010000352.1:0-4498 GCA_964539845.1 uncultured Hyphomicrobiales bacterium
GAACCCTCGTATGCAGCTTGGGAAGCTGCCGTTCTACCATTGAACTACGCCCGCGCGGATCGACCATAGCGAAACCGCGGGCCGCGCCGCAAGTCCGTTGCCAGCCGGCGCATCGCTACGGCCGCCGCGGCAATCACCGCAAGCCCGGTATCAGCAGCACTATTCCGGACAGAAACAGCAGCACCAGGATCACACGGCGGAATGCCGCTTCGTCGAGCCTGCCATAGAGATGCAGTCCCGCCCAGATTCCCGTCAGCACGGGCACGAGGCCGAGCGCGAACAGCGCCAGCACGTCGCGTGTGATCTCGCCACCGACCCCAAGACCGAGCGCGGTCATCACGAAAGCCGCGAGGATCACCGGCTGAAAGATGGCGCGTTGCGCGTGGCGCGGCACGCCGGTGAGCTGACACCAGATGACGATGATCGGCCGGGCGAGTCCGGTGAGCCCGCCGAGTATTCCGTTGACGAAGCCGATGGCGCCATCCGCCGGTCTGGTTACGCGCAGCGGCGCGATTTTCGGCTGCAGCATCCCGTAGAGGCTATAGACCACGAGCAACACACCGACCGCGCGCCGCACCCAGACCGGATCAATGTGTGACAGAGCCGCAATGCCGAGCGGCACACCGATTGCGCCACCCGCGATCAGCGGCAGCACGCGCCGCATGTCGATCGAATGACGGAATTTCCAGACCCCATGCGTCTGCACGAACAGGCCGTAGCCCACGATCAGCGCAGTGGTCTGCACCGGTGTCAGCACATGCAGCCAGACACCCGACACCACGAGGCCCATCGCGAAGCCGGCAAGCCCGGTGGTGACTCCGCCAATAAAGGCGGAAACCAGAAAGAGAGTCAGTGCCGTTGGTTCGAGGGGCAGCACAATGGCCCTAAACGTTTGATCGATCGAGCTGAAGCCTTTGCGTCAGACTCGGTGCGCTCCCTCTCCCCTGTGGGGAGAGGTGAAAGGAGCTTCCCGGCGACACAGGAAGCAACATGCTCTAGCTCCGGAAATGCTTCGACAGTTTCAGGCTCTGCGCCTGATAGTTCGAGCCGATGCCCTGGCCGTAAAGGGTGTCCGGCCGCGCCATCATCGCCTCATAGACGAGACGGCCGACGATCTGGCCGTGCTCAATGATGAATGGCACTTCGCGCGATCGCACTTCGAGCACGGCGCGCGCGCCGCGTCCGCCTGCGCCAGCGTAACCAAAGCCCGGATCGAAGAAGCCGGCATAATGCACGCGAAACTCGCCGACCAACGGATCGAACGGCACCATCTCCGCGGCGTAATCCGGCGGCACCTGCACCGCTTCCTTGGATGCAAGAATGTAGAACTCGTTCGGATCGAGGATCAGGCTTGCGTCCGCGCGCGCGCTCATCGGCTCCCAGAACTCGGCGACGTCGTAGCCATTGCGCAGATCCACATCGATCAATCCGGTATGGCGCTTGGCGCGATAACCGATCAAACCACCTGCAAAGTCTCCGGACAGATCGACGCCGACCGCAACGCCGTTCGTCAGATCGGCATCATCCGCATCGACCAGCCGCTCGCGTTCGTGCAGCGCGCGCAATTGCGGCGCGTCGAGTAACGTTTCGCCGCGGCGGAAGCGGATCTGCGACAACCGCGAACCCTGCCGGACCAGCACGGGAAACGTGCGAGGCGAAATCTCCGCATAGAGCGGACCTTCATAGCCCGCCGCCACCTGATCGAAGCCGCGCGAACGATCCGCGATCACGCGCGTGAACACGTCGAGCCGGCCGGTCGAGCTTTTCGGATTGGCGGTCGCGGAAATATCGGCCGGCAATGCCAGGCTTTCCATCAGCGGCACGATATAGACGCAGCCGGTTTCCAGAACAGCGCCGTCCGAGAGGTCGATGGTATGCAGCCGCAGCGCCTCGATCCGCTCCGTAACGGTCGCGTTCGGGCCGGGCAGAAAGCTTGCGCGCACCCGATAGGCGACAGCGCCAAGGCGAAGGTCGAGCGAGGCGGGCTGCACCTGGCCATCGGCATAGGGCGCGGACGGCCGCAGATGGCCGGCCTCGGTCAATTTGAAAATTGACCGGTCCGGGAGGATCCCGGTGCCGCTTCCATCGAAGGTTTGCGCCAAGGCGTATTGCTCCGTCAGCGTGTCGCCGCACTTGCTCCGTTCGTTCCTGCGAAAGCGAGAACCCAGTTCGTATGGCTCTGGGTCCCCGCTTGCGCCGGGATGAGCGGAGTGTGATCGGTCTAGATTATGACGGCGGAACCGCAAAGACGCGATGCGCACGCGCCCTGAATTATCCCTGATATTCGGCGGTCACCGCGCGTGCGCGGTCAGTGTGGTGCGGGTTGCGGCTTCGGCAATGGCGCCGGCCAGAAGCTTGGCAAGGCAGCCATAGCTCCAGTCATTCATGTGCAATTCGTCCGGCGAGATAAACGCCTCGAACGGGATGCGGGCGACCTGCCGCCAGTGGCGCATCACCGCGAACCGGCGGAACAGATCGACATTCTGCGTCTTCGCCGTGGTCGCGAGCAGATCGACCATCGCGTCGGCCTCCTTCTTGGCGAGCACCTTGGGCGCGAATTGCGGATCGATCAGCACCACATCGGCGCCGGACGCCTTCATGCGCCGCAGGCCCTCCAGAATGTCCGTGCGCACGGCGGGAATGGCTGTGTCGCGCAAGACGGCGTTAGCGCCCACCTGCCACAGGATCAGATCCGGCCGCTCCGACAGCACGCCCTGATCGAGCCGCTGGATCATGTCGCTGGCTTCCTCGCCGTTGACACCGCGATTGACCACCGTGATCGGCTGCGCCGGAAAGCGCGCTTCGAGTTCGACGGCGAGCTGCGCCGGATAGGACTTGTCGGGCGTGCTCGCGCCGGCACCTGCGGTCGAGGACGAACCGACGGCGACGATCGTCACCGGCTCGCCGGCAGCCAGCCTGCGGCTCGTACGCGCGAGCGGGTTTGTGAGCCGCGTCACATCGTCGGGAGCGGCGCAGGCCGGTGGCGCGGCCGGGGCCGACGGAGAGACCGCGGCAAGTGTGGGGGTCTTATCTTCGGCGTGTGAAAAGCCGATGCCCGCGGCAAGCAATGCCGCGGCGATCAGCGATGTCCGGATTGGAAAAGGGCAGGAAAACACCGTCACTGTGTCGGTCTCGCTTTGACGCCATCGAGATGGGCCGCTTCCACCACAAGCGATGCCAGCGCGCGGCCGAGGCAATCGTGAACCTTGTAGGCTGCGGCCAGATCCTTGGTGGCAAGGTTGAGGTCGAAATTCCCGTTATCGTTCCAGTACCGCATGATCTCGCGCCGGTCGAACAGCGGCACTTCGCGATCGCGCGCCACCACCCGCATGATGTCGGCATAGTTCGCCAGCGCGATCATGGTCTCGGTACGTGGGCTGTACTGCATGTTCATCAGGATCAGGTCGGCACCGCTATCCGCGATATGGTCGATCCCCTCGTCGAGCGAGGCGCGGAAGCTGTCGGGGTCAACCCCCCGCATGGCATCCACAGTTCCCGTCTGCCATACCACCAAATCCGGCTTTCGGTCGAGCAGCGCCTTTTCAAGGTTTTGCGCCATATCGGCCGTCGTCTGGCGGGATTTCGCAATCGCAACCACGTTGATTTCAACCCCCGGAAAACGCTTTCGGAGCACCTCTTCCAGCCATCCGGGATAAGCCTTCCCGGCGCCGTCGGCCGCCGGCAGCAGCGAGGAACCGGAGCCGATCACCAGGATCGACAGCCGCTTGTGCTCCGAGACCGCCTTCTTGACGTGGTCGAGCTTGCCTTCGCCAAATAGAATGTAGCCGGGCACTTCGCAAGGATCGCGTTCCGGTTGCACCAGAAGCGGGCCCTGCTTCGGCTTTTCAGCCTGATTCTGGGCATGGGCTGAACCCTGACCGTGCACGCAGGCCGCAATCAGCGCGAGCAAAAGCAGCCGGGAGATCAAAGCTCTCATGCCTCGCCTCCTAGCGAGGGTTTCGCCGCCCGGTTAGCCGGGCGGGCGGCGATCTTTCGCGCCGTAGCGGCCTTGTACCACGACAGGAGCCACGCGGCGGCAACCATTATCAGGATGCCTAATACGCTGACGAAAATCTGCGCCGGGATACCGGGCGAGATCTCGACCTTGGCGAAATGGGCGGCAAACGCCAGAAATACGCCCAGGCAGAAGATTTCCAGCGAATGCTGGCCGCACAGGATCGCCGGCTGGAGCCAGCGTGAGCGTAGCGGCGGCCAGTCCCGCGGCACGAAATAAACCGTGATCGCAGCCAGCGCCAGGAAATGGGCAAAGCGCAGGACGTCCAGATTGGTCTTGTCGATCGGGTAGATATGTTCCGCGAGCCAGCGCGGAACCAGGGGTGCCAGTCGCGGAAGGTGCCACGTCAGCGTGATCAGGAAGGCGAAGACGAGATACGCGATCGCGACCACCAGCGTGATCCGCGAGCGTAACAGCCAATTGAGCCTGTCCGCCCCGCCAAGCGCGCACCACGCCCCGAATACGAACATGAGCTGCCAGGCG
>CAZIKZ010000353.1:0-4470 GCA_964539845.1 uncultured Hyphomicrobiales bacterium
GTGATCGTGCCGGAAGGCGGCGGTGTCTGGAACGAATATGCGGGCGGCTATTCCGATATGCTGACGCAACGCGGCGCGGATATCGCGTCGACCAAGCCGGTGCGCGCTTCGAAAGAGGCGAAGGGGGCCGCCGCAGCAGCGGGCTCGGCGAAGGCCAAGAAGAAGCTGTCCTTCAACGAAAAATTCGCGCTCGACAATCTGCCGAAGCAGATTGCGAAGCTGGAGGACGACATTCGCGCCCTGCAAAAGAAACTCGACGATCCGGGTCTCTACGCGCGCGACCGCAAGGCCTTCGATGCCGCGACCGAAGCGATAGCCAAGGCGCAGAGCGACATCGCGGCGGCGGAAGAAAAATGGCTTGAGCTTGAGATGCTACGGGAAGAGATCGAAGGGTAGCGCGCAAGCGCTTCACCTCTCCCCTTGGGGGAGAGGGAGCACACCGTATATGCCGCAACTCCGTTTTCTCACACCACCGGACCCATGACACCCATCGCCCCTAACGCCAGCAACACATAGCGAGCGATCTTCGCAATCGCCACCAGCACCAGAAACGACCAGAACGGCTCGCGCATCAGGCCCGCCGCGACGGTCAGCGGATCGCCGATGATCGGCGCCCAGCTGAGCAGCAGCGACCAGCGGCCATAGCGCCGATACCAGCCCTGCGCCTTGTCCAGCGCCTGCTGCGAGACTGGAAACCATTTGCGATCGCGGAAGCGCTCGGCATAACCACCGAGCAGCCAGTTCACACACGAACCGAGAATGTTGCCGGCACTCGCGACCGCGATCAGAAGCAATGGCGAGAACTTGCCGGTGAGAAGAAGCCCGACCAGCGCCACTTCGGAATGCGCGGGCAGAATGGTGGCCGCGATGAAGGCCACCGCGAACAGGCCGGCATAGGCCGCAAGCTCGATCATGCCGGCGTCCGCGTGATTTCAATCGCCGTCATTCCGGGACGCGCTGCAAGCGCGGACCCGGAATCCAGAGGCAGCAGCGAACCTTTCTGGATTCCAGGCTCGCGACGTCGTCGCACCCCGGAATGACCCAAGGATTTGATCGGAAGTCGATTCATGCCGGCTGCATCGTTGTCGCGGATGCCAGATAGCGTGCGGCGCCCTCGCCTGCCGCAACACCGGTCGCGAAACAGGCCTGCAGCAGATAGCCGCCGGTCGGCGCCTCCCAGTCGATCATCTCGCCCGCAACGAACACGCCGGGCCTGTTCGTCAGCATGAAGGCGTCATCGATCGCATCGAACGTCACGCCGCCGGCGGTTGAAATCGCGCGCTCGATCGGCGCCATACCCGTCAGGGTCACTGGCACGGCCTTCAGCAAGGCCGCCATCGCTTCGGGAGCAAGCGCGCCCAGCGTCCCGTGGGTCGCTTCCTGCGCAAGACCAATGGCCACCGGCGACAACGACAGCGACTTGCGCAAAACATTTGCGAGCGACTGCTTGCCGCGCGGCGCACTGAGCCGGCGTGCAACGTCATCGGTGCTCATGTCGGGCAGAACGTCGACAGCGAGCATCGCCTCTCCCGTATCCGCGATGGTCTCGCGCAGGACAGGCGACAGCGCATAGACCGCTCCACCTTCCATCCCGTCGCGCGTAATCACAGCCTCGCCGCGCACCCGATGCCCGCCGGACGATAGCGCGATATTTTTCAACGGCTGTCCCGCAAAGCGCTCGCGCATGTGCTCGGACCACGCGATATGAAATCCGCAATTCGACGGTCTGAGTTGCGCGACGGCGACTCCGTTGCGCGCCAGCACATCGGCCCAGCCACCATCCGACCCAAGCCGCGGCCAGCTGGCCCCGCCGAGCGCAAGCACCGTGACGTCCGGAACCACATGAACAGGGCCGTCCGGCCCATCGAACATCAACGCGCCGTCATCGTCCCAGCCGGTCCAGCGGTGGCGCAATGCCACTGTCACCCCCATCGCATCGAGCCGCCGCAACCATGCGCGCAGCAGGGGCGATGCCTTCATGCTTTTCGGAAACACGCGGCCGCTCGATCCGACGAACGTCGGCTGGCCAAGCGCTTCACTCCAGGCGCGCAACCTTTCCGGCGGGAACGCGTCGAGCGCGCGGCGCAGATGTCGTTCCGCCGCGCCGTAGCGTGACAGGAACTTTGCCATGTCTTCCGAATGCGTGAGATTGAGCCCGCCGCGACCCGCCATCAGCAACTTGCGGGCGAGCGACGGCATTCGATCGAATATCGTGACCGCAATATTTGCGCGCGCCAGCGTTTCCGCTGCCATCAGCCCGGCCGGGCCGCCGCCCACGATTGCAGCTTTGCGAACATGCACATCAGTCATCACCTTCATGTGACAGATGCCCCCTTCGGGATGCAAGCGGTCGCGTGCTCGTACGAAATCGGGCAGGATATTGCTGGCGGCGTCACATGCCTGGAAGCCACGTCTCCAGCGTTCACGCCGACGGGTCAGAACTGCGTGAACCTTCGAACGGTGCAGCTCGACCAACCGACAGGCCCGTGAGACCGATTGCTTTCTGCCGCTCTCCTTGAACGACATGCGGTGACTGAATGCAGGTCCCGGGTCAGGCGCCGCGAGCCCGGTCTTGCGGCAGGTTTGTCCAGGGAGGTTGGAAATGCTGAAGCGATTTGCGTGCGCATGCGTGGCTTTGGTCGCGTTCGTCTCCGCCCCGATCGCAGCTTCCGCGCAGGACCGGTTTGCACTGGTCATCGGAAACTCCAAATACAAGACCGTTAGCGCGCTCACCAATCCAGCGCGCGACGCTGACGCGGTCGGCGCGCTTCTGAAGGACGCCGGCTTCCAGGTCACCTCGGCACTCGATCTCGACAAGGCGAGCATGAGCAAGGTGATCCGCTTCTTCACGACGAATGTCGCCGAGAAGCCGGAAAACACCGTGGTGCTGATCTATTTCGCCGGACATGGCGTGCAGGTCGATGGTGAAAACTTTCTCGTCCCTGTCGATGCCACGATCGGGCGCGAGCCCGATGTTGCGCTCGAAGCGATGCGGATGGCCGATCTCATGTCGATGCTCGAGACCGTGCGCAGCAAGACCCGCATCGTGATCCTCGATGCCTGCCGCGACAATCCGTTCGGCGATATTGCCAAGACCGCGCCGCGCGGCCTTGCGCTGGTCAATGCGCCCGCCGGGACGTTGCTCGCCTATTCCACATCGCCGGGACATACCGCCGAGGACGGATCCGGCGGCAATTCGCCCTTTGCGCAGGCGCTGCTCAGGTCGGCGCGCGAGCCCGGCCTGCCGATCGAAACTGCGTTGAAGAATGTGCGGTTGGCCGTCCACGGCGCAACCGGCGGCCGCCAGACGCCGTGGGAAGTATCGGCGCTGACGGAACCGTTCTCGTTCTTCCCGGGCGCGGGCGGCGTAAAGCCCGCGACGAACACGGACAAGACAGCCGATCAGTGGCGTCAGGACCTGCAAGGCCTGTCGCCGCGCGACGCCTTCGCGCTCGCCGTGCGCGAAAACGATATCGTCGTCTATGAGCAATATCTCGCGCTCTATGGCAGCGACCCGCTGGCCTCCGGCCTTCGCTCGATTCTCGACCGCCGGCTGATGATGCTGGCCTGGCAGGAAGCCGTGGCGCTCAACAGCGAGGCCGGGTTTGCGGCATTTCTCGCGCGCTACCCGAACTCCGATCTGAGTGCGACGGCGCGCAGGATGCAGCAGCGTGCACAGAGCCGCATGGCCATGGCGTCAGTCCTGAGCGGCGGGCGTGACGCGAATCTCATCCGCGCGGTCTCAACGCCGGGCGGGACCTGCCCATGCTCGCAACCCGGCGCACCGAACCAGCCCGGCAATCCTGGCAATCCTGGCGCGACGCCTCCGGGCACGCGCGCATCCATCCCGGTCGCGCCGGGCGGACCCGGCTTCGCCCCGGTCGGACCGGGAGTGCCGGTAGGTCCGGGAGGGCCTGTCATCGTGCCAAGCGGCCCGGTCTATGTTCCGATCGTGCCGATCCTGCCGCCGCGCATCGATCCGGTCCGCATTCGCGATCCTCACAGGCCGGACCGCTATCCCGACCCGGGCAAACGCGGCACGGACAAGACCGACCATACGAAGCCCGGCGACCGCGGCACCGGCAAAGCCGACACGACACCGGTCAAACCCGACGCCGGCAATCGACCTCCCACAGCCAAACCGAAACTTCCTGACCAGCCTCGCATAAGCAAGCAGGGTGACGGTGGCCGTGTCGCCGCGCGGAGCGGAGCGCCAAGGATCGCGGCGCCGAGGACGGCCGCGCCAAGGATCGCCGCACCACGCGTTGCGGCACCACGTATTCAGCCGACACGCATCCAGGCACCTCCCCGCATGGGCGGTGGCGGTGCGCCGCGGATGGGTGGCGGCGGACGTGGCTTCAGCGTCCGCTGAGGACAGACTGGCCGATTGAAAAGCAAAACGCCGCGGGCCGATCGGAGCCTGCGGCGTTTTCATCCCGGTTACGATCAGTTCTTCGGACCGTCGTGTCC
>CAZIKZ010000354.1:0-4461 GCA_964539845.1 uncultured Hyphomicrobiales bacterium
GCGCGTCCATCGCCTGATCGACCTTGGAATCGAGATCCCACAGACCCTTGGCCTCGATCTCGTCCTGCAGCTTGGTCATCTCGTCCGCGGTCTCGTCGGAATAGTTCATCGCGAGTTCGTTGTAGCGATCGAGAATCGCCTTTTGCGCCGCGAGTCCTTCCATCACGTTCTCGCGGACGCTCTTGTCGGCATCGAGTTCCGGCTCCTGCGGCAGGTAGCCGACGCGCGCGCCCTCGGCGACCCAGGCCTCGCCGTTATAATCGTTGTCGATGCCGGCCATGATGCGCAGCAGCGTGGATTTGCCGGAGCCGTTGACGCCGAGCACGCCGATCTTCGCGTCCGGATAGAATTGCAGGTGGATGTTTTCCAGCACCTTGCGATTGCCGGGATAAACCTTGGTCAGCCCCTGCATGAAATAGACGAATTGGCGGCCGTTCATTGCGCTTCTCTTCCAGCCCTTCAGGCAAATCCGCATCGGCTGCGCGGGCGCGCTGGACATACGGGATATGATGGAAATGCGGGGCTTTAAGTAACGGTGGCCGGGGGAAAGGGCAAGGTCGGGCAGTTTAGCCCCCGGCTTATCTCCCCCCAGAGCCGGCCGGGACGGAAAAAATCGCGAAATGCGTGCCCCGCATGCCCCGTCGCCGAAATCAGGGCGCTCCGCACATTGACGTCAAAACCTTCGGAAACGAGGATGTCCCCGCCGGATTCAGGAGGGGTTGATGACGCTCGGTTTGTCGATTGAGGCCTTTACGGTGCTGCACGTGGTGATCACCATGATCGCCATCTTCTCCGGTTTTGTCGTGCTGGGCGCCATGTTTGCCGGGGCCAATCTCGGCGGCTGGACGGCGCTTTTCCTGCTCATGACGATCCTGACCTCGGTGACCGGATTTATGTTTCCGATCAAGACGCTCACGCCCGCGCTGATCGTCGGCACCATCGCGTCGCTGATTCTGGTCGTGGCGCTTGTCGCGCTTTATAAGCACCAACTCGCGGGCAGATGGCGCGTCGTCTATGTGGTGAGCGCGGTCGTCTCGCTCTATCTCAACGTCTTCGTTCTGATCGCGCAGAGCTTCCAGAAGGTGAGCTTTCTCAATCCCTATGCGCCGACCGGCGCGGAGCCGCCATTTGCGATCGCTCAGGGCGTGGCTCTGATCTCGTTTGTCGTTCTTGGCGTGATGGCGGTGAGACGTTTCCATCCGAGACGACTCGTGATGTAGCGGCATTCGCCCGCGCGGTAGCACTCCGTTAAGAGTCGTGATCTGCGAGAATCACGGGACGCGATTCGTTCTTTGAGAACAAACCGGGACATATCGTGCGCGACGCGCGCATGTGTTTGCGGCGAGCGTGTGCGCTACGCGTTGCTGTCATCCACGTCGGTCTCGGGGCGGTCGCTTCCGGTCGCGGTCTCGGTGTGCCAGACGCCCTTTTCGTCTTCCCACTCGATGACCTCGGTGCGGCCGGGGGTGCGCTGTTCGCGCGCCGCTTTCTTGGCAGCGGCCAACGCCTTGTCGTGGGTCGCGAACGGCTCGGAGAAGACGTCGCCGGCCTTGTAAGCCCAGCCGCCGTCATGCTGGACGATGCGATAGGTCACGTGGGACATGGATGGCCTCGGTTCCGCAGGTGGATTCCGCAAGCATCTCAGATCGGGCGATCTTGCGAAAGCCGGAACCGGCGGGAACAGCCTTACGTTGCCGGGAAAGCTTGCCTACATTTTCCGGATAGTCAGCGCAGGAGTTCCCGCCATGTGCCGCAACATCAAGACGCTGTTCAACTTCGAGCCGCCGGCGACCGAGGACGAGATCCGCGCCTCCGCCATGCAATTCGTGCGCAAGCTCTCCGGCTTCAACACGCCGTCGCAGGCAAATGCAGCCGCCTTCGAACAGGCCGTCGAGGAGGTGTCATCCGTGGCGCGCAAGCTTCTGTCCTCGTTGCATACCCACGCGCCGGCGCGCGATCGCGAGGTCGAGGCGGAGAAGGCGCGGGAGCGGTCGCGGCTACGATTCGGATAATCGAGCGGTGCCGATTGGCGCAATCGCCTGGCTCCGATGATGCGTGGGGCGCTGACGGGCCTTAAGGCACGCGCTGGAATCGCGGCTTCACCGCGGTCAGATTGATCATCGCCGACATGCCGGCATGTCCTGCGCCTTCGCGCATCTCGCGCTCTTCCTCCACGATGCGCACGTCGTCGAAGTCCCCGAAGGCCTGCTCGAGCATCTCGCGTGTGTAAAGCTGCTCGATCTGCTTCGGCCCGCCGGTGCCGTATTGAAGCTGTTTGGGCGCATAGCCCTCGATGAGCAGCAGGCCACCGGGCCTGAGAGCGCGGCGCATGCCGGCCCATTTCAGCGGCCGCTCGGCCGGGGTCGAGAACTGGGTGAAAATTTCGGCGACCACGTCAAAGGCGGCCTCGGGATACGGCCATGTGTGCGCGTCGCCCTGAATGAGGGTGATGGTTACGCCGCGCTCGGCCGCGAGCGCCGCGGCCTTCTTCTGCGCCGACGGAGAGAAATCGACAGACGTGACGTCGAGCTTCTGTTCGGCCAGCCAGACGCCATTGCGTCCCTCGCCGTCGGCGACCGCGAGCGCCGCGCCGGATTTCGGCAGCAGTGGCTTGCAGCGGACGAGAAAGTCGTTCGGCGCTTTGCCGAACTCATAGTCCGGCTTGGCGAAGCGGGTTTCCCAGCGGATGTAGTCAGGCGATTGGGTCATGGGTGTCCGGCGCGTTATAATTCGTTAACCATATCAGGTGAAGCGGCGCCTGTGCGCGGGCGCTGCGAATGAATTTCGTTGCGCGGACGCGCTCTGTCCTTGCTCCGATTCGCTGCCCCCGATTCGTTCTCCGCGAACAGACGCGAACCTTGTGCCGTTGTGGTACGCCGCACGGCTTCTCGCACAATAAGAGCACGGCCATGAGGCGTGCAGGGCGTCCGCAATGAATCGTTAACCATGTCATTCGAATCGGCGTGCCTGCGCGGGGCCGGCTGCTGAATTTCGTTGCGCCGATGCGCTCTGCTCCTGCTGCGATTCGCCGCCCCCGATTCGTTCTCCGCGAACAGATGTGAACCTTGTGCCATTGTGGAGCGGATTGCGCCGCCCTAGACCTTGCCGCCGCGATTGTAGTTCTCGACCAGTTGATTGTAGTCGCGCATCAGCCGCTGCGGAGAGCCTTCGACCATCCATCCGCTGCCGGCGTTCAGCATCATCCGGTCGCCCTGGCTGTACGGCACCTTGTCGCGAATGCGGCGCATCACTTGCTTGGCCGTGACCAGAAACGACTTGGCATTGCTGATGAAGAACGAGCCGATCTTCGCCTCGCCGTCAGACGCGAGTTGTTCGGCCGCCTTGACGAGCGCTTCATATTCGCTCAGCGCCTGCGTCATCGCCGCAAGGTCGGGCTTCTCCGCATCCTGCGCGCGCAACACGCGCTTGGCGTTCGCCATGAGTGCCTCAACGTGGTAGCGCGCCTTGCGGCCCTCGCTCTTTTCGATCGCGGCGAGGCGTTCTGCGGCGCGCCGGTCGTTGATGGCTTCGACGCCGTTGCGCAGCGCCTTGTCGGCATTCGCAAATGCGTCCCATGTTGCCACCAGCCGCGGATGCAGCGCTCGGCCCTTGGCCATCTTGTCGTCCTTGTAGTCCTCCTGCTTGTAATAGTCGTCGGCCTCCTTGAGGAGCGGCTCGAGCTTGCTCACGGCGTCGGCATAGGCCGTTGCTGCCGCTTCGAGTTCGGCGTCGCGTGGCTCCAGCGCGTTCGCAGTCGCGACATTCTTCCGGCAATCCGACGTGTCGTAGATGGTGTAGGTGCCGTAGATGATCCGCTCCTTGCCGGTCGGGCCATTCTTGCCGACCCAGCTGAAATAGCGCCGGCGTGAATCGTGCGAGCGCTCCGAGAGCCGGTTGATACAGCCAACGTAGGCATTGATTTTTTCGGTGAGCGAGGGCGGGTCGGCTGACGGCGGTGTCTGGGCGAATGTGACGCCAGTGGTGGTTGGAAGCATCGCTGCGCCAAGTGCGAGCGCGACATGAAATGGTTTCATATTACGGCCCCATGCCAATGACGAAGCGTAATCCGGGGCCTGCCGAATGAAAAGGGCGGGCTGCGTTTTCCGCAACCCGCCCTCAAGGACCGAAACTGGGTGACGTGCTTACAGTGCCTTGTTGCTCGCCTTCACCTTGTCCGCGTCGATATAGACCTGGCCGCCGAGATCGTTGAACTTCTGTGACATCTCCGCCATCCCGTCCTCGATGACGCCCTTTTGCGTCATGCCGATGGAATTTGGATCGTTCAGCGTCGCCGCATAGTCGCGCACGTCCTGCGTGATCTTCATCGAGCAGAATTTCGGCCCGCACATTGAGCAAAAATGCGCGACCTTGTGCGCGTCCTTCGGCAGCGTCTCGTCGTGGTAGCTGCGCGCGGTGTCGGGATCGAGTCCGAGGTTGAACTGGTCCTCCCAGCGGAAGTCG
>CAZIKZ010000355.1:0-4402 GCA_964539845.1 uncultured Hyphomicrobiales bacterium
AGAAGTCACCACGGACCGCCGAAGGATTCCGGCGTTCCGCGCGCGGTGTTTGAGGCTTGCTCTGCGACAACCCCGGAGGACAGACACCGTTGACCGGCATCGCCGGGCGGACTTTCTTGGTATCCTCCGCTGGTGACCCACGGCCGGTGAGCCGGATCATCGCAGCTTGGGCCTCCGTTCCGCCCGATGCGTCGGCATCGGCCGAAATGGCCACCGCACCCTGCCCCCCGTCTCGTGACGAGCGCTCCGTCCCCGGTACCCGGGACAAGGGATAGGAATATAATCTTTACACGAAATAGTGTCAATGCTTTTCTGGGACTAAATTCTTTGGCAACCTAGGTAGACGGGGGAAGCACACCGCGCAGATAAAACTCTACTCTCCCGGCGCCGGCAAAAATACGCGACCAACTGCGCGTGCCCTTGTGGAACGAGGTCAGGTCATCTTCTTTCTCGTTCGAGCGGCGGGCCCTCACTTCGAACATTCCTGCGGCATTGCGCATATGTCCGGGCCAGCATCGAACCACTATGCTGTCCGAGCAACCACGAGGAAATCAGGGACCATGATGCACCGGCTGGCCAAGATCCTGACCGTCCTGATCCTGAGTCTGGCGCCCGCACTGGCGCTTGGCCAGGATCGCGTGGCCCTCGTCGTCGGCAATGACCGCTACGGCAACCTGCCGGAGGACCGGCAGCTTGCGAAAGCGGTCAATGACGCACGCGCGGTCGGCAATACGCTGGAGCAACTCGGTTTCAAGGTCATCCGCGGCGAGAACCTCGACCGCACGCAGATGGTCGATCACCTGTTCCGGTTCTCGCAGGCGATCAAGCCGGGTGATACCGCCGTTGTGTTTTTTGCCGGACATGGCGTGTCGTTTTCCGGCGGCAATTTTCTGCTGCCGACCGACATTCCGCTGCCGAAGCAGGGCGAGGAGGCGCGCGCCCGCAACCTCGCGCTCGGCGAAGGCGACATCATCGCGGATATCCAGGAACGAAAGCCGCGCGTGCTGGTGATGATCCTCGACGCCTGCCGCGACAACCCGTTCCGGCAGCCGGGGGTGACGCGTTCGATCGGCGGCGAAGCCGGCCTCGCGCGCGGCCGGGAGGCCGAGGGCGTGTTCTCGATCTACAGCGCGGGTTTCGGACAGACCGCGCTCGACCGGCTCAACGATGAGGATCGCTCTCCCAATTCGGTGTTCACGCGGGCGCTGGTTCCGGCGCTTTCGCGCACCGATGCGCATCTCGCCGATGTCGTGATCGACATGCGCGAGGACGTGGCGCGGCTCGCCGCCAGCATCGGCCACCAGCAATATCCGGCCTATTACGACCAGACCCGCGGCGGCCGGCTCTATCTCGCCGGCAAGCCGGCGGCCTCGGCGGACGCCCCGCCTGCCGAACGCAAGGCGAGTGCGATCGACCCGAGCGCATCACGGCAACTGGATGCAACAAGATCCGGACGGCGGGTCGCATTGCTGATCGCGAACAGTGATTATCTCACCCACACCAAGCTGCGCACGCCCGGCAACGACATCGAAGCGGTCGGGCGCCTGCTCCGGGATACGACATTCGACAGCATCGCGATTCACGAAGATCTCGACCGCGCGGCGATGCGCCAGGCGTTGAGCCGGTTCTCGGTCGATGCGGCCCGTGCCGACATCGCGGTCGTGTATTATTCCGGACATTCGACGCGCGTGCATGCCGACCGCTTTCTGTTCGGCGTCGAAATGAAGGTCCGCAGCCGCACCGACATCATGCTGAACGGCTTGAACCTGACCGAGGTGATCGACGCGACCAAGGGCGCGGGCACGCGTCTCATTGTCATCGACGGCGATCAGGGTGATGCCTTCATCGACCCCGCGAAGCGTTCGTCACCCGCAGCGGAGCGGATCGACCCGCGTGGCGCGGTGGTCATCTATTCCAGCGGCCCGAACGAAGCGGCACAGGACGGAACCGGCGCCATCAGCCCGTTCACCGAGGCATTCGTCCGGCATTTCCGCACCCCGGGCCTTGGTTTCGCCGACGCGTTTGCGCAGGTCCGGCGTGATGTCGCTGCGGAGACGAAGAAAGCGCAGAACCCGGTGATCTATGGCAGCGTTCCGGCCGCGTTCTCGCTGCGCAATCCGTAGCCGGCAGCACCGCGCATGGCTCGCGCGCAGAGCCGTCGCGCTATCTCGCCCGCAGCCCCAGCCCGCGCAGGCGATTCACATCGACAAAATCCGACTGCATGTCGATCATGAACGGCAGCCGGTAGCCTGCGACGCGCATCTTCACCCATGGCGCGTAGACTGAATGGCGCACCGTCCTGGTGCGGCCGGCACGATAATCGAGTGAGCGAATAGTCTTGCGCGGGAAGCGGCGCCACGGAAACAGCCGCGACGCGGTGCGCAGCGCGATCTCGCCGTCGCACTCCTTCATCTCAAGCACATATTGGCGCGCGAACACATGCATCACCCCGACGACCGCGACGCATATGACTGCCATGATCGGCCAGGCAGGATCGATCTCCGTGTAGATATGCTGGTAGATCGTGCCACCGGCGAAAAAGAGCGCGGCCGCGACAAAGCCCCAATACAGGAGCCGCAACTTCAGGGCCTGATAGCGATTGACCACGACGGTGTCCGGCGGATAGGCGGCCGCGCCGCTTGCTCCGGCAATGCCTTCCAGCGCCGCAAGTCCGAGCTGCTTCGCCTTGCGCTCGACCGTGCGGCGACCGATTTTGCTGGGCTCGCCGATCGCAAGCGGTATCGAGCGCGTCGGGTCCGGGTGTTTCAGCAGCACGCTGAGCAGCGGAATTTTCGAATCGCCAACCAGGCGCGTGCCGAGATTGACAAGCACCACGCCCTCGAAATCGGACAGCGGATGCGACCACGAGCGGTTGCGGATCAGGTCGCGCTCATGCACACCGACGCGGTCGTCCGAAATCGTCACGTTTACGACGCGAAAGCTTCCGTTGAATTCCTGCCACCACCACCAAATGTAAACCGCGATCGCGACTGCTATGGATGCGGCAATGATCGGACCCATATAGGCCATCAGCCCGGCCAACGAGACGAAGAGCGCCGCAATCAAGGCCGTGAGCGCCGGACCGAATACGAGCCAGAACAGCGCAATGAAGCCTATGATGTAGCGGTCCGCCCGATCAGGATGGAGCACGAAGGTCGCCGGACGCTTCGACAAGACCGCATCGAACGGAAACGGGTCGGGCACATCGTCGAACACGCTCACGCGCAACTCCCCCAAGAGCGCGGGAACACTATCCGATATCGGATTGCAACACGTTGCGGCGAGACCGCGCAGACGCCATCGCGGCAGGCGCTTACCCCGCCAGCGCCGCGAGTATCCTTGCCCAACTGCGCGTGCCCTTGTGGAACGAGGTCAGGTCGTATTTCTCGTTCGGCGAATGCACGCGATCGTCGTCGAGCGCGAAGCCGACCATGATTGAGTCCATTCCGAGCACGCGCTTGAAGTCGCCCACGATCGGGATCGAGCCGCCGGCGCCGACCGTCACCGCCTTGTGTCCCCATTCCTCCTGCAGCGCCTTGCGCGCCTTCACCAGCGGCGGGCTGTCGAACGGCAATTGCAGCGCTGGTGCACAACCGTGGTTCTCGAATTCGACCTTGCAGTCGGCCGGCACGCGCGCGCGGATGAAGGCGCGGAACGCGTCGCGGACCTTTTCCGGGTCCTGATCGCCGACTAGACGGAACGACACCTTCGCCTTGGCCTGCGAGGGGATCACTGTCTTCGCGCCCTCCCCGGTATAGCCGCCGATGATGCCGTTGACGTCGCAGGCGGGGCGCGTCGAGATCATCTCGATCAGCATGCGATCCTTCTCGCCGACCGGAATCTTCAGGCCGATCTGGCCCAGGAATTCTTCCGCGGTGAGATTGAGCGCCTTTAGGTCCGCCTTGATGTCGTCCGGCAGTTCCGGAACACCGTCATAGAAGCCGGGGATGGTGATGCGGCCATTGTCGTCGTGGATTGCGGCCAGCGCTTTCGTGAGCACGCGGATCGGATTTTGCGCAGCGCCGCCGAACAGACCGGAATGCAGATCGCGGTCGGCCGCCGTCACCGTCACGTCTTCATAGACCAGGCCGCGCAGCGAGGTCGTGACCGACGGCGTGGTCTGATTCCACATCGCGGTGTCGCAGACCAGCGCCATATCGAGCCTGAACTCGTCGGCATTATCCTTGACGAATGCAAACAGCGACTTCGATCCGCATTCCTCCTCGCCTTCGATCATCACCGTGATGTCGATCGGCAACGTGCCGGTCACAGCTTTCCAGGCGCGGCAGGCCTCGACGAAGGTCATGAGCTGGCCCTTGTCGTCGCAAGCGCCGCGCGCGACGATGATCTTGCGGCCATTGCCGAGATCCTCGATGCGCGGATCGAACGGCGGCGTGGTCCA
>CAZIKZ010000356.1:0-4392 GCA_964539845.1 uncultured Hyphomicrobiales bacterium
GGGATCGAAGCCCAATAATGGGGCTTTGATGGAAGTTTGCGCGTCTTGCCGCGCCGGGCCGCGCACGCCGGTCGCGCTCTCATGCTGTGTTTTGCATAATTGACTCCCGGTTCCGCGGCGTGTTGGCATGGCTTCAAAGCCGGGTCCTCGGCTGTTCCAACCGGAGGGTTCTATGAAGTTGAAGCTCGTCCTCGCCGCTGCGGGCATCGCCATGCTGGCCGCGCCCGCGTCCGCCCAGACCAAGGTCAATATCGGCATCTCCGGCTGGACCGGTTTTGCCCCGCTGACGCTCGCCAAGGAGGCCGGAATCTTCGCCAGGAACGGCCTCGACGTCACCATCAAGAAGGTCCCGCAGGCGAGCCGGCATCTGGCGATCGCCTCGGGCGATATCCAGTGCGCGGCCACGACGGTCGAAACCTGGATCGTCTGGAACGCCAGCGGTGTGGCGACCACGCAGCTGTTCCAGCTCGACAAGTCCTATGGCGCGGACGGCATGGCCGTGCGCAACGACGTCAAGTCGATCGCGGACATCAAGGGCAAGCAGGTCGCGGCCTCCGCGCCCGGCACCGCGCCCTATTTCACGCTGGCCTGGTTCCTGAAGAAGAACGGGCTCTCGGTGAAGGACGTCAAGGTCGTCAACATGGAGCCCGGACCGGCCGCGCAGGCTTTCATCGCCGGGCAGAACGATGTCGCGATGACCTATGAGCCGTATCTCTCCGCCGTTCGCGGCGCGCCGGACAAGGGCAAGATCATCGCCACCACGCTCGACTATCCGATGGTGATGGACACCTTCGGCTGCACGCCGGACTTCATTGCCAAGAACGAAGCGGCGGTGAAGGCGCTGACCAAGAGCTATTTCGAAGCGCTGGCGATGATCAAGGCCGACGAGAAGAAGGCTTATGAGATCATGGGCGCCGACGTGAAGCAGAGCGGCGAGGCTTTCGGCAATTCGGCGAAGTATCTGCGCTGGCAGGACCAGGAGGCGAACAAGAAGTTCTTCTCCGGTGAGCATGCGGCCTTCTCGAAGGAAGCGGCCGACCTGCTGCTCGAAATCGGCGTGATCAAGCAGATCCCCGATCTGTCGAAGCTCGCCGATCCGCGCTTCATTCAGTAATGTCATTCCGGGGCGCGGGCGAAGTCCGCGAACCCGGAATCCACGACTTTACGCATGTGTCTCTGGATTCCGGGTGCGCGTTTTACGCGCGCCCGGAATGACGGGGTTTGATGAGACCGCTCGCACCCATCTCGAACTCCGCCCGCGTCGTGCTGGGCATATTGTTCTTCGTCCTGTTTGTCGCAGCCTGGGCGTTCGCAACCCTCGGCGGCTATGTTTCGCCAACCTTTCTCGCGAGCCCGGTCACGATGCTGCATGACGGTTGGGACCTCCTGACCAAGCATCATTTCCATCTCGATATCGGCGTCACCATCTGGCGCGTGGTTGGTGGCTTCACGCTGGCGGCGATGGTCGCGGTGCCGGTCGGAATCCTGATGGGCGCCTACAAGCCGATTGAAGCCTTTCTCGAGCCGTTCGTATCGTTCGCACGCTATCTGCCGGCGTCCGCCTTCATTCCGCTGCTCATCCTGTGGGCCGGCATCGGCGAATTGCAGAAGCTGCTCGTCATCTTCATCGGGTCGGTGTTCCAGATCATCCTGATGGTCGCGGTCAGTGTCGCGAGCGTGCGGCGCGATCTGGTCGAAGCGGCGCTGACGCTCGGCGCGCGCGACCGCGGCATTCTCGCGCGCGTGTTGATCCCGTCTTCCGCGCCCGACATTGCGGAGATTCTGCGCCTCGTGCTCGGCTGGGCCTGGACCTATGTCATCGTGGCCGAACTGATCGGCTCATCGTCCGGTATCGGCCACATGATCATCGACAGCCAGGCGCTGCTTGCGACCGGCCAGATGATCTTCGGCATCATCGTGATCGGCATTATCGGGCTGATCTCGGACTATCTGTTCAAGGCGGCGAACCGGAAGCTCTTCCCGTGGAGCCAGATATGAGGGTGACTTGCTCCGCGATCTCATTCTTCACCTCCCCCTTGAGGGGGGAGGTCGACCGCCGCAGGCGGGCGGGAGGGGGTGAATCGCGAAGCGAGCGGATCACCCCACCCCGGCTCGCCGCGTTTGCGGCTCGCCGACCCTCCCCCTCCAGGGGAGGGTGGCAAATCGCGCCGGATCACCATTCATGAGCAAGCTCCGCATCGAGAATGTCAGCCGCGTGTTTCCCGGTCTGCATGGCGGGCCGCCGACGCGCGCGCTCGAGCCGACCAGTCTCGACATCGCAGACAACGATTTCGTCACCATCCTCGGGCCGTCCGGCTGCGGCAAGTCGACCTTGCTGCGGCTTGTCGCCGGTCTCGACACGCCGACCACGGGAAAAATCCTGCTGGACGGCAACCCGGTGAAGCGGCCGGGTCCCGACCGCGGCATGGTGTTTCAGTCCTACACGCTGTTTCCCTGGCTCACGATTTCCGAGAATGTCGGTTTCGGTCTGCGCGAAAAGGGCGTGCCGCTTGGCGAGCGCAATGCCATTGTCGGGCAATGGCTGGAGCGTGTCGGCCTGCAAAGTTTCGCGCGGCATTATCCGAAGCAATTGTCCGGCGGCATGCAGCAGCGCACCGCGATCGCGCGTGCGCTCGCCAACGGACCGGAAATCCTCCTGCTCGATGAGCCGTTTGGCGCACTCGACAACCAGACCCGCGCGCTGATGCAGGAACTCCTGCTCGGTATCTGGGAGCGCGAGCGCAAGACTGTGCTGTTCGTCACCCACGATATCGAGGAATCGATCTTTTTGGCCTCGCGCGTTCTGGTCATGTCTGCGCGGCCCGGCCGCATCAAGGCGGATCTGCAGGTGCCGCTGGCGCATCCACGGCACTACACCATCAAGACGTCACCGGAATTTTCCGAACTGAAGGCGCGTTTGACGGAAGAAATCCGCGCCGAGGCCGTGCTGGCCGCTGAGGTGCATTGATTCTCGGTCGTCCCCGGGGACGACCGCTCAATGCTTGAGGTTGGCGCGGACGCTACTTCGCCTTCTTCACCGCGATCACCGTGCCACCCTTTGCATCCTTCAGGATCAACGCGCCGTCGGCGCGAATGTCGAAGCCTTGCGTCGCCTCAAGCTGACGAATGAGTGACAATTCCTGCTGCATGACAGGAGGAGGGCAGGCCATCATGGTCGATGCGAGTTGCTCGATCCGCAATCCTTCGCCGGTCAGCTTGAAGCCGCCGCGGTACCGATTGCATGAGCCGTTTCCGGCGACCGCGTTGTCGTCGAGGAACACGATGCTCGGTGTGGTGTCGCCGAGAACGCCGGACGATGCGATCTCCGTGATGCTCCACTCTTCGGATCCGAGCAGGGCGCGCGGCGCGCCGCCGCAGCCGTTCATGTTTCCGTTCAACCCGCTGATCGTGACGCGATCGGGGTGGGGCATCCCGCTCATGGTGTCGCGGCAAATGCCGGACGCAATCGAGATGCCAACCGGCTTCCCGTTGAACACCACATCGTAGCGGCCTCGCGCCG
Organism: uncultured Hyphomicrobiales bacterium; assembly: GCA_964539845.1. Taxonomy (GTDB): domain Bacteria; phylum Pseudomonadota; class Alphaproteobacteria; order Rhizobiales; family Xanthobacteraceae; genus Pseudorhodoplanes. The sequence goes on from CAZIKZ010000356.1 coordinate 3,521, forward strand.
GCTGACCGGGCCGCGGGTTCGCCGCCTCGAAGCGTCCTCCAGTCTGGGTGGTGAACGCGAGGGTTTGTTCGCTGATTAACAAACTCCAGCCCGGCTCTTGTCCGCGCGCCGTGTAGGCGGGGGATTGCGATGCAGCCTGAAGCGGCACGAATGCAATCGCAGCGGCCATGATCGCGCAGTACAGGGGCCGCGCCGATTTCGCTTTGTCCATGTCGTATGGTGTCTCTGGTTGATGCCGGTATCCGCTATGGCGGTCGGTACGGCCTAATTTATGGCCGTCGCAACTTACGACATCCACCTCTTCGTCACGCGGTGCCCGAGCAGGACCAGCACGATCAGGATCGCCCCGATCACGAAGACCAGCGCCATGTATTCCTGCGCGATGGCGACAACGAGTGCGGTGGCAAGCAGCAAAATCCCGACCAGCGCGAAGGTCCATTCCAGATGAATGCCCGCGAGCAGACAGCCCAGCGCGAGGAACAGCAGCGAGTTCAGGCTCGTGGTGATCGTGGTCTGTTCGCCGGTCCGGCGGAAGAAACTGAAATCGATTGCGATCGTGACGCCGACCGCAAGCCAGTGCAGCACTTGCCGGATCACCGTGCTGTCCAGCGTGCCGGTCCGCATCCAGGCCGCGACCGTGCAGATGATTCCGAAGACCGGCACGAGCCAGAGCCAGTATTTCTCGGACCACGAGACATTCGCGAGCGTTGCGCCTGCGCCGATCAGCGCCAGCACGATCATGGCAATCGCCAGTATTGCGGCAATGGTCACGGGAATGCCGCCGATCATGGCGGTGCCGCGTTCGGATGCGGCGGGGTCAGTGTCCGGGATTCGGGTTGGGAGGTCGTCGGTCACGGGCGAACTTTCTCTGA
>CAZIKZ010000357.1:0-4382 GCA_964539845.1 uncultured Hyphomicrobiales bacterium
GCCGACTGAAATCACTCACTGCTTTTTCGGTCAGGCTCTCAGGATGAGGGCGGAGATAGGCTCGCACAGCTAAGCTACCGCGGGATCAGCACCCAGTAATCCAGATCGAGAATCACGGCCAGGTCGTCCTCGTCGCCATTCTTCAGCGGGAAATCGCTGCACGGCTTGTCCTTGGTCGCGATCGTGCGTACCCGCAACGCGCCGAGATCGCTTCGCTGCGGCAGTTCGGCGGTCGCGAGAATCTGCGACCAGGCGAACACGGTGTTGCCCGCGAAGAGCGGTGCGACATGGCGGCCGCCGTTGATGCCGGCGACGTGGAATGCATTCGCAAGCCCGTTGAAGGACAATGCGCGGGCGAGCGAGATCACGTGCCCGCCATAGATCAGCCGGCGGCCGAACCGCCCTTGCCCCTCGATGAACTGGTTGAAGTGGATGCGCGCGGTGTTCTGATAGAGCCGCGTTGCGATCATGTGCTCAGCTTCTTCGACGGTAATGCCGTCGATGTGGTCGATTTTCTCGCCGACACTGTAATCGCCGAACCGGTCTTTGCTCCCGGCCAGCACATTGTCGTAGGCGCCGGAATCGATCGGCGGGCAGGCGTCGCCGAGCATCTTCGGATCGAGCGCGGTCGGCAGCCGGGGAACGTGTTCGCCCTGTACGACGGCTTTCTCGTCGCGCTTGCGCACCATCACCCAGCGGACATATTCCAGAACCTGCGTACCGTCGGAGCGATAGCCGACCGAGCGCACGAACACGATGCCGGTCTTGCGGCTCGAATTTTCCTTGAGGCCGATCACTTCCGATACGGCGTTGAGCGTGTCGCCCGGATAAACCGGTGCGAGGAAGCGGCAATTGGCGTAGCCGAGATTGGCGACGGCGTTTAGCGAAATGTCCGGCACGGTCTTGCCGAACACCATGTGAAAGACAAGCAGGTCATCGATCGGCGAGCGCGGATAGCCGACGCTCTTGGCGAAAGCGTCGGACGACTGAACCGCGAAGCGTGGACCGAACACGCCATTATAGATCGCGACGTCACCCGTGGTGATGGTGCGCGGCGTGGCATGCCGGATGGTCTGGCCAATCCGGAAATCCTCGAAGAAATTTCCTGCAATCGTCTTGGTCATTGTGGTGGTGCGCGTCGCGCGCCCTTCTGATACCGGCGGCTGGTATCAACGATGCGGCCGGTGCCACGTCAAGTCCGCGCGCGCGTAAAGTGCGCATTCCGGCGCACGGATTTTGCGCACGCCCTCACGAAGGCGTGAGACCGGCCGAACCTGAAACCTCGCTCCCAAGCGAGCGTAACTCTGATCGACGACGACATGGTTGGTGACCTGAGCGCTCCGCTTCGGGCGAACCCTGCCGCACGTCCTGATGGGCGGATGATCCGCCGCATGCAAACTCATCCAAGGGAGCTATCGATGTCCAGGCGTATCACTTTGTTGGCTGCAGTGGCCTCGCTCGCATTGGTTGCGACCGCCGCCGCGCAAGACAAGAATCCGATGGTGGGCGGCGCGCCGATGTTCTCGAACAAGACCATCGTCGAAAATGCCGTCAATTCGAAGGATCACACCACGCTGGTGGCGGCGGTGAAGGCTGCGGGCCTTGTCGACACGCTGTCGGGCAAGGGGCCGTTCACGGTGTTCGCGCCGACCAATGCTGCATTCGCCAAGCTTCCGGCCGGCACGGTCGATACTCTGGTGAAGCCGGAGAACAAGGCGGCCCTGACGAAGATCCTGACATGTCACGTGGTCGCAGCGAGTGCGATGTCGTCTGCCATCAACAAGATGATTGCCGATGACAAGGGCACTCATCCGGTGAAGACCGTCGGCGGCTGCATGCTGCAGGCCAAAAAAGACGGCAACAAGATCACCTTGACCGATGAAAAGGGTGGCGTTGCAACAGTGACGATCGCAGACGTGCGCCAGTCGAACGGCGTGATCCATGTCATCGACTCGGTGCTGCTGCCGGCCAGCTAACGGAATACGCCGCGCCGGGAACAGGCACCCCCGGCGCGGTGTTCTTCTTCGTGACGAGGGACATAGCCATGGCCGCGGTGACGGCAGCGCCCGACAGTCTTGAGAATGGCAGATCGCGCAAGGTCATCCACCCTGTGTGGGTGCGCGTCACGCATTGGGTCAACGCCATTGCCGTGGTGATCATGATCATGTCGGGCTGGCAGATCTATAACGCATCGCCGCTGTTTCCTTTCACTTTCTCCGGGCAGATCACACTTGGCGGCTGGCTTGCCGGCTCGCTTCTTTGGCATTTCGCCGCAATGTGGCTGTTTGCTATCAATGGCCTTGTCTATGTCGCGCTCGGCATCCTGACCGGCCGCTTCCGACGCAAACTGTTTCCGATCTCGACGCACGAGATCGCGGCAAACATTCGCGACGTGCTGAGCCTGCGGCTCTCGCATGCGGACCTCTCGGTCTACAACGCGGTGCAGAAGCTGCTTTATCTCGGTGTCATTGTTGCCGGCTTCGTTGTCGCCCTGTCAGGGCTTGCGCTCTGGAAGCCGGTGCAGTTGCAATCACTGACCGCGCTGTTCGGCGGATACGAGACCGCGCGCTATGTGCATTTCTTCGCGATGGCCGCGATCGTGAGTTTTCTCGCAGTGCATGTCACGCTGGCGCTGATCGTGCCGAAGAGCCTCCGCGCCATGATCACCGGACGATAGGAGAGGGCGATGAAGCGTTTCGGCCGTCTCATTCCTGGCATTGATCCGAAACTCCTGATCAAGGACGCCGGCAAGATCATGCCCGATCCGGCGCGGCGCGCGTTCTTGCGCGGTGGCTTGTCGCTCGGCGCGCTGACCATGCTCACCGGTTGCGACATCGTCGATTCGTTTTCGGCGGAACGGTTGCTGCGCAAGGTGTCCGAATTCAATGACGGGGTGCAGGCCTGGCTGTTTGATCCGAACCAGCTTGCGCCGACCTATCCGGAGAGCGCGATCACGAAGCCTTTCCCGTTCAACGCCTATTATCCGCTGGAGGACGCGCCGGAGATCGACGGCAAGGACTACCGGTTCGACGTCGGCGGGCTTGTCGACAGCCCTGGATCCTGGACGTTGCAGGAGCTTTACGCGCTGCCGCAGGAAACGCAGATCACCCGTCACATCTGCATCGAAGGCTGGAGTGCGATCGGAAGCTGGACCGGCGTGCGACTCTCGGATTTCCTCCGTCGCGTCGGTGCCGATACGCGCGCGAAATATGTCTGGTTCCAGTGCGCCGAGGGTTATTCGACCACCATCGATATGCCGACGGCCTTGCATCCGCAAACCCAGCTCACCTTGAAGTTCGGCAACGAGATCCTCCCGCGCGCTTATGGCTATCCGATGAAATGCCGGATGCCGACCAAGCTTGGATTCAAGAATCCGAAACACGTGATCGCGATGCACGTCACGAACAAGGATCTCGGCGGCTATTGGGAGAACCAGGGCTATAACTGGTACAGCGGGCTGTAGCCCGCTGCCGTCGTCACCTGAAGTGGAGGCCTGCGCTTACGCCTTCCGCTCGATCGCGTTTCCGTGGCGGTCGATCTCGGTGTTGCAATTGGCACAGGTCCAGCCGCCCCACATAAGCTGGCGGAACGAGGTCGGCTTGCGCCAGGCCGGCTGCTGGATCGCGCAGGTCGGGCATTTTTCGGATGCGAAGTTCGCGCGGCCGATGAACACGAATGCGTAAAGTCCGAACAGCAGCGGCATCATCATCCGGCCGGCGCCACTGGTTTCGCCGAGCACGAGATTCACGACGACGATGATCGCCAGAAAGCCAATGCACCCAGCCAGAAGGGTCTTCAGTACCGGAACAAACTTCTGCATCGCACCCTCCATTGAGTGTTGGTCGGGAGAAGTGGCGGCGAGGTTCGAAAGATCGGCCCACGGCTTGTCATTTCCGGTCCGGCCCTTTAGCACTCCGCCGGTTCCCCATCCTGTGAGGCGCTTTTTATGGCCAGCTACAATCTGCTTCTGCTTCCCGGCGACGGCATCGGCCCTGAGGTCATGGCTGAGGTCAAGAAACTGATTGATCTCTTCAACAAGAAGGGGATCGCCAAGTTCTCGTACGAGGAAGGACTGGTCGGCGGCGCCTGCTACGACGCGCACAAGGTTTCGATCACCGATGCCACCATGGCGAAGGCCGAGGCGGCGGACGCCGTGATTTTCGGCGCGGTCGGTGGACCGCAGTGGGACAAGGTGCCCTACGAGGTTCGCCCCGAAGCGGGGCTCCTGCGCCTGCGCAAGGATCTTGGGCTGTATGCAAATCTGCGTCCCGCGGTGACCTATCCGGCGCTGGCCGATGCCTCCTCGCTCAAGCGCGAGCTGGTCGAAGGCCTCGACATCATGATCCTGCGCGAACTGACCGGCGGCGTGTATTTCGGCGAGC
>CAZIKZ010000358.1:0-4363 GCA_964539845.1 uncultured Hyphomicrobiales bacterium
AGCGCGAACTGATAACCCGTCACACCACGCTCCTCGCCATCGAGCCGGATCTGGCGCGCGCCGGCATCGATCTCGAGCCGGCCGAAGCGCAGCATGTCGGGCTTGTGTCCGGATTTCGCACGGCGCAGCAGTGCGCGCAGCCGCGCCAGTAATTCGCGCGGCTCGAACGGCTTCGGAAGATAATCGTCCGCTCCCATTTCCAGCCCGACCACGCGGTCCATCGCGTCGCCGCGTGCGGTCAGCATCAGGATCGGCGTCTGCGACTTCTCGCGGATGCGGCGGCACACATCGAGCCCGTCCATATCCGGGAGCATCAGATCGAGAATGAGAATGTCGAATGGCTCGCGGTCATGCAGCGCGATGCCGTTGCCGCCGGTATGCGCGACGGCGGTCGCGAAACCGGCCTCGCCAAGATAGTTCGACACCATCTCGGCCAGGCGCTTGTCATCTTCGATGAGCAGGATGCGGTCGGTCACGGCGGCAACTTAAAGCAGGAGTATGGGGTGGGGGTCTACGCTTTGGGGACATTGCGGGCCCCCACCCCAGCCTTTCCCCGGGCGAGGGAAAGGATCACTGAACACACCGGATTGTGCGGGGTGTAAGTGTCTGTTTTCGTTCCGGAACGTAAAGTTTTGTAAAGTTGGGTGAGCTCTGGGCCCGGTTACACGAGGAGTCGAAACAGGGCGTAACCAGCCATGATCGCTCCAAGGCCCCACAGCACGCCGAGTCCAAACACGACTGGATAAACCCGTGAGCGTTGCGCGATGTATCTCTTTGGCAACAGACTTCGACTTCGAAGCTATGTATCTTCGATTAATTGATTTGGTCATTCGTTTGGGAATTGGGAATTGGCAATGGGACGGCTTCTCGTCGGTGTTGCTTTAGCAACGGCTCTGATTTCGACATCCGCAAACGCGCAAAGTTGGACCGGATTTTACATCGGTGCGAATGCCGGGGTTGGTTGGGGTAATGCATCGAGCGTCAATCAGCCGGTCGATCCAGCCAGCCAATCGTTTTTTCTTTCAGCGTTCAGTAATTTTGCGCCGGGATCGTTCGACACCTCGCTTAATCAAAATGGCTGGGTCGGCGGCGTGCAGGCTGGATACAACTGGCAAGCAGGCGCCTGGGTTTGGGGCGTTGAGGCCGATATTCAAAAGTCCGCAATAAACGGTAGCGGCTCCCAGCGGGCCTTTCTGGACCCTGGGGTTTTTGGTTCCAGTTTTGGGTTCGACGTCAATACGGACAGCAACCTGTATTGGTTCGGGACCGTGCGTGGCCGGGTCGGATTTCTGATTGCGCCGAATTTTCTGTTCTATGGGACCGGCGGCCTGTCTTACGGTGGGATCGGGAACGGCGGGAGCGTGGTTCTCGCACCGTCAGGTCAACCAATGAGCGCAGCTTTCGCAGCTGGCGGTTTTGTTTTTGCCTGTGGCACGACCGTCGCCAACCCGACCTCGGCTTGCTATGCGGGTAGCGGCACCGAAGTGCGAATTGGTTGGACCGCAGGACTAGGTGGCGAGTGGAAGCTCGACACAAACTGGTCGGTCAAGTTTGAGTACCTGCACGTCGAATTGCAGGGCATGTCGATCAACCTGGTGAGCTCATCGCCGCCAAGCACTGCTGGCGTGAGCACGAATTTCGTCTTCGGCGACCAAGCTTATGACATCGTGCGTGTCGGGCTGAACTACACGTTCAATTAGACGCTACGAAGCGAACCAGGCAAACTGGGTGGGGGCCAAGCCTTCGCGGGGACTCTGAACTGACCCCCACCCAATCCCTCCCGTTTTTGGCGAGAGGGAATTCACAAATGCCGGATCAGCCGCGGCGCCAGCCCAGGCCCATCATGCCGGCGCCTGCCGGAGGGAAGCGGTCGTTGAGCTTGCGGCGCTGGTCGGGCGTCAGCACTTCGGCGGCGTCGCCGAGCGCCTGGGTGACGCGCTTCGACACGGTATCGGCGAGCGCGATCTGATCGGCGCGCAGCGCTTCCATAGCGGCGCGATCCACATTGGTCGCGGTGAGGAGTTCGCGCGCCTGACGGCGGGCGTTGAACGCGCGATCGCGCGCCGGCAGCACATCCTTCAGCATGCCGCGCATGATGCCGCGCAGCTTTTCCTGCTGCTCGCTGTTGGCGTCGAGTTCGATTGCGAGATGCCGCACCATGCGGTCGGCGCGATCCTCGATCGCGGCCGGGTCGAGTGGCGCGCCGCTCCAATGGCCGCGCGCGCCATGCCCGAAGCCGAACGGGTTGCTGACCGCCTTGTTGATGACGGCGCCGGTGAGGATCGCGGTCGCCGCGATCACGGAGGCGAACATGAGCAGGCGGCCGCGGCGCGTGCGCGGCACCGGCGCGCGGGTGATAATGTTGGCGGGAGTGTCGATCGGATCGTTCGGGCGGAGGTCGGTCATCGGGGGCTCCAGGGGCGTGTGGGGTCGGCCACATGCGCAATCTGGATGAGTCCCGTTTCGGCTGAATGTGCGGAGTGTAAAGTTATGTAAAGGCAGTGTGGTGGGCGGGTAGGGCGGGTTAGCGCGCAGCGCTCGATCCCGCCGTCACCTGCGCGACTGCACAATATGCGATACTTGGAGTGGATGATGAGCGCGAATAGTGTCGATGTCATTCTGCCGTCGGGACGACGCCTCCAGTACGAGCGCCTGTCGTTTGGCATTTATGAGGTGGTGGCCGGTGAGACTGAAGCGCTGCCGCACACGGCCGCGGCCGCATTCAAGATGGTCAGCGATTTCAAGCTGATTAAGGAGACTCATTTTATTCCTGCACGGCCCGGTCTGACGTTTGGAATAAGCTTTATGGTTTCGGGCGGAGAGACCGACGAAGATATTCCGATGACGTGGATCACGCGATTTCCTCATGGTGGCGTCGTCGCTGACGACGGCATTGCGTTTGAGCTGGACCGGTCTGTCTGTGACGTACCGATCGGAAAGGTCTCGTTCCTTTGCTACTCGTTCGACAATGTCTGGGAGATGGTGCCGGGCGATTGGCATCTCGAGCTTTGGCACGAAGACCACTTGATCGCCGACAACGCATTCACGGTAGCGGTTGTCTGAGATATCGCGCCGCCGCTTCGTGCGAGGTGGATCGATGTCCGGCCGAAAATGTTGGGCAGCCGCCCGCTTTGGCTGTGTTTGCAGAATGCAGGTTTGTGTTGCGAGCGCTATCAAGCCGGTCACCTTGACGACAGCGCCGTGAACACAAAAGATGCCGCTTGCGCGGTCGATGTCCCGGACATGCTCCAGCGCCAATAATTCGTCGGGAAGGAAAGTCCATGATGCGAAGTCCGTTGAGGATGCCGTGCTTTGTCGCGGCGATGCTTCTGTCCTGCGCTGCGGCTCAAGCACAGGACTTTCCCACACGCCCGATCACGATCCTGGTTGGGGTCTCGCCCGGAGGGGTCACCGATCTCGCGACGCGCGCCTATGCCAACGCGGTGTCAAAAAACACCGGCTGGAAGGTTGTTGTCGAGAACCGGACCGGCGCCGGCGGTGCGGTTGCGGCCAAGGCCGTTGAAACTGCGGCGCCGGACGGACATACGCTGTTGACGGTGGTCGGCGCGCAGTTTGCGTCGATCCCGGCGATGCAGAATCCGCCGCCGTTCGATCCCATCCGCGGCTTCCAGCCGATCGCACTGACGTTCCGGCTGGCGCAACTGCTGGCGGTGCCGGCCGACTCTCCGGCCACGACGCTCGCCGAGCTGCTCGCGCTTGCAAAGAAGAAGGATGGCGGCCTGTCCTTCGGCACGCCCGGCGCCGGCAGCCCGGCGCATCTGCTTGGCGCGAAGATCGCGCTCGCGACCGGCACGCCGATGCAATATGTGCATTATCGCGGCGGCCCGCCGATGATCGCCGACCTCGTGACCGGGCGGATCGATTTCGGTCTGCTGTCCTATATCGCGGCCAAGCCGCATATCGACGACAAGAAGCTCAAGGGCCTCGTCATCGATGCGGAGACGCGGATCGGGCAAATTCCGAACGTGCCGACGTTGATCGAGGCGGGCCTTGCCAAAGAACGGGTGGCGAACTGGTTCGGTGTTGCGGCGCCCGCCGGCACGCCTGCTCCGTTGGTAAAGCAGCTCAATGCCGAGTTCGCGAAGGCCGCGAAAGATCCCGATGTCATCAGGCAGCTCGAGGCGGCCGGTGCGCAGGTCGCGACCAGTACGCCGGACGAGATGGCGCGGCTGATCGCGGAGGAAGTCGCATCGATGACGTCTCTGATTGCGGCGCTCGGTCTGAAGAAGGATTAGCGGGGGAACGCGGCGGGTGGTCTTGCAGCCTTCCGCGTATCCACAATATCCAGTCGTCCCCGCGCAAGCGGGCAACTGTGTTTCATGTCTGAAAAGCGGTTTTGTCT
>CAZIKZ010000359.1:0-4346 GCA_964539845.1 uncultured Hyphomicrobiales bacterium
ATCGGACAGCCGCAGAACCCCTCCCGATTCAATCAAGCCGTGAACCGCTCTAGCGTCGCGCGGACATCCGCTCCGCCAGCGCACGCGACGGCCAGCAATCCAGCGGGACGCCGTTCGCCTTTTGCCAAGCGCCAAGCGCCGCCCGCGTTTTCATCCCGGCCTTGCCGTCGATCTTGTCGCGATAGAATCCAGTCTCCATCAGGTGGCGCTGGATCGTCTCGATATGATCCGAGCGGGCCTGCTCGATCTTGCCCCAGGGCGTGGCGAAGGTGCGCCCGCCCGCGATGCGATCGGACAGATTGCCCACGAACAGCGCGTAGAGATCGGCGAAATTGTAGCCCTTGAATACATAGAAATTGTTCAGCGTCAGGAAGGCCGGCCCATTCAGTCCGGCCGGAAGAAACAATGATGCTTCTTCGCCGAGTTCTTCGCGCGTCGGCTTGTGGGTGAGCGGCGCGTAGCCGCGCTTGATCCATTCTGCGACCGTGAGTTTCGTTTCCGGCTCGGCGGTCGAGCAATCGACGCTTGCCGGCAGGCGGACCTCGAAGCCCCAGCGTTTGCCCTTGTCCCAGCCTTTGGCGAGAAGCTGGCTTGCGGCTGACGCGAGCGCATCGGGGATCGAATTCCAGATGTCGCGATGACCGTCGCCGTCGAGATCGACGCCGTACTTGAAGAAATCGGTCGGCAGGAATTGCGTGTGGCCCATCGCGCCCGCCCAGGACGCTTTCATGGCGGAACGGGCGACGTGCTGCTCCTCGAGGATTTTCAGTGCCAGCAGGAATTCACCGCGGAACATGTCCTTGCGGCGTCCGAGCCAGGCCTGCGTGGCCAGCACCTCGATCGCATTATGCGGCAGCTTGAAATTCCCGAAATTGGTCTCGCGCCCCCAGATCGCAAGGATGACGGAGGGCGGGACGCCGAAACGCTGCTCGATCGCAGCGAGTGTGGCACGGTGGTCTGCCGCGAGCTTGCGGCCTTGCTCGGTCAGCCGCGTGAGCGAGGTTTCCGACAGATATTGCGCCGGCGTGCGTTCGAATTCCGGCTGTCCTATGGGGACCGATTTCGGCTTTCCGGGAATGACGAGATCAGGCAGCGACAGGTTTGGCTTCAGGCCGCGCGTCGCATCGTTGAAGGTGCGGCGCGATATGCCGAGTTTCTGGGCTTCCGGCCACAGCGACTGGATGAATTGCTGGAACTCGGCCTCGCTCTGCGCATGCGCGGTCGTAAGCGCAGCAAACGTCATGCACAGCGCGAGGAGGGCCGTCCGGATCATTCCGTGTCTCATGTCTGGTGTTGCCACAGGGTTTGCGGCGGGACCTTGACCTTAATCGGTTCACCCGCGCGGATGGTGCCGGCGCGCTCGACCGAAGCGACCACGCCGCGCAAGCCCCTGGCCTTTGCTGCAAACGCCAGATCGAGTCCGCCGGGTGCCGCGCCCGGCGTGAGATGCTGCGCAATCGCCTTACCGGCGATCTTGCAGGGCGCGTTCGGGGCTTCCACGACAATCGTTGCCTCCGCGAAAACGATACGAGAGCCGGGAGGCAGCAGCGTGAAATGCGGGATGCCTGAGGTCACGACATTGGCGCCGATCCATTCCGGCGCGATGCTCTCGACCTGCATGATGGCTGCGATCGCCGCCAATTCCTCGCGTGACACCACGGTGATCTGCCGGCCCGAGCGTATCTCCATGCCGCGCCCGTACCAGGGTTCGCGCGGACCGGCCTTGCGCGTGAAGCCGTAATGCCGCGTGCCCGGGATGCCCTGCAGATCGAGCGCAATCTCCGCAACCTGCCGCGTCTCCGGATAAGGCTCTGTCTCGACGAACAGCGCCTCGCACAGGCCCTTCACCTCGCGACCCGGAAGTGATTGCAGACGGGTTTCGACTGGTGCGTTCATGGGTGGTCCTATCGACAGGCGACGATGAACAGGCGCGGAAACCGCAGCAGAACCTTGCCGTCATAGCGCGGCGGATAGGCGGCCGCGATCCGCGCGGTGTAGGCTTGCAGGAAAGCCTGGCGTTGCTCCGGCGTCAGAGGATCAACGAAGGGTTGCAGGGCCGTGCCCTTGAACCATTCGGTGATCGCTTCGGCGCCTGCGAGCGCATGCTGATAATGCGTGTGCCAGATATCGAGCCGCGCGCAGAGCGGCCGCAGTGCATTGTAATAATCGTCGGGCGAGGGCAGTTTCGGGCGGTCGAAGGCCGCGGGCGCGATCAGCTTGCGCCATTGCGGCTCGCGTGCGACCTCGCGCATCCAGACATGCGACGGCTCATCGGTGTTGTCGGGCATCTGCACCGCCAGAATGCCACCGGGCTTGAGCTCCGTCAGCAGCCGCTTCAGCACCGACAGATGATCCGGGACCCACTGGAATGTCGCGTTGGAATAGAGAATGTCGGCGCCGGCAGGCGCTGCCCAATTGGTCAGATCGGCTTCCACGAAGCTGCATTGCGGCAGACGCTCGCGCGCCTGCCGCAGCATATCGGGCGATGAATCGATGCCGGTCACTTTGGCGTCCGGATAGCGTGCGACCAGAAGCTCGGTGGAATTGCCGGGCCCGCAACCGAGATCGTAGACGTTGTGCGCGGTGTCGAACGGGATCTGCGCGACGAGATCGCGCGCCGGCCGCGTACGCTCATCCTCGAACTTGAGATATTGGGATGCGCTCCAGTCCGCCATCACGAGATCCGCTTTGCTTTGCCATGTTACGCGAAGGGTGGGCATTCAGCACCCGGCCATCAACATTGGCGTGCTCGGGGCCACTTGTGCAGCTTTAGGCGATTCGCACCCTCACGCCCGCCGGGGACAACGTCACCGTCGTTGCGAAATCCGCAGGACAACTCTGGATTGCTGTGTTTCTATTGTCACGGGCAGCATCGGGGGGTGCAAATGAAGAAAGCCGTTATCGCTACAATCGTGATCGCCGGTCTCGCGTTCTCTGTGCGACCCGCTTCCGCGCAGGCTTGTGTCGCCGGCATCATATTCGCTGCGTTCTATGCAAGCGCGACGGAGAACCGCGAATTGTCCTCGACCGAAGCCGCGACCTGCGGTCTCTTTTATGGTGCCGGTGTGAACAAGACCGACGCCAGGAAGAGCGCGAGCGGCAAGGCAAAGAAGCCGACCAAGACGGCGGCGCGTACCAGGCCGCAATAATCACCGGCCACGCACGCCAATCTGCGCGCGCTGTCGAGGTGACGGCGGCGCGCGCCTGTTTCAATTTTTCAGAATGACCGGTGCGCCTCCGGATATGGAGGCGCTGCCGGCTACCGCGTGAACTTCTTGTATTTCAGCCGGTGCGGCACGACCGAGTCGGTACCGAGACGGCGCATCTTGTCCGCCTCGTATTCCTGGAAGTTGCCTTCAAACCATTCGACATGGCTGTCGCCTTCGAAGGCGAGCATGTGGGTCGCGATCCGATCGAGGAACCAGCGATCATGGCTGATGATCACGGCGCAGCCGGCGAAATCTTCCAATGCCTCTTCGAGCGCGCGCAGTGTGTCGATGTCGAGATCGTTGGTCGGTTCGTCGAGCAGCAGCAAATTGGCGCCGGATTTCAGCATCTTGGCGAGATGCACGCGATTGCGCTCACCGCCTGAGAGCTGGCCGACCTTTTTCTGCTGGTCGGCGCCCTTGAAATTGAAGGCCGAGCAATAGCCGCGCGAATTCACTTCCTTCTTGCCGAGAAGGATCTGATCGAGCCCGCCGGAAACCTCTTCCCAGACCGATTTCGATCCGTCGAGCGCATCGCGCGACTGGTCGACATAGCCGAGATGCACCGACTCGCCGACCTTGATCGTGCCGGAGTCCGGCTTGTCCTGCCCGGTGATCATCCGGAACAGCGTGGTCTTGCCGGCGCCGTTCGGTCCGATGACGCCGACGATGCCGCCGGGCGGCAGCTTGAAGGTGAGGTTGTCGATCAGAAGATTGTCGCCGAAGCCCTTGGTCAGGCCTTCGAAGTCGACGACATTCTGTCCCAGTCGTTCGGCGACCGGGATGACGATCTGTGCCGTTGTTGTCTGTTTCTGACCGGCCTTCTGCAGAAGGTCTTCGTAGCGCTGGTAACGGGCCTTCGACTTTGCCTGCCGCGCCTTGGGCGAGGCGGAAATCCATTCCTGTTCGGCCGCGAGCGTGCGCTGGCGCGATTCTTCCTCGCGGCCTTCCTGCGCGAGACGCTTCTGTTTCTGACCGAGCCAGGATGTGTAGTTGCCTTGATAAGGAATGCCCTTGCCGCGATCGAGTTCGAGAATCCAGCTCGTGACGTTGTCGAGGAAGTAGCGATCGTGGGTGACGATCAGGATCGCGCCGGGATAGTTGCGAAGATGCCCCTCGAGCCAAGCGACCGATTCCGCG
>CAZIKZ010000360.1:0-4309 GCA_964539845.1 uncultured Hyphomicrobiales bacterium
ATTACGGCTTCGATTCATTGTTCCGGCTGATGGCGCTCGCGGCCGCCGCGATCTTTATCGTGACGGCCTGTCTGCCGTCGCGGCTGCCGACGCCCGCACCGGCTGCGGCGTAACGGGCGCGAAGACGTAACCGGACGCGGTCGCGCGGATTATTGCTGCGCTGTCCGCCGCGTCGCCATGTGCGCGAGATAGCCGATCACCAGGTCGATATCGCGGTCGCTCATCTGATCCGCCGGGAAGGCGGGCATGATCTGCGTCGGCCAGGTGCGGACCGATTTCGGATCGCGGATCAGCGCGTGCAGCGCGCCGCGTGTCATGTACTCGGTCGGGTTCATCGGCCGGTTCATGTCCGGGCCGACATTGCCGGAGCCGGCGCCGTTGATGGTATGGCACGGCAGGCATTGCGTGACGTAGAGCGCCTGACCGGCGCGCACCTCGTGCGTCGCGGGTAACGCGGGATCGACGGCAAGCTCCGGCCAGCGCGCGGACGGGGACAACTGGCTTTCGAGCTTTGCCACCTGATACGCCCATTGCTCACTACGGATCGCCGCCGCATCCGCACCTGTCCACACGATATAGAACGGTCCGGCGGTAGACGATTTGCCGGGAAGCTCCGGCCATGGCGCGTCGGCGGGTTCGATGGCGAGCCAGGCAATGGCCTTCGCGGGATCCGTGTTGGTGACGAGATCGAGCGGCAATTGCGCGGCGAAGCCGTCGAGCGCGACGGTCTCGATCACGCTGTCGGCGGGCGCGCGAAGTCCGGTCAACAACGCCGCCAGCGGGATAGCGCGAAAGCGCATCGGCTTGCCATACGCAACATCCGCGGCGATCTCGACACTGGTGACGTCAGGCCGCGCCAGCAAGGCGTCGCGCGTGAAACGCCGGGTCTCGCCATCGATGGTGACGTCCAGCACCGGCGCTGCCGCTGCTCCCGCCGATACAAGAGTAAGCAGACACGCGGCGACGATCGAAAGCCATGTGATCGCGTCAGGCCATCGCGGAATGCTCATGCGAGAGGTCTCGTGTGGCGTTGGCGCAGTGTAGCCATGAAAGCCAGCGTACCGCATCCGGGCGCCCGCCCCGACTGTTGCAATTTTAGATTTTGCATTGGCGCCGTTGCAATCTTTCTGCGGCAAGCAAGACGCGGGAGCGGGCCAGCCGAGAAACCGGAATGCTTGCAATGGTCAGGCGGTTTGCCGCCAACGAGCGCGGCGCGACTGCGATCGAATACGGGCTGATCTGCGCGCTGATCGCGCTCGCCATTCTGGTGGCGCTGAACACCACGGGCGAGGCGCTGGTGGCCTCGCTGCAGACGCTGCTGGCGGCGTTCCCGTAGGCTTAGGTCGTTATCCTGAGGTGCGAGCGCAAACGAGTGAAAGATCAGCGGCTAGCGATCGGGCGTCGCTCTTCGAGGGCACTACGCGGCCACCTCGGGTGACGGCGATGGTCCTGGGGGTGCTGCCGGGCCGTCAGGCTGCCTTCGCGCGGCGCGATTGGGCCGTGGCGGGCTTGCGGGCCGCTTCCGCGAAATGCTCATCGAGATCGGCGTCCGTGCGGCCAAAGCGCCAGGCGCGGACCCGCTCGTCCCAGTCCAGCGCGCAATGCTCGCAGCGGCCGTCATGGAGACGGCGCTCGACCATCGTGAGCGTGATGCCGCAGCCATCCATGGCCACGACGCCCGTGCAGACAAATTGACCTGCGTTCTTCATGGCGAAACCTGAAGCCCAAAACGAATCACTCCCCGAGTCTAACCGGAAAAGTGAACGGAAAGGGTACAGGCTTCCGCCTCTCCACCGGGACGTTCCGGCGGGTGCCGCGGTCTGACAGTCGGACTATTCCTCGATCCTGAAACCGGTCGACTTCACCACCGGGCTCCACTTTTCGAGATCGGCCTGAAGCCGCTTGACGAATTCGGCCTGCGAGCCGCCGGCCGGCACATAGGCCAGTTGCTGCATCCGCTCGCGGATCTGCGGGGCGGTCAGTGCCTTGCCAACCGCGGCATTGAGTTGCTCGACAATCGGCATCGGCGTGTTGGCCGGCACGAACATGCCAAACCAGTCTTCGACCACGATGGCGGCCGCGCCCTGTTCTGCGAAGGTAGGCACGTCGGGAAGAAATTTCGAACGGTCCTTTCCGCTGACCGCGACCGCGCGCAGCTTGCCGCTCTGGATATGCGGCAGCGAGTCCGTCACCGTCGTGACGGCAACCGCGACCTGGCCGCTGAGCGCGTCCTGCAGCATCGGCGATGCGCCGCGATAGGGAATATGCGTGAGGTCGAGCTTGGCGTGCTGGCCGACCATGGCGCCAATGAAGTGCATCGGCGAGCCGGCGCTGCCATGTCCGTAGGACGCCTTCGAGGGATTGGCCCTGTACCAGGTGATCAGGTCGGCGAGGGTCTTCACGTTATCGGAGACGGCGCTGGTGACAATCAGCGAGAACTCCAGCGTGCAGAGCGGCGAAACCGGGATGAAGTCCTTGACCGGGTCGTAGTTCAGCTTGGAGAAGATCAGCGGATAGAGCGTCATCATCGCGGCCGGCGTGACGATGATGGTGGTGCCGTCGGGCGCGCTTGCCTTGGCGCGCTCGATGGCGATCCGTCCGCCGGCGCCGGAGATATTCTCGACCACCGGCGTGATGCCAAGTTCGGCGCGAAGCTGGTCCGAGACGAGACGCGCTACGATGTCGACCGAGCCGCCGGCCGGAAACCCGACGAGGAAGCGAACTGTCTTCGACTTGTCGAGCGTCTGCGCAAACAGCGCCGATGTGCCCGCGAGCGGCGCTGCAAGAGCCCCGGCAATGGTGAGCAGGGTTTTGCGGCGATTCATGGCGTTTCTCCGTGTTGTTCTGTTCTCAGAATCCGTAAAGCGCGGCCGGATTGTCGACCAGGATGCGCTGTCGCTTCGCGGCGTCGGCGCCGATGCGCGGCAGCCAATCGAGCAATTGCGAGGATTCCGGCATGTTGCCGTCCCAGCAGCCGACATGCGGCCAGTCGCTCGCCCAGAGCAGACGCTCGGGCGCTTCGGCGACAAGCTTTTCACCGAACGGGATCAACTCCGGCCACGGAAAAATGCCGCTGGTCGCGCGATGCATTGCGGAGAGTTTGAGATAGGCGCGGCCGGACGAGAGCAGCGAAAGCAATGCGGCGAATCCCTCCTGGTCCACGCCACGCTGGCGATCCCAAGCATTGGCTGCGAGATGATCGAGCACGATCGGAACCGGAAGGCCTGCGCTCGCGCGCGCGATCAGTTTCAGTTCATCGACGCTGCCGGGCCAGATCGCGATATGCCAGCCAAGGCCTGCGATACGGCGCGCTGCGTCTGCAAGCGCGTCTTCCGTGACATCATAGCCGAAGGCATGTGCAAGGCGGATGCCGCGAATGCCCTGCGCGTGGAATTGCTTCAGATCGTCATCTGTCATCGACCGCGTGAGCATGATGGTGCCCCGTGTCGTGCTGCCGATCTCGCGGATCGCATCGAGCGTGACGCGAAGATCCGTGCCGTGAGTCGAGACATGCGCGATCACCGCGTGCTCGAGCCCCATGGTGCGCAGCATGTCCCGGAACACCGGCAGCGGGGCTTCCGGCGCGGTGTAGGCGCGATCGTCCGCGATGGGGTATTGCGCATAGGGACCGATCACATGGACGTGGCAGTCGGTCGCGCCGGGCGGCATGTCGAAGGAGGGCGCGGTGGCTTTCGGCGCGCCGGGACAGGGTTTGGTCAAGCGTTCCTCTTTTTCGCAATAGCGAAATTTTTGACGTTATTGTGAAAGACCATAGTGAATCGCCGTCGCGCGGGTCAACCCGTCGCGCGCGTCCGCGCCGCAGACATCACGGTTCAGATGCCGCGCTCTTTTTTCAACCGGTCGATCTGGGCGATGACGTCGGGAGGGAGCTTGCGAACGCCCTGTTCGCCGGCCGCGGCAAGCAGCGGACGCAACTGCGACTGCGCGAGCCAGGCCGGCTCGCGCTTCGCCGGAATGATGCGGTCGAAGATCAGCACCATCAGCACGGCGAGGAGCACAATGCGGACCGCACCCAGCGCAGCGCCGGCGGCGCGATCCGGCACGCTGACATCGTCGCCGGACACAAGGCCGACCGCGCTGCGCAGCATGGCGGCTGTCAGGATGCCGACCACAAGGAAGACGCCTGCATAGATCAGGATGCCGGGCCCGTCCGGAGAGGGGGCTTGCGTGGTGAACAGCGGCGCGAGTTTCGGCGCCGCGACGATCGTGACCGGCGCAGCCAGCAGATAACCAAAGATCGTCGCCAGACTGCGAAGCAGTCCGGACCGATAGCCCATGAGCACGGCGA
>CAZIKZ010000361.1:0-4288 GCA_964539845.1 uncultured Hyphomicrobiales bacterium
TGCTGCACTCCTTTGGCCGGGAGTTCAAGCCGTGGAGCGAATACGCGAAGGCGATCCGCCTGGAGCTGGAGCGGCAATCACCGTGGCAGCTCGACATTCAGGAACACGCGCTGGTCACAGCACGATCAAGTGACGACAACTCGGAAGACGCGTTTGTCGAATACCTTCGAGCGCTGCATTCCAGACAGAAGCCCGACCTGATTGTAAGTATCGGTGCGCCGGCAGCTGCTTTTGTCCAGCGGCACCGTCAACAACTGTTCCCCACCACCCCGATGATTCTGACGGTCGTCGATCAGCGCCGAGTGAAATACTCTGCCCTTGGTCCGAACGACACAGTGGTGGCCGTTGCGATCGATTATCATGCGGCGCTCAGCAATATTCTGCAGGTTCTACCGAACGTCAATCACGTCGCGATAGTCGTCGGAATCTCGCCCATTGAGAAGTTCTGGCGAGAGGAAATTGCGCGCGAGGCGCAGCCGCTCGCGAACCGGCTCAAGTTCACCTGGTATGACTCGCTGTCCTTCGATGAGATTCTGAAACACGCCGCAACGCTACCACCGAACTCCGCGATCTTTTGGGAGTTGATGATCGTCGATGCTGCGGGCGTCGTGCATGAAGAGAGCAGGGCGCTGACGCGGCTTCATGAGACCGCCAGTGCGCCGATTTTCAGCTACACGGACGCGTTCTTTGGACGCGAGATCGTAGGTGGTCCGCATGTCCCGGTTCTCGAGGTCGGACGGCAAGTCGGATCCGTCGCCGCTCGAATCCTGGGTGGAGAGAGTGCCGGCTCGATCAAGGTGGCGCCGGTCGGCATGGGAACGCCGAGATTCGACTGGCGGGAAATGCAGCGTTGGGGGATCAGCGAAAGCCGGTTGCCTCCTGGAAGCGAGGTGTATTTCCGAATGCCAACAGTCTGGGAGCAGCATCGCCTCCAAGTCTTCGGCGCCGGGGCAGCGATCCTGATTCAGGCGCTCGTAATCCTTTGGTTGCTGTACGAACATCGTCGCCGCCACGCGGCCGAAGTCCTAGCACGCAATACCATGGCTGAATTGCAGAGCGTGAACCGCCTTGCTGCCGCTGGAGAATTGTCGGCCTCCATCGCCCATGAGGTCAAGCAACCGCTCACCACCGTCGCTGCGAACGCTTACGCGGCGCTTAACTGGCTTGGCGCCGGGCGATTAAACGTCGATGAAGCGCGCAAGTCGCTGAACCAGATCGTCGGCGCCGTCCATCGAGCGAACGACATCGTTTCGGAGGTTCGGGCGATCTTCAGTAAACAGGAACAGGGCAAGAGCCTTGTCGATATCAACGAACTGATCAATTCGACCTTGACGACCGTCCGGCTTAACGTACGCGAATACGGCATAGAGGTCGAAACGCAACTCGATAACCGCCTTCCCCTCATTGAAGGCCATCGGGTTCAGTTACAGCAAGTCATCCTCAACCTCGTGATGAACGCGATCGAAGCGATGCAGTCTGCGCAAACGCGATTGCTTCGTGTGTATTCCGGGCGAAGCCCATCCGGAGGCGTGCGTGTCTCGATCAAAGATACCGGAGCGGGAATCGACGCGGACAATTTGGATCGGATTTTTAAGCCGCTCTTCACCACGAAGGCGCGCGGCATGGGAATGGGCCTTTCAATCTGCCGCTCTATTGTGGAGGCGCATGGCGGGCAAATACGGGCATCGGCATCCCCTCAAGGTGGCGCGATTTTCGAGGTTGCGTTGCCGCTAAGCACGCGGGCGAGACAGAGTTCGGATGTTGAAAGCAGAACCTGACCGCGAGCACGAGGCTGGTCGCGCCACCGATGGTCGGTCGCGCCTGCAAGTTGCGTCCGAGAGATAATCCTGATCGCCTAGGCGTCTGGCTCGGTTCTGCCGACCCCCAGCGCGTCCGCCTGACGGACGAGTTCGGCAAGCGATCTGGCCTGCATCTTTCGCATGATGCTCGCGCGATGAACCTTGACGGTGATTTCGCTGAGGTTCAGTTTGCCGGCGATCTGCTTGTTCATCAGTCCGGAAACGATGTGGGCCATCACTTCCCGCTCACGCGGCGTCAATGAATCGAAGCTGGCGTGGAGCACCGAAAGAGCCGACGACTTGTCGCGTTGAACGGCGTCCTTCTTGATTGCGAACCGCACTGCGCGAAGCAGCTCTTCCTCTCGGAAGGGCTTGCACAGAAATTCCACGGCGCCGGCTTTCATGGCCTGAACGCTCATCGGAACGTCAGCATGTCCCGTGATGAAAATGATGGGCATGGACACTCCGCGTTTGCAGAGCTCTTCCTGGAAGTCCAGACCGCTCGTCCCAGGTAGCCTGACATCGAGAATCAGGCAGGCCGGGATGTCGGGCCGTTTACTTCGCAGGAAATCTGCTGTCGAGGCAAAGGTCTCGACAGCAATATCCACCGATCTGAGCAGGCTGCTCAAGCCGTCGCGTATCGTTGGATCGTCATCGATGACGAAAGCGACGGACTGGTGCTCCTGTTGTATCTTAGCGGTCATTGCCCGGACCGAGAGAATGCTGACGCAAATTTCACTCACTTTCAAAGGAAAGCTGAATTTTTCATTCATAAAATCGCATGGATGTAACGACTCTAGACTACCATTGAAAGCCCGTAACTGCCTTTCGTCAAGAAACTATCGATTTGCTTCCGGTGCAACGAATATGCCGTCTGGCCAATGCGGGACAGACAAAGATACGTCAATCTCAATTGTTTCGGTGTCGTTTATACAGGTTTATGATCGACCAGCTTGATCTGAAGCAAGGCATTCCCTTGGTGAGCCTGCGCGCTCTGTCACTGGTCAGCACGTGGTGATCGCATGAACCTGGTGAGACAGCTTCTGGTCGGGGGCGGCATCAGCATCGTCAATATTGCAGTTCACGCCCTGGCCATGACCTGGGTTATCCGGATCGCGCGTGCGATGGGGAGTACGGCCGCGGTACGATCGTCGATATCGCTGATGCAGGTCATGATCGTGACGGTCCTGGTCCTCATGCTGGCCCACCTCTGCGAAGTTGCCGTGTGGGGACTGGCATACTGGATTGTCGATATCTTGCCGCCTGCCGTTCACGGATCCGATGTGTATTTTGCTTTCGTCAACTACACGACGCTTGGATACGGTGACATACTGCCGGTCGAGAGGTGGCGCCTTCTCGGCCCGATGACGGCGATGAACGGTGTTCTGCTGTTTGGCTGGTCGACGGCGGTTATTTTCGAGGTCCTGCGAAAATCAATTGCGAGCCCGACCTTCGATGGCAAGACCGAAAGAAAGTAGCGCTTCAAAAGACTAAACCTAAGTACAGTTTATCCAAACCCGAGGGGCGTGATCGCCTCGAACAGGCCGCGGGAGGCCGGTCTCCGCACGGAGATGCCAGTCTGGAGCATTGGGCAAGCCATGGCGAAGCGAAAAAATGCAAAGCCGAAGGACGTCGACAAAACGGCCGACAGGATGCCGCGAAAGGACTACGAGAAAGAGCTTCGTAAGCTGCAAGTCGAACTCTGTCATCTTCAGGACTGGGTCAAGGCCAAGGGGCAGCGGGTCATCGTCGTCTTCGAGGGCCGTGACACCGCCGGAAAAGGGGGAACGATCAAGGCCCTGACGGAAAGGGTGAGCCCTCGCGTGTTTCGGGTCATCGCGCTGCCGGCCCCGACGGATCGAGAAAAGAGTCAGATGTTCATCCAGCGCTACATCGAGCGATTTCCTGCAGCAGGCGAAATCGTCATATTCGATCGCAGTTGGTACAATCGCGCCGGCGTCGAACATGTATTGGGGTTCGTCGGCGACCGGCAATACAAGCATTTTCTGGAGCTTTGTCCCGAAATTGAGAAGCACATCGTCGACGCCGGGATCATTCTGATCAAGATCTGGCTGGAAGTAGGGATGAAGGAGCAGGAGCGGCGGTTCACCGCGCGCCTGGAAGATCCGCTGCGGCAGTGGAAGCTGAGCGATATGGATATCAAGTCCTACAGTCGCTGGTACGATTATTCCCGCGCCCGCGATGCGATGCTGAAGCAAACCGACAGCAAGCATGCGCCATGGGTCATTGTGCGCTCCGACGACAAGCGGCGCGGACGGCTGAATTGCCTTGCGCACATCCTGAGTGCCGTCCCGTACAAGAATCTGCCGCGGTCGAAGGTCAAGCTACCACCGCGCGAGACCAAACATGCCTATGACGACACGGCGTCCCTGAAAGGGCGGCGATTTGCCGCCGCGCGTTTCTAGTGCTGCCGATTTGAAGTTCCTACAGCGCCTGCCGCAAGCTCGATTAGGAACTTCAAATCGAAA
>CAZIKZ010000362.1:0-4288 GCA_964539845.1 uncultured Hyphomicrobiales bacterium
ACGAAGAGTATGTCGACCTAGTCGAGAAGGGCATCATCGATCCGGCCAAGGTGGTGCGCGCGGCGCTGCAGGATGCGGCGTCGGTGGCGGGCCTCTTGATCACGACTGAGGCGATGGTCGCCGAGTTGCCCAGAGACGCCGCGCCCGCGATGCCGGGTGGTGGTGGTGGCGGCATGGGCGGCATGGGCTTCTAGCCCAGTCACCCAAATCCAAGGAACGAGATCAAGGCGCGGCGCAAGCCGCGCCTTTTTTCTGCGCCGCATCGGTCGCCATGCTAGCATTCAGGCGATTTGAGAATGCGGAGACATGACGATGCGCGTGTTGTCGATTGCGGCCCTGGCTCTGGCATGCAGCGGGTTCGCCGCATCGGCGCAAACCAGCGTCCGATATTTCAACGGCGTTTACGGATTGCTGGGCGACATTGAGACCGACGCTTTCCTGAAAGAGACACGCCAGGGCAACAAGGTCGTGTCGGCCGAACTCGACGTCTGTCACGCACCATCGCCCGGATCGCCGCTGCGCGATCGCTTCGTCGTTACGCTGAAGCCGCAAGGCAATCGCCTGGTCGGCACGGGTCAGACGCAGGAAAGCAAGCGGCCGGTCACCGTCGATCTCGCGCGCTCAGCCACCGGTAACAGCTTCACATTCGAAGGCACCGTCAAGCTCGGCGACCAGATTTTCAAGGCGTCCTCGGACGACCTTGCCGACATGAGCGAGAGGGACTTTCGCGAACAGACTTCGGTCGATGAGTCGATTGTCGATAACCCGGCGGATTTCCGCGAAGTGACCCCCGGTGCGCTCGCGATCCGCGTCGCGCGTCCGGCCATGATCGACCTCCTGAAGACCCTGCGCACCGAGAACGTGAAAATCCAGGGCTACAGCATCGCGCCGAGCTGCGAGTCGCTGCGGCGCGGCACCGTCGACATACAGTTCGATGTCGACCCGGAGCGCGTGGTCGACCTGATGAGCAAGGTCAAGGCGCTTCCGGGCGTCGCGCGGGCCGGATGGACCAGCGGTGGTCTCGATCTCAGCCGCGCGGTGCGAATTCCCGCAGGAACGTTTCGCGACAGCGCCGGCAAACTTGAACGGCAGAAGCTCGGCGAAGCGATTGCGGCAGCTGCAGCCAAAGTGTTCTCCGCTCAGCCGGGCAAGACCGAATGGGACGAGATCACCGGGGAACTGGCGGTTACCGTCAAACGGCCGGATGTCACCGTACCGGGACTTGGGCTGACCGAGGTGATCGGCATTCCTTTCGTCATCAGCGGCGAGAAGCCCGGCGCGAAGGACACGCTCGTGATCCGCATCGGTCAGAGCCAGAGCGAAATCCAGGATGACGGTGCTGGCCCGCGCCTGAGCATCGCAACCAATCAGAGTGGCGAGGAATCTCCCGAGCCGGTGGGCAGCGACAACCTGCAGGCGACGATCGCGCGGGAGCTGAAGGGCCAGAGCTGGGATTCCGACAAGGAGACTTGGTCGAAATAGGCTCAAGAAGCTGTCATTCCGGGACCTTCGCGAAGCGAAGGGACCCGGAATCCAGCCAAATACTCACGTGTGATTCTGGATACCGGGTTCGCCTGCTTCGCAGGCGCCCCGGAATGACGACTGGCTCAATTCGACGCCGGCCGCCAGCGCAGCGCTTCGGGCCCCTCGAGCACCAGCAGGACGCCCTCCCAGCGCCAGGCCGTGACCTGCATCAGCTTGCTCAGGAAATCCTTGTCCGCCTCGAGCTGGGCCTGGGAACACTGATTGTCCCGCAGCCCCGTCGGCACGATCGTGATGGCCCGCCCCGACACGTCCGCACGCCCCCGGCCGCTTGCGCACCACAGATCGATATCGACGGTGCCATTCTCGGAGAATTGGAGCCACGGCAGCCGCTTCGACCCCTTCATCGGGTTCGCGTCGAGCCTCAATTCGGCGCCGTACGGGAATGCCTTTTGCGCGGCCGCGGGCTGCCACATCGCAGCAATCGCCAGCGCGGCGCAGATGCCCAAAACCATGGATACAGCGCGAATTGGCGCAAAACGCATGCAGACTCCGGTTTGTGCTGGCGGCCGGTCGGCCCTCGGGATGAAATTTCGGCAAGGCGTGGATTAGAGCCCGCCGGCAACTTATAATGCCGCACCGAAACGGACAACGACATGACACGATTGATCCTTGCCCTCGCGACCCTCGCCGCATTCGTATCCACAGCCTCGGCCCAGCAAGACCGGCTGCGCATTGTCACCACAACGGGCGATCTGAAGGTGCTCGCCAAGGCGGTCGGCGCGGAACGCGTTATCGTCACGAGCCTGGTTCCGCCGGGCGAACGCCCCGAACGCTATGCCCCGCGCCTGCAGGAGACCTCGGTGCTGAAGGGCGCACGGGTGGTCGTGCGTGCCGGTCCCGGGATCGACGGGTGGTTCGACAAGCTGCTCTCGCGCGCGGCTCAGAAGAACGGCCGCAGCGACATCGAGCGCGGCGAGAAAGGGCATGTCGATGCGTCGGCTGCTGTCTCTGCAACCGACCCGACGCTGGTCAGCGCGGGCTTCGCGGCACGCAATCGCCGCTCGCAGCGCGGCGCAGCAATACTGCATTACTGGCTGGACCCGAAGACTGCGGACTCGATCACCGCCGCGATGGTCAAGACGTTTTCCGAGGTCGACCCGGACAACAAGCGCTATTACGAACAGAACCGCACGGCTTTCCTCTCGCGGCTGAATCAGAAAATCGGTGAATGGACCACACGGCTCGAACCGTTGAAGGGTGAACCCCTGCTCGCGTTCCACGACGACTGGGATTATTTCGCGCGCCGTTTCAATCTCAACATCGTCGACTTCATCACCGAGCGCGACGGCGCGCCGCCGAAACTTGGCCGCATCGGCGAACTGGTCAAGCTGATGAAGGACAAGAAGATCCGATTCATCCTTGCCGAGGCGAACCAGCCGGAGCGGCATTCGAACATGCTGGCGCAGCGCACCGGAGCCAAGGTGGTGCAACTCGCAGGCAGCGTCGGCATGCTGCCGAACAGCGACGATTACATCTCGCTGTTCGATGCCAATGTGAATGCGCTGGTGACGGCCTATAAGCAAAAATAGCGGGACTTACCCTCCCCCCGCGAAGCGGTGGGGAGGGTCGATCGACGAAGCGAAGCGAAGGAGATCGGGGTGGGCGGATAATCTTCACCGCACGCCCGAAAAGCCCCCCACCCCCGACCCCTCCCCACCACTCGTTCCGCTCGCGGGGAAAGGGTGAAGCTTCACAACACCTCATCCACTGCGCGCCTTGCCTGATCGATCGCGCTGTGCGCATACGCGCTCCATCCGGCATCCGAATTGGCGATGGCGACGCGGCCGTGAGGCTCGCGCGCCTTTTCCTTGATCTCATCCACGTCGTCGGAATCGAACAGCGAATTCTCGCCGTAGGCATAGCCGTGCGCCCAGCGATTGACCGTGATCGCGGCAATGTCGCGCGCGCTGGAAAATCCGCCGGGACCGAGCATGCGGTCGAGTTCGTCGCGAATGCGCACCTCGAAATCCTCGAAGCTCATCTCGAGGAGCTTCATGCGCCCGATCCGGAACATGTCACGCGCCTCCATGCCGGGATTGCTCTCGTTCGGGACATGGACGAGGTGCAGCCCGATCGGCTCCGACGGACGGCGCGGATGATTGTAGCCGCCCATGCTGACGGGATAGTCGAGCTTGACCCGGCAATGGAATGACATCGGGCCGGAGATTTCGTGCACACCGAGCCTTGCCCATGGCTCCCAGTTGCGCACGGCCACCTTGGTATAAACCAGCGGAGCCTTGACGTTGTGCAGCAGCGCATTGCGCTGCGCCTCCGGCAGGTCCGGCATCATGTAGGGGATCGCGGAGTTGAAACAGGCGAGGATCGCGCGGCCGCCACGCACGCGATGGACCTCGCCGTGGCGGACATAGGCGATCTCGACGCCACCCTTGCGGTCCTTCACGTTGACGCATGTCGATTGCAGGCGGATGCGCACCGGGCTCTCGCGCAGATCGAGCCGGTCATAGGAAAATGGCGCGAGCACGATGTCGTCCATGGTCTTGCCCGGCGCCACGGCAGGAAGGAGCGCGCGCACGAGCAGCCGCGCGAGCGAGGCGTTGCCGTCCGGGAAATGATGGATATAGGGCTCATCGCGCTCCGGGTTTGCCTCTGCCGGAAGCCCGAGCCCGTCGAACCCCGGCAAGCCCATCTCGCGCGCGCTTGCCGCCGATATCATGTCGCTTGCGAGCGCAAAGAAATCGAGCGAGCGGCCGTGAAAGCAATTGGCGGCCTGTTCGCTCAGTCC
>CAZIKZ010000363.1:0-4287 GCA_964539845.1 uncultured Hyphomicrobiales bacterium
TTTCCACACCGCCACGCTGCGCGGTCTTGGCGGCTGGGATCCCTACAACGTCACTGAGGACGCCGACCTCGGCATCCGGCTCGCACGCGCGGGTTATCACACCACGCTCGTTCAATCGTCGACGTATGAGGAGGCGCCGGCCCGCCTTGTGCCGTGGATCCGGCAACGCACGCGCTGGTTCAAGGGCTATCTGCAGACCTGGGCCGTGCACATGCGCAACCCTGCGCGGCTCTGGCGCGAGTTGCATCCCGGCGGCTTTCTGGTGTTCCAACTCGTGATCGGCGGCGCGGTCCTGGCTGCACTCGTGCACGGCGTCTTCGCAGGCGTACTGGCAGCACAACTCGCGACAGGCCTGCTGTGGTCGAGCAAGGCGAATGTCTTCGAGCAAGCCTTTGCAGGCCTCTATGTCGCAACGCTGGTTATCGGTTATCTACTCTCGGCGCTGCTTGGCTTCGTCGGGCTGTCGCGGCGCAGGCTCGCGCGGAGCGCGCCCTATCTGCTGCTGCTGCCGTTCTACTGGATCCTGCTTTCGGTCGCGGCCTGGCGCGCCGTCTTCCAACTGATACGGTCACCCTATCGCTGGGAGAAGACCGAGCACGGTCTCGCGCGCACATCGCGGCAGGCTACGGCGACGGACTTGCCGAATCCGTCGTAGCCGCTCATCAAAAATACCGCTTCAGCTCCGCCGCCGCGTCTTCCGGCTTGCGCTTGAGATTGAATGGCGCGACGAACCGGCCTTCCTTGTCCATGAGATAGACCAGCGCGGTGTGATCCATCGTGTAACCGCCCGCATCGAGCGGAATCTTCTTGGAATAAACCCGGTAGGCCTTTTCCATCGCGGCGACCGAAGCCGCCTCGCCTGTCAGTCCGCGCAGCCTAGGATCGAAGCTCGACAGATATTCCTTGAGAATGTCAGGCGTATCGCGCTCCGGGTCGACCGTGACGAAAAACGCCGACAGCTTGTCGCCGTCGCGGCCGAGCGCCTTGTACACCTGCGTCATGTCGAACAGCGCGGTCGGGCAAATATCCGGACAATGCGTGAATCCGAAGAACATCAGCGACGGCTTGCCCTTCAGAGCGTCCTGCGTCACCACCGCGCCGTTCTGGTCGACCAGCTGGAACGGGCCGCCGATCGCCGACGGTGCCGGGATCGGCGTCGGCAGCCGGCCGGCAAACATGAAAATCGCGGCGGAAAACAGCACAAGCCCGCCAATGAAGGCGGCGATCACCGTGACAATGCGTGTGGTCTGCTGGGTCATGGGGGCGTCATCAAGCGATCAGAAACACGCCGCGATCCCCGCGCGCACGATCTCGAAAAACACTGCGGTGCCGTAATAAATCCAGAGCGTGCAGGCAATTGCGAGCAGCGCACCAAAGCCCGACCCGACCGCCACCAGCGGCCACGAGATGCGGCGGGACGCCGCGTTCGGAAGGGTCTCGGACATGACAGCCAGATAGGCGTGGTTTGCGATCCGATCAACTCCCATTGTGGGATTGGGCTGGAACTAATCCGGCCATCATGCGTCTATGGCTCCGGTGCCCCGGTTACCGGGCGCATGACCGTCGAATACATCGCCCCGGTAGCCCCCGATGGATTACCTCTACACGCTGGCCGCCGACCCGACCGCCTGGGCCGCGCTTCTCGCCCTGATCGCCATGGAGGTGGTGCTCGGGATCGACAACCTGATCTTCATTGCGATCCTGACCAACAAGCTGCCGGAGGAACACCGGCAAAAGGCGCGCACCATCGGCATCGGGCTCGCGCTGATCATGCGACTTGCCCTGCTCGGCACTGTTGCGATCATCGTACAACTCAAGACCCCGCTGTTCTCGCTGTTCGGCCACTACTTCTCCTGGCGCGACCTGATCCTGATCGCGGGCGGCCTGTTTCTGGTCTGGAAAGCGACCCGGGAGATTCATCACAACGTGGACCTGGATCCGGGTCCCGACATGTTCGATAGCAGGGCGGCGCAGCTCGGCTTCGCGTCCGCGATCACGCAGATCATCCTGCTCGATATCGTGTTTTCGATCGACAGCATCATCACCGCGGTCGGCATGACCGACGATATCCCGATCATGATCATCGCGGTCTGCGTCGCGGTGTTCGTCATGCTTGTGGCGGCGACGCCGCTATCGAACTTCATCGGCCGCAATCCGACCGTGGTCATGCTTGCGCTTGGTTTCCTGCTGATGATCGGCATGGCGCTGATCGCCGAGGGTTTTGGCGCGAAAATTCCAAAGGGCTACATCTACGCAGCGATGGCGTTCTCGGCCTTCATTGAATTCCTGAATATCCTGGCGCGTGGTGCGCGCAAGGCCGCACGGGAGAAAGCCCAGTCCCAAACGCCCGACGCGGGATAAACCCGCGGCGGATCAGGAGTGTTGCGCGGGAAACCGAACCACGTTCGCGAATTCCGGCCCTGGCTGCTCCTCGACCGCCTCGTGGTGTGTGATCACGATCCTGGCGGCCGGAAGCGCAGCATCAACGCGCGTAATCTCGGTATAGCCAATCCGGCTCTGACATCCATAGCGATCGATCAGCACGGCAACCGCATCGCGACAGAAGATGCGTCTCGCATCGATCAGACTGTCCGCGGTTCCCACCATCGCGGGGGTTCGGCTCGACGCAAACGCACCGAGCGTCGCCTTCACCTTCCTGGCGCGCGCATCGACGAATGAAAGGACAAGACCCATGGCCGTCAACGCGGCTGCCGGGTGGCCGTTCCCAGCCGGATTGTTCCGAAACGGAACAGTCAGTGCCGGCGCGGCTTCGTCCCGCTGCCGCCAGCACCTTCGGGCTGATCGGTCTTTTCCAGCACGATGTGTCCGAGATTTGCGATCACGTCGGCGAGCAGCGCGGCGCGATCCTGCGGATCGGCCATGATCACGAGATCCGCCAGCACCTCGGTAACCTTTGCCGAAATCGCGCCGAGATCGGCGCCCTCGCGCACGAGCTCCGGCTCGAGCAGATCATGGATATCGCAGTGGATGCAATCGGACACGGCACAACTCCTCGCGCGCACGGGTGCTGCACTATACGCCGGGATTTGTGTTGTGACGAATGGCAGACGACGAATTGGTGAATGGCGTGGCGTTCAGCCGCCGCATTCCGGCCCGGCGCATCCGCCGGACCGGCTTGCAGGATCAAACCGTTACTTCAGTTTCGTGCTCATGTTCACGATCGGCTGCTCGCTCTTGGTGCTGACTTGCCGGACCGTCTTGGCATTCAGATCGAACGCTTTCAGATCGACCATGCGGATCGTCTGATCATCATAGGTCTTGTAGTAATACCGCAAGTTCTGCGGGTCGCGTGCCACCGTCATCAGCGTGTAATCGGAATGAATGACGCCGTCGCTCACGTCGCGCGCAACGCCGACCGGAATGTCGAAATTGTTCAGGATGTGGAACACCTGATCGATGCCCTTGTCGGCATTCTCCGCCGGGAGCGCAGTCCCGCTGAACACCGCAGCGCGGATAAAGCGAGACGGCGGCGAGAAGTCGCCCGGCAGGCCGAGCATGCCGGTGCCCTGACCGAGGGCCTTGAAGGTCGCGCCGTCGATCTTGAGCTGCGGCACGTTGCGCGGATCGAGCGCGATATAGTTGCGCAGATTGGTCATGTGCCAATCGAATGACGGCGAGTTCGTCATCACGCCGAGCGGATTGTTGTGCACGACGAGCTTGCCGCCGACCGGTTCGATGGCGAGGCTGGCGCCGGTCTTGTCGTAAACGACATAGTGGAAGGGCGGTGCCACCGGGCCCCAGCCGTCCAGCACGGTCGGCGCGATGACCACCGATCCGCTCTCGACCGCCTTGCGCAGCTCATCGACCGAGCCGAACTGCGTCAGAAGCCAGTTGGGGAAATCGGCCGCCGAGAGCGCCTTGCTCTGGTTGTCGGGCGTCACGGTGGCGTATTCGGCGAAGGTCGGAAAATAGAATGAGCCTGCGGCGAGCCCGGCCTCGTTCACGCCATCGAGCAGGCGCGGATTGCCGAAGGCAACGGTCCCGACGGCACCGTATTTCACGGTGTATTTCAGGCCCTCCCCGTTCGGCGTTTGACCGGTGAACGTGTAGCCGCGCGGGATCACGGCGATCGAGGTGTCGACCATCACGCCGAATTCCAGCGTGCGTCCGTGGACGATGGAGCCATCCTTCATTTTCAGCATGATGCCGGTGCAGGCCGAAACCTGCTGCGCAACCAATGCGAATATGGCTGCGGCGGCGAGCGTCAGGCTCGCCTTTCTGATCTGACGCACGGCTGTGTTCCTTCTCACGACAACAATTCGTGTA
>CAZIKZ010000364.1:0-4233 GCA_964539845.1 uncultured Hyphomicrobiales bacterium
GACAAAACCGCTTTTCAGACATGAAACACAGTTGCCCGCTTGCGCGGGGACGACCGGGCTTACGGCGCAACCGAGAACCCGTCGCCTTCCAGCGTGATGCGGCCCTGCGCGGCATGCGCGGCCCATTTCGATGTCGCGGCAACGCCGCCGAACGAGAAGTAATGCACGGCCACGGTGCCGAGCGAGCCGGCGCTATTTTCGCCTGCGAGCACGCGGACGATGGAATCCGGCGCGCTGACGCCAAACAGGTTCTTCACCAGTCCGGCATGTTTGGTGATGCCGCCGATCGACGCCTTCACACCGCAGCGCTGCGCGTATTTCAGGAGCGTGGTGAGATTGGTCGGGCCGGCAAGTCCGATGCGGATCGGGGCTTCGATCCCGAGATCGCGCATCTTCATGACCCAGCGGGTGATGCGGTTGGCGTCGAACCCGAATTGCGTGACGATGTCGGCGGTGAGCCCGCTCTGCTCGGCCGCCTCTATCTTTGAGAGCAAGGCGCGATGCATCACGTCGTCCGCCACCACCGGATGGCCGTCCGGATGGCCGGCAATGCTGACATGCGTGATGCCGTGCTGCTGAAGGATCCCGCTTTCGATGATCTCGAGCGAGGTCGTGAAGGGGCCCGCCGAGTCGCCGCGATCGCCGGAGATCACCAGCACATGGCGCACGCCGGCCTCGGTCGCGAGGCGGCCGATCAGCGCCGATAATTCGTCACGGCTCGTATAGTTGCGCACGGCGATGTGCGGGATCGGCTCCAGGCCAACCTTGCGCGCCATCGCCGATTGCTCGACCAGTTCTGCCGATGGGCGGGTCGGAATCGCGCTGACATAAACACGCACGCCCGGGCCCGCGCTGTCGCGGATCGCTTCCAGATCGGCGAGCTTCGGACGGGTGACCTCAAGCGAGAAGTCCGTCAGGAACGCACAGATGTCGTCGACGGTGTCGGACTCGAAGCGCGGCGACGGCTTTCGGAGCGGGGCGGCCATTTTGTTTTATTCCCTTCTTCGGGAGATGACGTAGGATTCGTCGTTGAACCAGAGGCCGTTGTGCTTGCGCAGAACCTCGCGCGTCGCGTCGAGATAGCGCGAGTCCTTCACGGCTTCGTTGAGACGCTCATCCTCGACCTGCGAGACATAGATCGCAGCGTTCCACGCCGCGAGCACGGTGGAGGTGCCGATCGATCCGGTCACTTCGCTCGGCAGCGTGTGCATGTCGTAGCGGAAGATGGCGCGGTTATCGGCATAGGTGTTGAAGTTGAGATCGCGCGCGGCAGGGCCGAGCGCCTTTTTCACTTCGCGCAGGATCGCGTGGCGATCGGTCTGGAACGGATTGTCGTCGGGCCAGACGCTCTGCACGATCTCCGAGGCGGGATCGTTGCCGTAGGAATGGATTGCGATCATCCGGCCGCCCGGGCCAAGCGCGCGGGCGAGCGGCGCGATTACCTTCTGTGCCTTGAACTCGGCCGACGCGCGCGCGCGATACGGCTGAGATGCGATCACGAGGTCGAAGTCGGCATGCGCCGCGCCGCGGCGCGGGATGATCGGATCGAGCAGAAATTTGTGGTCCTGCCGATAGATGACCAGAACGACCGGCCGCTCATAAATCGGGTTGCCGGTCTTGGGGCTGACGCCGGCTTTCCAGTTTTCGTCCAGGAAGCCCTGCAGATTGGTGATCTGTTCCTCGAAATCGTGCGAGGTGTTTCCAGTCAGCGCGACTTCGTTCCAGACCAGGCTGTTGGCGGCTGCGGTGGACTTCACCGTCAGCCACGGGGCTTCGGCGTAATACATGTTGGTCAGCACGAGCACGGTGGAGGGATGCTCGTAGAGCCGGTCCGGCATTTTTTCGAGCGTCAGCCGGATGTCCTCGAGGCTGATCTCCTTGCCGGAGATATAAAACGGCATGTTGGCATAGCGATGGTGCATCGCGCGCATTACGCGCGTCAGCACCGTGCCGTCACCGAGGCCCGCATCGAACAGACGCACGGCCGGCGGGCGCGGATGAATGTTGCCGAGCTCCTGCGCAACCTTGTTGGCGACCACCCATTTCTCGCTGCAGGTGTTCACGAACAGCAGATATTTTTGCCGATTGTCGAAGAATCGGAATTCGCGGTTGCCGTCGTCGTTGGCGTTGGCGTGTACTTGGCTCGATGGGATTGGATCGATGGCCGCCGGACGGGCTCCACGCTCTATGATCATTGGACGCGCGCTCTCTCTTCCATTGTGGATGGTCATGAAGGTTCGAATGCGATCGAGCGTCTCGGTGGTGATGCGCCCACCGTTGCGTAGCCGGCTGGTAAGCTTGCCGTCGTTCACGGCTCGCCTGCCGAATGTGGATTCGGCTAGCCCCGCCTGGCGGCAATAGTCGGAGATTTCCTGCAGCAGCTCATGTGCGTTCATCGCACGGCCCTCGCTCGTTTCCTCGGTAGAGAAAGCACTCTTGTTTTGTGGAGATCGAACGCCCCTGTATACAAGAGGTCAACCACAAAACGTCCCACTCGTTATGTGGGGATTGTGGTGGGCAATTGCCCAATAACATCAATACATTGATATTATTGATATTTTATAGAATTTGACCTGTGGTCAACGGACTGGATTTTAGGGCTGGTTCGCCCACTCGTCCGTCGCAGAGTCTGGTTGACCCACGAAATGACGAAGATTGTGCACAGCAACCAACCGCGACCGATTTGCCAGCGGCGTCCGACCATTTGCTAAAAGCGACCGTGTACTTCTGTCATCGAGGCCCCATGCCCCGTTTTGCAGCCAATATCGCCTACCTGTTTTCGGAGCGGCCGCTGACGGAGCGGCCCAGTGCCGCCGCGGCCGGTGGGTTCACGGGCGTTGAAGGCCAGTTTCCGTATACAACGCCCGCGTCCACCCTGCGGGACGAGATCGAGCGGCATGGTCTCACCATGCTTGGGATCAACACCGAACGCGGTGGAGATGGGCAGTTCGGGCTTGCCGCCGTACCGAACCGGGAGCGCGACTTCGACGCGTTGTTTGCGCAGGCGCTGGACTACATCACGGCGGTTGGCGGCCAGGCGGTCCATTGCCTTGCCGGCTTCGTCCCGGTGAACGAGCGGCCGGCGGCGGAGCGTACCTTCATCGCCAATCTGATGCGTGCCGCCGATCTCGCTGCCGAAAAGGGGATTACGGTCCTGATCGAGCCGATCAACAATCGCGACCGGCCGAATTACTTCCTCAACCGCGTGGAGCACGCGGCCGATATCATTGCGAAGGCGGGCAAGTCGAATATCCGCATCCAGTTTGATTTCTACCACGCGCAAATCGTGGGCGGCGATCTGCTCCGGCGTTTCGAGGCGCACCTGCCGTTGATCGGACACGTCCAGATCGCATCGGTCCCCTCGCGTCACGAGCCCGACGAAGGTGAGGTGAACTTCCCCGCGATTTATCCTGTGCTGGACCAACTCGGTTATACCGGCTGGATTGCCGCGGAATACCACCCGCGCGCGCGAACGGAAGATGGATTGACGTGGTTGCAGGCAGCGCAGGCGTAGGTCGCGCAGCGCCGATTCTTACCTCTCTCCGCTACGCGGAAAAAGCGTGCTCAGTAACCGTACTTTGCTATTGCAGGGTTGGATTGCTAATTTCCTCCCCATGTGGGGACGCAAGAAACGCGACGACGAGCTGCCGGAGCCGGTTTCGCCGCTGAAGGAAGCGCTGCGGCAGGTTCGGATCGAGTCGGCCGAACGGTCCGGTATCGTGCTGGAGATGCGCGACGCCGAAGCTGCGCGGCTCGAGATGCTCAATGATGCGCTCGATCCCGTCTTCGCCGAGGTTCCGGCCAATGTGGATATTTTCGATCGCGGTGTCAGCCGGGGCGACGTACCCAGGCTATGGATCGACGTGACAGCCTTCGTCCTGATGGGACGCGACAAACGGACCTACAGGTTTGTCCAGGACACCCGCTATGGCCGCAAGGTGCTTTCGGAATCTCCTGCCATTCGCGATACCGCAAAGGCGGTCACACGCTACGTGGCGGCGCGACTGATCGAGCGTGAACGCACGCTGGCGCAAGGTGGCGAACGACGCGAGAAGAAGCCGCCGCAGGACAGGTGGCGAGCCGTTGGCGCATTTATTCTCGGGTTGATAGCCGGCGCGGCGGCGTTGGCGGTCGGGGCGCTGTTGTTCGGCTGATCCGTCTGCAGTGCTACGCGACCACGAGTTCCTGTTTGCCGAGTTCCACGATCGTATCGGTGTCGCGCGAAAAGCCGCG
>CAZIKZ010000365.1:0-4231 GCA_964539845.1 uncultured Hyphomicrobiales bacterium
AGCCGGTGGTCGCTAGCGTGGCGCGCGTGAACGGTTAGCAGGTACTAGTGTGGTGACGCAGGCTCCCCATCTCAGACTTGGTGTGAACATCGACCACGTTGCGACCATCCGCAATGCGCGCGGCGGACGGCATCCGGATCCGGTGCGCGCGGCGAAGCTTGCGGTTGCCGCAGGCGCGGACGGCATCACCGCCCATCTGCGCGAAGACCGGCGCCATATCCGCGATAACGATATTGAGCGCCTCAAGGCCGAGATCGACAAGCCGCTGAATTTCGAGATGGCCGCCACCGACGACATGATCGAGATCGCGCTGCGAACCCGGCCGCACGCGGCCTGCCTCGTTCCCGAGCGTCGTGCCGAACGGACCACCGAAGGCGGGCTCGACGTCGTCGGTCAGCGCAGCGTGGTCGAGAGCGCGGTGCGGTCTCTCGGCAGTGCAGGCATTCGCGTGTCACTCTTCATCGCAGCGGACCGGGAGCAGGTTGAGGCGGCGCATGCGGTCGGCGCGCCGGTGATCGAACTCCATACGGGTGCGTGGTGCGATGCGCTCGCGGTGAGCGAGGACGATGTTGCAGCCCGCGAATTCGAGCGGATCCGGATTGCGGCCGCCTTCGCCAGGATTCTTGGCCTCGAAGTGCATGCGGGACACGGCCTTGACTATGCCAGCGCCGAGACGATTGCGGCCCTTCCCGAAATCGTCGAACTCAATATCGGCCATTTCCTGATCGGGGAGGCGGTGTTCGAAGGCCTCGACAATGCGATCCGGACCATGCGCGGCGCCATGGATCGCGGGCGGCAGAACGTGAAGGCGGCATGATTCTGGGTCTGGGCTCCGACCTCGTCGATATCCGGCGCATCGAGAAGGTGCTCGCGCGCCACGGCGACCGCTTCATCCAGCGCATCTTCACGCCGGTCGAGGTGGCGAAGGCTGAGCGGCGCGCGACCCGCATCGATACCTATGCGAAGCGCTTCGCAGCCAAGGAGGCCTGTTCCAAGGCGCTGGGGACGGGGTTCCGCAAGGGCGTGTTCTTTCGCGACCTGGGTGTCGAGAACCTGGCATCCGGACGCCCCACGATGAAGCTTACCGGCGGCGCGCTGAAGCGGTTGAACGAGATCACTCCGGAGGGCTATGAAGCGCGTATCGACATCAGCCTCACCGACGAATATCCACTCGCACAAGCGATCGTGATCATCTCGGCGGTGCCTCTAAATGCCGCAAGAGATGATCCGCCCGTCTCGATAATCTGAGCAATCTCTGATACATAGCGGCATGTCGCCGTTTCGTTGCGAACACTGCGTCCAGCCGCTACAACGACGCGCCAGCGCGTACTCTCTCCCGGACATGAGGCCAATGAGCGTGACCAGCACCAAGCGCAAGGAAAGCGGATTCGGCGAGACCGTCCGCGTGATCGTGCATGCGCTGATCATCGCGCTCGTGATCCGGACGTTCCTGTTCCAGCCCTTCAATATTCCGTCGGGCTCGATGAAGGAAACGCTGCTGGTCGGCGACTATCTGTTCGTCTCGAAATTCTCCTACGGCTACAGCTCCTATTCGTTTCCGTTCTCGCCGCCTCTGTTCTCGGGCCGCATTTTCGGTTCCTCTCCCGATCGCG
Source organism: uncultured Hyphomicrobiales bacterium (assembly GCA_964539845.1). Lineage (GTDB taxonomy): Bacteria > Pseudomonadota > Alphaproteobacteria > Rhizobiales > Xanthobacteraceae > Pseudorhodoplanes. Next base: position 1,614 of record CAZIKZ010000365.1, read on the forward strand.
GCGACGTCACAGTGTTCCGCCTGCCGAAGGATGACTCCACCGATTACATCAAGCGCGTGATCGGGCTGCCGGGCGATCGCATCCAGATGAAGCAGGGGCTGCTCTTCATCAATGGCGATCCGGTCAAGCGCGAGCGCATGGACGATTACATCGAGACGGAGGAGGGCGACCGCGCGATTCGCGTGAAGCGCTGGCGTGAGACGCTGCCCAACGGGGTCAGCTATACGACGCTCGATCTCCAGGACAACGGCTTCTACGACAACACGCAGGAATATGTTGTGCCGGCCGGCCAATACTTCATGATGGGCGACAACCGCGACAACTCGACCGACAGCCGCGTGCTGAGCCAGGTCGGCTATGTGCCGTTCAGCCATCTGATCGGGCGCGCCCAGATCATCTTCTTCTCGGTCGGCGAGGGCGAGCGCGCCTGGCAGGTATGGCGCTGGCCATGGTCGGTGCGCTGGAACCGGATCTTCAAGATCGTGCGATGAGCCGTGCAGCCGACAGCACAGCGGCCGAAACGAGTGCGCGAGTAAAGCGCAAGGCGGGTACGGCCAAGCGGAAGGTCGCCGCGGCCGAGCCGCAGGATGCGCCGCAGGCCGTTGTGCCCGACGCGAAGCCTGCCGGCGGTGTCGAAGTCGAGAAGAAGAAGCGCAAGGTTCTGCGTGCTTCCGCGCTCGAGACCACGATCGGCTATCGCTTTCGCGACAAGGTCCTGCTCGAACGCGCCCTGACCCATATTTCCGCGCTGAAGGGCCAGGGCCGGACCGGGAGCTATCAGCGGCTGGAATTCCTGGGCGATCATGTGCTCGGGCTTGCGGTGTCCGAAATGCTGTTCGAGGCGTTTCCCAAGGCCGAGGAGGGTGAACTGTCGCGCCGCCTCGCCGACTTGGTGCGGCGTGAATCCTGCGCCGATGTGGCGCGCGCGATCGATCTGGGTGACTCGCTTCGTCTGGGTGCCTCCGAAGTGCGCGCGGGCGGACGCTCGCGGATCGCGATCCTGGCCGATGTCTGCGAGTCGCTGATCGGCGCGGTGTTCCTTGATGGCGGCTACAAGGCCGCCAAGGTTCTGGTCGAGCGCTATTGGCTGGATCGCATGCGCAAGCCCGCGCGGCCGCTGCGCGATCCAAAGACCGTGCTGCAGGAATGGGCCCAGGCGCGCGGTCTGCCGACACCGTCTTACCGTGAGGTCGAACGCACCGGACCGCATCACGATCCTGTTTTCCGCGTTGCGGTTATTCTACCGCAGCGTGACCCGGCCGAGGGCCGTGGCCGTTCCAAGCGCGCTGCCGAGCAGGCAGCCGCGGCTGCGCTGCTGGCGCGTGAAGGTGTGGGAGCTGATGGCTGAAGAGACTCAAGAGCAGGCGACACGTTGCGGCTTTGTCGCCCTGATCGGCGCGCCCAACGCCGGTAAGTCGACCCTGATCAATGCGCTCGTTCGCAGCAAGGTTTCGATCGTCAGCCACAAGGTGCAGACGACGCGGATGCCTGTCCGCGGCATCATCATCGAGGGCGTTTCGCAGCTCATTTTCGTCGACACGCCTGGCATATTTGTACCGAAACGCAGGCTCGACCGCGCAATGGTGACGAGCGCCTGGGCGGGGGCGCAGGATGCAGATCTGACCGGCGTGCTGATCGATGCGCGCAAGGGCATGGATAGCGAAGCCGAAGCGATCGTGAAGACGCTCGCCGGGTCGCGCGGGCGCTCGTATCTCGTACTCAACAAGGTCGATGTGACCGACAAGCCGGCGCTGCTTGCGCTTGCGACCGCGCTCAATGAGCGGGTGAAGTTCGAGGCGACCTTCATGGTGTCGGCGCTGACCGGCGACGGTGTGGACGACATGCGCTCGTGGCTCGCGGGCGAGGTCCCGCTCGGCCCCTGGCTCTATCCCGAAGACCAGATGTCGGATGCGCCGCTGCGTCAACTCGCGGCCGAGATCACACGCGAGAAGCTCTTTCACCGCCTGCATCAGGAATTGCCGTATCAGTCGACGGTCGAGACGGAAGCCTGGGAAGAAAAGAAAGACGGCTCGGTCCGTATCGAACAGACGATCTATGTCGAGCGCGAAAGCCAGAAGAAGATCGTGATCGGAAAGGGCGGCCAGACCCTGAAGGCGATCGGTGCGGACGCGCGCAAGGAGATCTCCGGGGTCGTGGAGGCTCCGGTCCATCTGTTCCTCTTCGTCAAGGTGCGCGAGGGCTGGGGCGACGATCCGGAACGCTATCGCGAAATGGGGCTCGACTTCCCGAAGGACGGGTGACTTATCCGGTGGTCATTCCGGGGCGCAGGCCGAAAGCCTGCGAACCCGGAATCCATTCGCGGGCTGGGTGTTTGTCGCTGGATTCCGGGTTCGCGAACTTCGTTCGCGCCCCGGAATGACGATCGAGCGTGATGACTGGGCCGTCATGAAGATCGCGACCTTCAACATCAACAACATCAACCGGCGCTTGCCGAACCTCCTGCAATGGTTGAAGCGCGCGAAACCGGACATCGTCGGGCTGCAGGAACTGAAATGCACCGACGCTGATTTCCCGGCGGCGGCCTTGCGCAAGGCTGGTTACACCTCGGTCTGGCGCGGGCAGAAGACCTGGAACGGCGTCGCCATCCTGTCGCGTGT
>CAZIKZ010000366.1:0-4219 GCA_964539845.1 uncultured Hyphomicrobiales bacterium
CTCTCGCCGATCGACTCGGCGGCGTTTTTCACCAAATTCAGAAACACCTGAATCAATTGATCGCGGTTTGCGAGAATCGGCGGCAGCGAAGGGTCGTATTCCTCCACGAACCGGATATGCCGCGCGAAACCGGACTGCGCGAGCCGCTTCACATGCTCCAGCACCGCGTGGATGTTCACAGGCGCGCGTTCGATCGGGCGCTCGTCGGCGAACACTTCCATGCGGTCGACCAGCTTCACGATGCGGTCGGCTTCGTCGCAGATCAACCGGGTCAACGTGCGGTCGTCATCGCTGGCGGATTGTTCGAGGAGTTGGGCTGCACCGCGAATACCGGAGAGCGGATTTTTGATTTCATGCGCCAGCATTGAAGCAAGCGCGCTCACCGAGCGGGCTGCGCCCCGATGCGTGAGCTGGCGGTCCATTTTGTCTGCGATGGTGCGCTCCTGCAACATCACCACCACATGACCTTCGCGTTCCGGGAGCGGAGCGACATAGAGATCCACAATGCGTTCGCCGGGATTGCGCGGGGTCGAAAGGTCGACGCGGTATTCGTTCACGGCGCCACCGCGCTCGCGCACCTGCTCGACGAGAGACAGGAGCGGGCTGCCGAACGGAATGAGTTCGCGCAGCAGATGCCGCTTGAGCAGCTGGACCGAGACCTCGAAAAAACTTTCGGCCGCAACATTTGCGTCAACGATTTTGCCGTCGGCTGCGACCACGATGACCGGCAGCGGCAATGCGTTCACGACAGCATCCGGGGTGCCGGACAGGCTTGCCATACGCAGGTTCATGCTGCGGTCCTCCACCCCTGCCTGCTGGGATTAGGCTCGTTCAGGGCTTCAAACGCATCGAATGCCGCCGACAGCAGATGCAAGGTCTGTTGCGGCATTTCCGCGGTCAGCACCTGCGCGCGCCATGATTTCACGACCTCCGCCGACGCGCGGACATACTCACCCGCGACATCGATTGCCGCGGCGAGATGCTTGCGTGCGTGACGCCGGCCAATCTCGATGCCGTGATGAGCGACCGTCTCCTGATAGAGCGCGCTTGCGATCGTGAATTGTTCGCGCAACGGCGGATCGCCGGCTTCGGTCCCGTTACTGAGGTGGCGAGCGATCTGGCCCGGCAGCCAGGGACGTCCCAGCGCCGCACGTCCGACCATGACGAGATCCGCTCCCGATTGCGCAAGCGCCGTGCGCGCGTCCGCGCAACTCGTCACGTCGCCATTCACCACGACGGGGATCGACACCGCATCTTTCACCGCGCGCACTGCACTCCAGTCGGCCTTGCCCTTGTAGAATTGATTGCGCGTTCGGCCGTGAACGGTCACGAGTTTGACCCCCGATGCCTCCGCACGGCGCGCGAGTTCAGGCGCGTTGATGCAGTCGCGATCCCAGCCGAGCCGCATTTTCAACGTGACCGGAACGGTGACGGCACCGACGGTCGCATCAATCAGCGTCATCGCGTGGTCGAGATCGCGCATCAGCGCGGACCCTGACTGACCGTTCGTGACATGCTTGGCCGGGCAACCCATGTTGATGTCGATAATCGCCGCCCCGGCGCCTTGCGCGATCCGTGCGCCTTCCGCCATCCAGCCCGCTTCGCATCCGGCAAGCTGAACAGCATTGATCAGGACGCCACGTCCGTCCGAGCGGAGCACAGCGTCGCGACGGCCATCGGCAAGCTTTGACGTGGCCACCATCTCGGATACGACTAGCCCGGCCCCGAGGCTCTCAGCGAGCCGGCGGAACGGAGCATCTGTCACACCGGACATCGGGGCCAGTACGACCGGGTTCGGAAGGCGATGCCCCCCTATCTCGATCCCTTTGGTGGCGCTCATAATTGCAAGGTCTGCACAAAAATTAGGCTTCATTGTTGATGCTTAGAGTTTAGCCAAATTCAGGGAGCTGACAAGTGTTGCAGTGCAAAATTTGGATTACATTATGTGCATGACCAACACACATCAAAAAAGTGGGAATAATGGTTAGAGACTGTTCTGTCGTAATCGTCGCCGCCGGGCGCGGCCGCCGCAGCGGTGACGGTATTCCAAAGCAATATCGGCCCCTTGCTGGCCAATCGGCCCTGCGCCGGACCCTGGCTCTGCTGACGGGACCATGCGGGCTATCTCACGTTCAGGTTGTTATCCACCCCGACGACCGCGATCTCTACGACGAGGCCGCGCAGGGACTGACCCTCCCCCCACCTGTCTCCGGAGGCGAAACCCGGCAGACTTCGGTGCTTGCCGGATTGGCCGCGCTGGAGGGAACAGGTCCGTCGCATGTCCTGGTCCACGACGCGGCTCGCCCGTTTGCCACGCCGGCCCTGATCGCGCGGGCGATCCACGCCGCCCGGTCGGCCGGCGCTGCCATTCCGGCGCTCCGCATCACCGATACGGTGAAATCGGTGTCGGCCGATGGCCGCATCATCGGGACTGCCGATCGCGATGCGTTGCGTATCGTGCAGACTCCGCAGGCCTTTGCATTCCCGTCCCTCATCGCGGCGCACCGCAAAGCCGAACAGGCCGGACGTTCCGACTTCACCGACGACGCTGCGCTCATGGAATGGGCCGGCCATGGCGTGTCCACCTTCGAAGGCGAAACCGGCAATATCAAACTCACGACGCCAGAGGATTTCATGCGGGCCGAAACAATGCTGCAAGACCGTTTGACCGACATCCGCACAGGCATGGGCTTCGACGTGCATGCCTTCGGGCCCGGTGACTACGTGACGCTCGGGGGCCTGCGCATCCCGCATGACCAGGGTCTGACCGGCCACTCCGACGCCGACGTGGTGTTGCACGCGACCGTCGATGCGATCCTCGGAGCGCTTGCCGATGGCGATATTGGAGAGCATTTTCCGCCGAGCGACCCGCAATGGAAGGGAGCGACCTCGGACCGCTTCCTGAAATTTGCGGTCGAGCGTGTCGCAGCGCGTAACGGCATGATCGCGCATCTCGACATTACGGTGGTCAGCGAGGCGCCGAAGATCGGGCCGCATCGCGACGCCATGCGCGCGCGCATCGCCGAAATCGCGGGCATTACGCCGGACCGCGTCGGCGTGAAAGCGACGACAAACGAGGCGATGGGCTTTATTGGCCGCCGTGAGGGCATGGTCGCCTACGCCACGGCAACGATCAGGCTTCCGGCGAGTTAGTCTGCCATGCTCGATGACGATATTGTTGAAGCTGCCAAGCGGCTTCTCGACATCTGCCGGCGCAAGCATCTGACGGTCGCAACCGTCGAATCCTGTACGGCAGGGCTCGTCGCCGGCACGCTGACCGAAGTGCCGGGCACGTCCAGCATCCTCGATCGCGGGTTCGTCACGTATTCCAACCAGGCCAAGGAAGAGATGGTCGGCGTATCGGCCGCCACGCTGAAGGACTATGGCGCGGTCAGCCGCCAGACTGCCGAAGAGATGGCCCTTGGAGCAATCGCGCGTGCGCCGGTCGACCTCGCGGTGTCAGTGACCGGCATTGCAGGTCCCGATGGCGGCAGCACCGAGAAGCCAGTCGGACTTGTGTATTTCGCCGCTGCGACACGTTCCGGCCGGCTGATCCATGCCGAGAGGCGTTTTGGAGACATCGGGCGCGCCGATGTCCGAAAACAATCGGTGCTGCAGGCATTTCGCATGCTGCACGATCTCGCCGAAGGTGAAGCGCCGCGTCAGCCTCGGGTGTGAGAGACTCGTCATTCCGGGGCGTCGCGTAGCGACGAACCCGGAATCCAAGGCGGCTTGCTCCGGGCTTGTTGCTCTGGATTCCGGGTCCCTTCGCTTCGCGAAGGTCCCGGAATGACGCGAGTGATCAGGCGGTCTTGCGCCCGTAAACCCGATCCGCACGCTGCTCGAAAGCCTGTGCGAAACGCCGGAACGCCGTCTCGAACATCGCACCCATCAGAATGCCGAGCATCCGGCTCTTGAATTCATAGGTGATGAAGAATTTCACATCGCAGAGCTTCTCCTGCACCGGATGAAACTCCCAACGGTTCTCCATCCGGCTGAACGGACCTTCGAGATATTCGACCAGAATCCGAAGGTTCGCCCGATCGAGCGTGGCGCGGCTGCGGAACGTTTCGCGGATCAGCTTATAGGCAACCGTCATGTCCGCGACGATCACCACCACGCCCTCCGCCTGCTCATTGCGACTGCGCAACTTCATGCCGCTGCAGAGCGGCAGAAATTCCGGATAGCGTTCGACATCGGCGACCAGATCGAACATGTC
>CAZIKZ010000367.1:0-4207 GCA_964539845.1 uncultured Hyphomicrobiales bacterium
AAAGAGGTGCCGCAAAATCATGCGAACTTCGGATTCGGGACACTAGCGACAGCCGCGATCCGCGGACATGGACGGACACGGCGCCGAATTGTACATTTCCGATCCGCCACCGGGTTCCGGCCATGCCAGCACGCGCACCGCTTCTCACCGTGTCCTATCGCGAGGTGCGCCATTTCGAACCCGACGACTGCCTGCATTACGAACGTCTCGAGAAGCGCGGAAAGCTCCACCGCTGGGTTATTCCCGCGCACCGGCACGAAGCGCTGTATCAGTTCCAGCTTCTGGAACGCGGATCGGTGACCGCGACCGTTGACGGGGCTCTGTCCCGGCTGACAGCGCCTGCGGTCTGGATGATCGCTCCTAGCACAGTGCATGGCTTCGCGTTCGCACCGGGGAGCGCCGGTCACGCCGTCACCGTGCCAGCCACTGTCCTTCAGGGCTTGCTCATTCAGACCGCCGGAAGTGCCGGCGCGTTGTTGCAGCGGTCATTCGTTCTTCGCCGCAATGCGACGGGGTCCGCGTTTGGTGAGTTGCGCATGCTGTTCAGAACGATCGCACGCGAATTCGATGCGGCCGCACGCGGCCGGTCTGACGCGTTACGCGCGCAGGCAACATTGCTCGGATTATGGTTCCTGCGTCATGACCGAAGCGAGGGACCGGCGTCGCGGCCCGATCTGCACGATCCGCTGGTGGACCGCTTCCGCGGATTGATCGACACGCATTTCGGCGCACACTGGAGTGTCGCGGATTATGCGCAGTCGCTGCGCGTGACGTCCGATCACCTGAGCCGGCGCTGCCGCGCACTCACCGGGCTGAGCGCGCGCGATCTTATCCATGACCGTCTGATGCTGGAGGCGCGGCGCCATCTGATCGGGACGCCCGCGCCGGTGGCCGACATCGGATATCGGTTGGGTTTCAGCGATCCCGGCCATTTCAGCCGGCTATTCGCGAAACGAACCGGCCAGACGCCTTCGGCTTATCGGCGCTCGCTCGCGGACGGCACGGCCATGCCCGTGCCGGATCTTTTCGCTGCTCAGGCCGGCTAGGCTTCGCTCTGATCGTCGTCGCGGCCGTAAAATTTCGTACCAAGCTCGATCGGCGCGCGGCCCTGGCTGCGGCGATGCTGATTGGTGTCGCGCAGCGAATAGACACAGCCGCAATATTCCTGCTGGTAGAATTCCTCGCGCTTGGAAATCTCAATCATGCGCGCGGCACCGCCGCCCTTGCGCCAGTTGAAATCCCAATAGCTCAGCCCGTCGTAACGGCCCGCCGCGCGCTGACCGCAATCGTTGATCTGCGCCATGTTCTTCCAGCGCGAAATGCCGAGCGAAGAGGTCATCACCGGAAAGCCATGCTCATGCGCATAGAGTGCCGTGCGCTCGAAGCGCATGTCGAAGCACATGGTGCAGCGAAGGCCGCGCTCGGGCTCCCATTCCATGCCCTTGGCGCGCGCAAACCAGTTGTCCTTGTCGTAGTCGGCATCCACGAACGGCACGCTGTGCTTTTCGGCAAAGCGGACATTCTCGTCCTTGCGCAGAAGATATTCGCGCTCGGGATGGATATTCGGATTGTAGAAGAAAATCGTGTAGTCGACACCGGACGCCAGCATCGCTTCCATCACCTCGCCGGAACAGGGCGCGCAGCAGGAATGCAGGAGCACCTTTTTGTGCCCGCCGGGTGTGGCCAGTGGTTTGCGGTCGTAAGTCTGCATGGCCGGCTTTTAGCCGATGCGACCGCCGCGCGCTACCGCGCTTCGCGGTTTCGTGAGGGGCTCCGGTTCCCGCGAGCCGGCGGTGGAAGGCCGATTTCAAAGGACTTTCGGCTGGAGCAACGCTCCACAGCGGCGAGCGATGACGTCCGATCACACGCCGTGCGCCGCAGCCAGCGGCGGGAGCCCCCGGATCATGTCGGCGGCCTTTTCCGCAATCATGATGACCGGCGCATTGGTATTGCCGCCGATCATGCGCGGGATGATCGAGGCATCGGCCACGCGCAATCCTTCGACGCCGCGAACCCGCAATTCCGCGTCGACGACGTCATGCGCCTCTTTACCCATGGCGCAGGTACCGACCGGGTGGAAGCATGTCTGGGACGATGCCCGGATATAATCTTTCAGCACGTCGTCGCCCTGCACCTGCGGGCCGGGCCGTATCTCCGCGCCGCGCACGCGATCCCAGGCCGGGGCTTCGAGGATGCGGCGCGCAAGGCGCAGGCCCCGCAGCATATCTTCGAGATCGTCGACTTCGCTGTAGAAGGCCGGATCGATCACCGGCGCAAGATCCCGGTCCGGCCCGGCAAGCTTGACCGTTCCGCTGCTCTTCGGCCGCAGCAGAATCGTGATCAGGCCGTAGCCATGACCGATCCCCATACGGCCATCGGGCGTGCGCTCGGCCGGCATCAGGATAAACTGGATGTCCGGCCGGTCGAGGCCCGGCCGCGAGCGCACGAAGCCGCCCGCATGCAGCGCGGTATTGGCGAAAATGCCCCGCCGGAACAGCGCGTAATTCACCACGCTCCCCGCAAGCCAGGGCACCGTCCGCCACGAGATGCCGTAGGGGATCGTTGTCGGCGTCGAATATTGCACCGGCGATGAAATATGATCCTGCAGGTTGCGGCCGACCTGTGGCGCGTGATGCACGACGTCGATGCCGTGCGCCTGCAACTCCACGCCATCGCCGATGCCCGAGCGCATCAGGATCGCAGGCGAGGCAAATACACCGGCAGAGAGGATAATCTCGCGCCGCGCGGTTATCTGCCGCCGTTCGCCCGCTTGAACGATCTCAACACCTGTCGCCCGCCGGCCATCGAACACGACGCGCGTGACCAGCGCGTCACAGATGATGGTGAGATTCTTTCGCGCGCCGGCTTCGCGCAGAAACGCTGTCGCGGCGGATTCGCGCCGGCCATCGCGAACGGTCACCTGCCTGCGGCCGAAGCCTTCCTGCTCGCGTCCATTGAAATCCTCGGTGCGTGGAAATTGCAGTGAATCCGCCGCTGCCAGCATGATGTCAGTCAGCGGATTGTAACTCTCGCAATCGGAGACATTCATCGGTCCGCCAACACCATGATAGGGTGACGCACCGAATTGCTCGTTGTTCTCCGACTTTCGGAAATAGGGCAGCACCTCCGCATAGGACCAGCCGGCATTCCCCCACGCCGCCCAGTCGTCATAGTCGGAGCGGTGGCCGCGGATGTAGATGGTCCCGTTGATCGAACTCGATCCGCCAAGCACGCGCCCGCGCGGCAGAAAGATCTTGCGGCCGTCCAGGTTCTTCTGCGGCGCGGACCAGTAGCACCAGTTCAGCCGTGGATGCTTGATCAGCCAGGTGACACCGAGCGGGATGTGAATCAGCGGATGGCGATCCGGCGGACCTGCTTCGATCAGGCAGACGCGGACAGCGGGGTCTTCGCTCAGACGGCCAGCCAGCACACAGCCCGCCGAACCACCGCCGACGATGACGTAGTCGAACGCCGCATCCTGCGACGCATCAGCAGCGGACATTTATCCTCCCACGGCATGGCTCAGCCGCTTCGGCGACATTGACAGCGCCATTTCGTTTAGCAGAATGACATTCCAAAATCCGGCTGGCAACGGCCGGCCTCTCGCGCAAACGCGGGAGCAGAACAACACGCTCGGAGGAAAACCATGGCGCCAGTGACGCCCAGGCTCGAATTCGTCTTCAGGATCAAGATGCTGCTCGGCATCAGGCAGAAATTCGGTCCCCTGCCGCAGGGCAGCACGCGCGGCTTCGTGTCTGCCGCAGGTGGTACGGTAGAAGGTCCGCGGCTGAACGGGCGCGTGGTGCCCAATAGCGGCGGCGATTGGGCGCTCTACCGTGATGACCACACCGTCGGTTTCGATGCGCGATATATGCTGGAAGCCGACGACGGCACGCCGATCTACATGATCAACCGGGGCTTCCGGCACGCGCCACCCGACGTCGCGGCACGCCAGGAGGCGCTCGAGCCGGTCGAACCGTCTGAATATTACATGCGCATCGCACCGAGTTTCGAGACGCCGGTCGGCAAGCATGATTGGCTGACGCGTACGATCATCGTCGGCTCCGCCGAGCGCCGCACCGATCATTCGGTCTTCGATTATTACGCGGTGTTGTAAGCGCGGACGTCTTATCTAGCCGCTCGTCCCCGCGCAAGCGAGGCCTCTGCAAAACGCTTGGTCTGTGATTCAATCCCGTCCGGTGACTGA
>CAZIKZ010000368.1:0-4192 GCA_964539845.1 uncultured Hyphomicrobiales bacterium
CAAGGGCGGCTGGGTGATCGGCGGCACGATCGGGGAAGGCACGCTGACCTTTCGCGGCCGCCGCTATCCGCTCGCGATCGGGGGCCTGAGCTGGGGCCTCACGTTCGGCGGCGCTGCGATCAACCTGCGCGGCACCGTCTCCAACATCAATTCGCCGCGCGATGTCGAAGGCGTCTATGGCGCGGGCGCAGCAGGTGCCGCCATCATCCGCGGACCGCAGGCCGTGGTGCTGACCAATCAGCGCGGCGCCGTGATGCAGCTCTCCGGAACGCAGACCGGCCTGATGGTCAACCTCGATGTGAACGGCATGGCGCTGACGTTGAAGTAGGACGTCGCGCGCTCCGCGTCATTGCGGAGCAAAAGCGCGAAGCGCGTCTTTGAAATATGCGCCTCCATCCAGAACTTTGAAGGGCGGCCGAAAGGTCGCCCTTTCTTATTTCCGCGCTACTTCTTCACCTCGGTCATCGCATCGACGGCCCGCTGCCCGGGATTGTCGAGACAGCGCTCCATGAACGCATCGGTCTGTTTGCGCAGCGTCTCGACGTTGAACGCGCTACCGGCCGATTTGCCGACGAGGAAGCCGTGCAGGAACGCGATCGCCACGTCACGGTTTCCGCCGCTCTCGCGCATGACATCCTTGCAGGAATATTGCTCGACGGTGCGGTCGCCGGTGTCCTGCTTCTTGTCCTGTGCCTGCGCGGTCACGGACGCGAGCATTGCGACCGCGGCCAGGGCGGCCAGCTTCAATTCACGCATGATCTTTCCCCCTCGATGATCCCGTATGGCGTGTCAGCAATTCACCGAGCGAAACATGCCGCTGCATTTGCGGCCGCCGCTTCCGAATGTGACAGCGCCCATGGTGCCCGGCCGGTCGCTGCCAGTCAGATCGCCGCCAAGTGTACTCATCGGCGGCAGCGCGCCGCCCCGGCGCGTGTCATTGGACGAACTTTCGCCATAGCCCGGCAGAAAACCGTAAGGCCCATCACATCCGGAGCTGCCGCTCATCGCATTGCAGCCGCGTGCGGCAGGCGCGAACGTAAACGCCACCACCATCAGCGCGACGCCGGCCAGTGCTTTCACAATCATCGCCTTCAGAGCCCCTCGAAAGAACCCGAGGCTACAACCGCGCGCAGAAACCTCCAAGACCGCGATGCATTCGGATACCGGGAATCCGGCGTCGGGGAAGCCTTAGCGAAGCTCGCCCGCCGCGACCGTGCCGTACCGCCGCTCGGCCTCGATCGTCAGCCCCTTGCCGACTGCGCCAAACGTGTCGCCCTCGACAACGCGTGCGTCAGGCACGCAGGCGACAATCGCGCGGCGCACATGCGCAAGCTGCACCGAGCCGCCGGTCAGGAACACCGCATCGATAGCGTCGGCTGAAAGCGCGGCCTGCGTCAGGCAACGCCCGATCCGCGCGGCGATGCTGTCCGCCAGTTCCGATGTGTGCCGCACGAGATCGCCCCGCGCGATCTCGACCTTCAGACCCGTCTCGATCCAGTCCAGCGCAAAGCCTGAGCGCGGCGTGTCCGACAGCGCGATCTTCGATCTCTCGACATCCATCGCCAGCGTATGGCCGCGCTGCTCCTCCAGCACGCGCAGCAGGCGGTCGAACAACTCCGGCTGTTTCGCCTCCTTGCGCACATGGCGGATGTCATCCGCGACGCCGCGCTCGTACAGCCGGTTGATGTTCGACCAGGTCGCGAGATCGTGGAAATAGCTGGTCGGCGCGTTGAGCCCCGCCCGGTTCATCGCGCTGCCATAGCCGAGCAGCGGCATGACAATGCCGAGGCTCACGCGGCGGTCGAAATCCGTGCCGCCGATACGCACGCCGTCATTGGCCAGAATGTCGTCCGCACGATCGGCCGCGCGATGCCGCTGCGGACTGAGACGCACGATGGAAAAGTCGGACGTGCCGCCGCCGATGTCGGCGATCAGCGCAATCTCCTCGCCTCCGATCTGGCGCTCGTAATCGAGCGCCGCCGCGATCGGCTCGAACTGGAAGGTGATCTGGTCGAAGCCGAGCCCGCGCGCGATCTCGCGCAGCGTGTCCTCGGCCTTGCGGTCGGCGTCCGGCGCATTGTCGACGAAGTGAACCGGCCGGCCGTGAACGACGTTGCGGAATTCCACGCCCGCCGCCTGCTCCGCGCGGCGCTTCACCGCGCCGACGTAATAGGCGATGACGTCGCGGAACTTCTTGCGCTCGGGTCCGAGCTGCGTGGTTTCGTCGATCAGCGACGTGCCGAGCAGCGACTTCAGGCTGCGCATCAACCGCCCGGCCGTTCCCTCCACATAGGCGTCGATGGCGCGCCGTCCGATCAGCACGCCGCCATTGCGCTCGAAGAATATCGCGCTCGGAATCGTTACGTGGTCCGCCTCCAGCGGAACCAGCACGGGCGCATGATCGATCATGCGCCCCAGCGTGGTGTTGGAGGTTCCGAAATCAAGTCCGCAGGATGACATCATCGCTTCCGCAAGAGGAGCGCCCGTCTAGACAATCGCGGACGTACGATCCAGCTCTTTTCGCATCGCGGTGTGTGGAGCTGCATTCCGGGGCATTCGCATCCCGCGCTAAGAGGCGGACCGGGGAAGAAGCCGTAGCCCTGATTCTAGAGGCTCGACTAGTCATTTGGTGAAATTGCATCTCGTAGAGACATGCCCTTCAGTATTGCCGGCTTCCAGTCCATAAGCGGCAACAAGCTATGGGCAATTCCGTATTGCTCGACCCTCGACCGGCGCTCCTCAAATCTGGAGCCGTCGTCATGGATCTCTGTGAGGCTATCAATAACGACCTCGCTATCAACCGAGTATACGCAGATCGCTATCAACTCTTGGACATCGCGCCTCGTGATGAAAAGTGGTGCTCCACTTAGCCCGTTGGTGATCGCGAAGTTGAGTTCGAAGCAATCAGGATGCGGCCTATGTGCTGGCAGTTCATCGGCGCCGATCGCTCGCTGAACATGACCTTTGAGTGAGCGAAGATGAATGCGAAATCTTTCGGGGTCCGGATCTAAAGCGCTTTGCGGGTATCCTAAGGTCGCGACATCTTTCCACCCTTCAATCTTCGCGCCAGAATAGACGCTGAACCAGCTTCGTGAGATGAAATCGACTTTACCAATCGCAACATCGAAAGGACTTGGAGCGTGTTCGAACTCAACCAACCGAACAAAGGCATTGGTGCCCGCACTGTCGTTCGCTTTTACATTTACTCCATAGCCGATATGGGTTTCGTTCGAAGTAGCTTGAATTGACCGGATCACGTGACCCGCTGTGAGGAAAACACCTCTGTCGTTTATGAAAAACGCAGTCCCTTCCAGTCTGGTGAGCCTTGCCTTATGCGGCAGAATATCCGCGCGGCAGATCGGCACAATGAAGTCTTGCAGTAGAGCTTTCCTCATCGGACTCTTGTATATCTACCGCTCGATCCACGGTCTGCGCGCTGCGTGACGGATGTGAATGATCTCAATCGCCTCATCGGTCACGCTGTAGAAAATCTTGTAACGGTAGCGCCCGAGAATCTTCACACGGATATCGGCTTCGGAGGTCCGCGGCGCCGCGAGTGGATGCGCTGCAACCTCGCCGATGGCTTCATGGATCGCGCGCAGGACATTACGCGCTCCGGTCGGGCTTCGATCGTTCAGAAAATGGAAGATGCCTTCAAGGTCCGCAAGCGCACGCTCGCGATAGCGGACCTTCATGCAAGCCCGTGGCGTTTCCAGAATGCCGTAGCCTGCTCATCCGATACAAAGGCCCCACGTCGCGCATCGACGATGGCACCGCGTTCGGCATCGCTCAATTCATAGACGCCGCTGCGGCGGGCCTCGATCTCGCGAGCTAGTTCGGCAAGCTCCTCCTGGTCCTCGACGGGCCAGTGGGCAATCTTCTTCAGGATGTCCCGCGCGGCGCTGTTCATGCGCAGATGTTATTTCAGATTTCTCCGTGCCGCCACACGCGGGGAAACAACTCTCGCGTCTTGCACCAACAAATTCTTTCGCAAATATAGGATCAAATTCCTTATTTCCGCCACCTTCCCCTGCTCTACTTCCCGACATCCCGTCCCGTCCAAGGGGCGTTTCATGAGCGTCGCGAGACGCGGGGCGGGATGCGGTGGCCGTGCGTGCGCGAAGGACGTGTCGCGCTGCACGGAGGCCCAAGCTGCGATGATCCGGGTCCAGTACCTGGGCTCACCAGCGGA
>CAZIKZ010000369.1:0-4153 GCA_964539845.1 uncultured Hyphomicrobiales bacterium
GGGACGACGGCGTTCAGCATTTGCGCCTCATCGTCGACCGCGCAGGCCGCGTTCAAATCAGACCTTCGGTTCGGGCAACCCCGCCGCAGCGCAGGCCGCACGCAGCGTGTTCAGGATCACGCACGCGATGGTCATCGGCCCGACGCCGCCTGGCACGGGCGTGACCGCGCCGGCCACCTGCAGCGCTTCCTGATAATTCACGTCACCGACGAGCCGTGTCTTGCCGCCCTCGCCCGGCACGCGATTGATGCCGACATCGATCACGGTTGCGCCCGGCTTGATCCAGTCGCCGCGTACCATCTCCGGCCGTCCGACCGCCGCGAACAGCAGATCGGCTCTCCGACAGACATCCTTCAGATCTTTGGTTCTGGAATGCGCCACCGTCACGGTGCAATTCTCGGCCAGCAGCAATTGCGCCAGCGGCTTGCCGACGATGTTGGAGCGGCCGATCACCACCGCGTCCAGACCGGACAGCGACGGATTGATCTTCTTCGCCAGGATCACGCTGCCGACCGGCGTGCAAGGTACGAGCGCGCGCTGGCCGGTCGCCAGCCGTCCGGCATTCACCGGATGAAAGCCGTCGACATCCTTGCCCGGATCGATCGAGTTCAGCACCAGCGTCGAGTCGATCTGCGAGGGCAGCGGCAATTGCACGAGAATGCCGTGCACGGTCTTGTCCGCATTCAGCTGTTCGATCAGCTTGAGCACATCGGCCTGCGAGGTATCGGCCGGCAGCTTGTGATCGAAGGATTTCATGCCGGCCTCGGTGACCGCCTTCGATTTCGATTTCACATAGACTTCGCTCGCCGGATCGCTGCCGACAAGAACGACCGCCAGGCCCGGCACGATGCCGTGTTCCTTCGCAAGCGCCGCCGCCGCAATCGCGATATTGCCGCGCAACTCTTGCGCGATGGCCTTTCCGTCGATGATCGTTGCAGTCATTTTGATTCCGCCAATAGATGTTCAAGCCGCGCCGCGAGCGTGGCACCGTCGCCTTCAATCTCGATCCGTTTGATCCGCGACGTTTCGCCGGCCGCCAATGTCACCGTGCGGCGCGGCACGTCAAGCGCCTTTGCGATGAGCAGAACAAGTGCGGCGTTGGCTTCGCCGTCGGTGGGCGCTGCCCGCACGCGCGCCTTGAGCACGCTTCGCCCATCGGCGAGTGTCTCGATCCCATCGAGCACGTCGCGCCCACCTTTGGGCGTCAGCCGGATCGCGATGGAAAGGCCCGACGATGTCGCCGTCCAGGGCTGCAAGGCCTTTGCCCAACCGCGCCGGTCAGAACACGTTGGGATAGATGTAGCGGGTGATCACGCTCTGGATGAAAATGATGATCAGGATCAGGATCACGGGCGAGATGTCGATGCCGCCCAGATTGGGCATGAACGAGCGGATCGGCCTCAGGACCGGCTCGGTGATGCGCCACAGGAAATCGCCGATCATCGCCACGAACTGGTTGCGGGTATTGACCACGTTGAAGGCGATCAGCCAGGACAGGATGGCAGAGGCGATCAACAGCCAGATGTAGAGCTGCAGGACGATCAGGATGATATCGAGGAGCGAGCGCATCGGGCGAAGGTCTTCTTTCGGGAGCGATGAGCGAGATGTATCGGCTCCGCCGATTCCGGGCAAGCTTCCGTCCCGGTGGCCGAAAGCCGCGTAACGCCAGCCCTCGCCGCGGCGCCGGCACATGCACCCATCCCGCCGCCGGGGCGCACCCCGCGCATCCTTGGCCGTCCTTGACTTGGCAAAATGCGCAGCCTAAATGGCCGCTCTTCGCCCACGATGGCGCGCCCCGACGGCTTTCGGGGTTGCGAATTGGCGGGGGCCGTAGCTCAGATGGGAGAGCGCCTCGTTCGCAATGAGGAGGTCAGGGGTTCGATTCCCCTCGGCTCCACCAACCTCGCCGGAACTAGCTGAAAAATAAGAAGAACCCCGAACCGCCGTTTCGTCTGCCCACCGGGTATTCCTGCGACAGGCGCTTGTTCCCGGGAAGCTCGCGCACCCCGTTTGCGGGCCGCCGCGCTGGTCCCACTCTTGGCGATGCCACCACGCGGTTGCCAAAGCTCTCTCGCGGGCGACCCTCGATTGCGATGCGTGACGAACGGCTGCAGCCGTTGCGATTCACGACGGCAGAGTCCGTGTGGCACGGCTCGATGGAACAGAAACGCGATACGGCACGTTAAATTGACGTTGGAGTGCATCACTCAGCGCAGAAAATGCGCAGTGGCACTGCCATCGGGAGACATATGATGGATAGCACCACCCTTCTCATCGTTGTCGTTATCCTTCTTCTGCTGTTTGGCGGCGGCTGGTACGGCCGGGGACGCTGGTTCGGCAGGTGATTGCAAACGGAGTCATCGCAAACTGAGCGAACGCAAGCTTGCCAAAAGCATAGCTTGATGTCCGAGCTCTTGGGATTGGATCGACTCGGAGTCTGAGATTTTCAGAGCCGCGATATCTCGTCAGCAATGAATAAGGTCAAGTCGGCTGCGGGACCGTGCGTACGGCGTTCGCACGTTTCCCGGCGTTACGCGCCGCTCCTTCAAGTCGTCGTCCTTACGCAGAACTTCTCGTCGTCCTTACGCAGAACTTCGATATCCGTTCGGGAAATGCACGACTGCGACGTTTCGCGCCGCAAAAGCGGGAACGATGCAGGGCGCTGGCGATTGCTCTCGGTGGTCCTTGAGGGCCCAGGAGAATCAAGAATGTTAAAATATATGATGCCGGCCGCAGCGATCAGTTTGATGGCTGTATCGTCTGTATGGGCCATGCCTGCCGCGCCTGCGACCAATAACGCGCAGATCGAATCCAATCTGATCGAGATTCAACACCGCCAGGGACATTCCCATAGGTCAGCGCACCCGAACCGATCGATGCATCATCATCCGCGAGCATCAACACACCGTCACAGTTATAGAGGCAGGCATTACAGCCACCGCTATACCGCACGGCCGCACAATTGGAATACCCGAGGCTGCGTCCAGGCAGGACCTGTTTGGTTCTGTTAAGTTAAGTAGACCCATGAGCCCCGGCCCAACAGGCTGGGGTCTCACCTTTGGCACTGCTACAGGGTGTAGAGACGGAAGCGTTTCCAAGGCGGCACGTGATGGCTTCGGCCAGTTAGCGAATGCATACAAATAAACCGCCGTGCTCACTCACCCTCTGCCGACAACGAACCTTGATGAGGACCACGACGATACAACGTCAATCACTGCCTTCTAAGGCTTCTGTATCTTCAGCTTCTGCTCGACCCGCGCGATCGACGGCGGCCCATCCGGATCTTTCGGCGACAACTCCGCAAACTTCCTGAAGTCCGCAAGCGCGTCGGAGAGCGACCCTTTCATCTCCAGCGCATTTCCGCGATTGAAAAAGGCGCTTGCGTCTTTCGGGTTCAGCTTGATCGACTCATTGAGGTCGGCAATCGCCTTGTCGAAATCCTTCTTCCTGATCAGCGCGACGCCGCGATTGTTGTAAGCCTTGGCATATCGCTTGTTGATCTTGATCGCTTCCGTCGAGTCCGCAACCGCCTTGTCGTGATCGCCCTTTCTGTTCCATGCAACACCGCGATTGCTGAGCGCACGCGCGTGTTTGGGATTGAGCTTCAGCGCTTCATTGAAATCGGCGATGGCCTTGTCCTGATCGCCTTTTGCGCTCCAGGTGAAGCCGCGGTTGCTGAATGCGTCCGCATCCTTCGGATTGGCGGCGATCGCCTTGTCGCAGGCCTGTATCGCCGCATCGCCGGTTCCCTTGGCGCATAACTCACGCTCGTTTTGCGCGAACGCCGCGCCGGCAAACGCAGTTCCGACGATCACGATGAGACAGAGTTGCACTTCGCGGGGTCGTCGCATGGTGTCCACCCCTTTCCGGCAAGCTGTTGTAGTCTATCAGGATGGCTCACCTTTTTGGCGAAAAGTCGAAACTTCGATAAGGGCGTCCACACCCACCCGCCTACCGCGGACACGGCTCCGTTCCGGCGTGAAGGCCCGCCGGAACCAAGCCATGACCCCGTCCCCCGACCCAGCCACCCCACCCCGGAACCAGAGCGCTTGACCACTGTAAGCAAATTGCTTACATTTCTTCATGATCCGGAGTTTCGCGCATAAGGGCCTTGCGGAATTGTGGAGCAAGGGACGGACCGCGAAGATCGATT
>CAZIKZ010000370.1:0-4141 GCA_964539845.1 uncultured Hyphomicrobiales bacterium
CGTCCATGGCGGTGAACATCTGGTTGAACATCGTATTGAGATAGACCGCCTCGAAATCTTCCGCCGCCTGACGCGCCTTCTCGTTTGCGCCCTTCGGCAATTGCGCGGAGGTGAGTTGCTGCTGCGCAGCCAGAACCGCATGGGCCGACTTGATGCTCGATGCGGTCGAGAGATTGAAGTTAGCAGCCATCACATCACCTCGATTTCTGCCTGGATCGCACCGGCCACCTTGATCGCCTGCAGGATCGCGATCAGATCTCGCGGCGAGAGACCGAGAGCATTCAATCCATCCACAAGCTGCTGCAGCGATACGCCGGCGCGGACGATCGCAAGCTTGCGCCCGTCTTCCTGCACGCCGACCTGGGTGCGAGGCACGACGGTCGTCTCGCCAAGCGAGAAGGGTGCGGGCTGACTGACCTGCGGCGCTTCCGAGATCGTGACGGTGAGATTTCCCTGCGCGACCGCAACCGTTGACACGCGCACATCGCGTCCCATCACGATCACGCCGGAACGTTCGTCGATCACGATCTTGGCGGCTTGGTCCGGCTCGATCTGCAATTGCTCGATTTCGGTGAGCAGCGCGACCATGTTGGTATCGCTCTTGCCGGGCAGCGACAGTTGCACGGTCGATTGGTCGAGCGGCTCGGCGGTCGCCGAGCCCATGAAATCGTTGATCGCGGCAGCGATGCGTTTCGCGGTCGTGAAATCGGCGTTGCGAAGTGCAAGCCGTACCTTGCCCATCCGATTGAGCTGGAATTCGATCTCGCGTTCGATGATGGCTCCGTTGGATATCCGTCCGACGGTCGGAACGCCGCGCACGATTTTCGCGGCTTCGCCTTCGGCCTGGAAACCCGCGATGGCGATCGAGCCCTGTCCCACGGCATAGACGTTGCCGTCGGCGCCGAGCAGAGGCGTGACGAGTAGGGTGCCGCCCTGCAGGCTCTTCGAATCGCCCATCGCCGACACGGTGACGTCGATGCGCGTACCCTGGGTTCCGAATGGCGGCAGATTCGCCGTCACCATGACCGCAGCGACGTTACCGGTGCGCAATTGCTGGCCACGGATATTGACGCCGAGCCGCTCGAGCATCGCTTGCAGCGACTGGCGGGTGAAGGGGATGTTGTTGAGCGTGTCACCGGTGCCGTTCAGGCCGACGACCAGTCCGTAGCCGATCAACTGATTCTGGCGCACGCCCTCAATGTTGGCGAGATCCTTGATGCGGGACGCGGCCGCCTCGGCCGCTCCTCCGGCACCCAGGATCAACACCAGCGCCGCAAATCCGGCCCGCGCAATTCTCAACATTGTCGACATCATGCTCCCCATGGAGTCGGGTCTCGCGAACCATGATGCGAGCGCCGTGCCAGCGGGCTCGCGCATATCAACGTATTGATTTTTCAAGATTTTCTTTGCGCTCCCTCCGGAGAGGCATCGCGGGCGGGCGGCACGGGCTGCCGCATCCCGGCAGCTTTTGCCCGACGCTTTACACTTGGTTAACCATAACGGCCCAAGCTCCGGTCATGCGAGTTTCAGCCAGTTCGACCAACACGGTGATGCGCGATGCGCCGGCGGCCCGGCGGGCCGGGGGCGGCGTTTTTTCGCTCAGCGACGGCGCGAACGGCACCGCGCGGACCAGTCCGGGGCATCTTCACTCCATTTCCGGGGTCGACGTCCTGGTTGCGCTGCAGGGTGTGGAGGATAAGGCCGAACGGCGAAAGCGCGCTGTCCGGGGAGGGCGAGCCGCCCTCGACGCCCTGGACGCCCTGAAACTCGGGCTTTTGACCGGTTCGCTGGATCAGCCGGCGCTCAACCGGCTGAAAGCTGCGGCCGGCGAGCTGACCGCGGCTACGGGCGAGCCCGGGCTCGATCAGGCGCTGGCGGAGATCGATCTGCGCGTCCAGGTGGAGATCGCCAAGTTGTCCCGCCGCTGAGGCTTTTGGGACACGGGGTGGGCACCTAAAAGCCAGTAATTCCAAATACATATTATGACATCCCGGAAAGGTCCGTGGATAATTCGCTGTTGTCGGGGCACCACCTGATCGTTATAAGCTCGCCGCCGCGAGGGGGTGACTCGCGCATTGCGGGAGTGATCAGGAATGTCGGCCAAATTGAAAGAATACCGGCCGTCTGACAAAGAGCCGTTCATGAATGACAAGCAGCGCGAATACTTTCGCGACAAGCTTCTGGCCTGGAAAGACGATATTCTGAAAGAGGCACGTGAGACGCTGCAGCACCTGCAGGACGAGAACCAGAACCACCCGGATCTCGCCGACCGTGCGTCATCCGAAACCGATCGGGCGATCGAACTTCGTTCCCGAGACCGCCAACGCAAGCTGATTTCCAAGATCGATGCGGCACTCGCCCGTATCGAAGAGGGAACTTACGGCTATTGCGAGGAGACCGGTGAACCGATCTCGCTTCGGCGTCTTGAGGCTCGTCCGATCGCGACATTGTCGATCGAGGCGCAGGAGCGTCACGAGCGCCGTGAGCGGGTCTACCGGGACGACTGAGGTTCAGGAAGCGGGTCACGCGAAGCCGTGACCCGCTTTTTTATGTCGCTGGATTGCGCTGAGCCTGTCCTCGCGCGGCGGGCCTGTACGGCCCGATGGCAAATTCGCCCGGCTCTGCCGTTATTGACAATCGTTGCCGCCTGCAGGCACCTCGTTCACTGTGATCGCAGGACGCATGACAGGGCATGGCAGCGGCTGAAGCCAACTCCGAACTGATTCAGGTTGTCGCGCTGCTCGGTGCGGGCGTCGTCGCGGCGCCGATCTTCATAAGGCTCGGGCTGGGCTCGGTACTCGGCTATCTGGCCGCCGGCGTGATCATCGGGCCCTTCGGCCTTCAGCTCTTCACCAATCCGCAAGCGATCATTCACGTCGCAGAACTCGGTGTGGTGATGTTCCTGTTCGTGATCGGCCTCGAAATGCAGCCGTCGCGTTTATGGGGACTGAGACGGGAGATTTTCGGTCTCGGCGCAGCTCAGGTGATGTTGTGCGGCCTGTTGCTGACCGGCGTCGGAATGTTTTTCGGTCTCGCGCCGAAGGTCTCGTTCTTTGCAGCCATGGGATTCGTGCTGACCTCGACCGCCGTCGTCGCGCAGGTGCTGAGTGAACGGGGCGATACCGGATCGCCCGAAGGCCAGCGCATGATCTCGATCCTGTTGCTGGAGGATCTTGCGATCGTGCCGCTGCTTGCGCTGGTCGCGCTGCTGGCGCCGGGCGGTGAATCGACCGGAGAGCCGGCCTGGCTCGCGATCCTGATCGCGGTCGCAGCCGTTGTCGTGCTGCTCGCCGCCGGACGCTGGCTGCTCAATCCGTTCTTCGGGCTGCTCGCCGCCGCGCGCGCGCGCGAAGTGATGACCGCAGCCGCGCTTCTTGTGGTTCTTGGCGCCGCACTCATGATGCAACTTGCCGGATTGTCGATGGCGATGGGGGCCTTCGTTGCCGGCGTGATGCTGTCGGAATCGACATTCCGCCATCAGCTCGAAGCGGATATCGAGCCGTTCCGCGGCATCCTGCTCGGCCTGTTTTTTCTCGGCGTGGGAATGGCGCTCGATCTCTCGGTGATTTTGAGCGATTGGCGCTTCCTCATCGCTGGCGTGTTGTCCTTCATGATCGTGAAGTCGATCGGTATTTATGCTGTCGCACGCCTGTTCAGCGCTCCGCGCCACGAGGCGATCTATCGCGCCGCGCTGTTCTCACAGGGCGGTGAATTCGCCTTCGTGCTCTATGCCGCCGCGGCGAGTGCCGGCGTTTTCAGCGCGCGTGTCAATGCGCTCATGACGACGGTGGTGATTATTTCGATGGCGCTTACGCCGCTTGCGGTCATCGCCCTGCGATGGCTGACACCCAAGCGCGCGCAATCGCTCGACGGCGTGGAGGAGCCGAACGACCTCTCGGCCAGCGTTCTGATTGTCGGTTTTGGCCGGTTCGGTCAGGTGGCGAGCCAGTCCTTGCTGGCGCGCGGCTATGATGTGACGATCGTCGACAACGATGCCGATATGATCCGGAGCGCCGCCGATTTCGGATTCAAGATCTATTACGGCGACGGCACGCGGCTCGATCTGCTGGAGGCGTCCGGAGCGCGCAAGGCACAGCTGATCGCGGTCTGCGTCGACAATCGCTACACCGCGACGCGCATC
>CAZIKZ010000371.1:0-2207 GCA_964539845.1 uncultured Hyphomicrobiales bacterium
CCAAACGCGATCTCGGCTTCGATGCGTCGTTCCGGATGGATACATGACTGAGACGTGCATGATCATCGACCCGAATAACCGGCCCGGCGGGGCGCGCCTTGTTGTTACCTGCAAGACTGCAAACAAGATCCAGTTTTTTGACGCGGCAACGCTCGTGAAAATCGGCGAGATCGATATGCCGGCCTCGACCCATGAGATGGTGCTGTCGGCCGATGGCCGCGCCGCCTATGGCTCGGTTTATGGCGGCGGCATATTTGGCAAGAACGCAAATCCGGATCGTCGCGTCGCGCTGATCGATCTTGAGGCCAGGTCCGTTGCGCGCATGATCGATGTCGGCGCCGACATTGCGCCGCATGGAGTCATGCTCGACAAGGACGGACAGCTCTGGTGCACCGCCGAACTCGGCAGCGCCGCACTGGTCATCGATCCCGCGACCGGCAGCGTACAAAGCATCGACACCGGCAAGGCGGCGCACTGGCTCGCGATTAGCCACGCCGCGGACAAGGTGTTTGCATCCTGCAAGACTTCGGACTTTGTCACGGTGATCGACCGCAGCAAGCGCGCCGCAACCGGCCGTCTGCCGATCCCAGATCTTGCCGAAGGGCTTGCTGTCAGTCCGGATGGCGGTACGCTGTTCGTCTGCGCGCACCGTACGCCGACGCTCTATGTGTTCGATGCAAACAGCGAGACGCTACGCGAGACGGTCACCATTGCGGGCGGGGAGGGCAAACCGAACCAGTTGAAACGCGTGCGCGTGTCACCCGACGGGCGGTTCGTCTGTGTGTCCTCATTGCTCGATAATCACGCCGCGATCTTCGATGCAGCTTCGCTCGACCAGATCGCGTCGATCGCGACCCGCAAGGCGCCGATGGGCTTCGGCTTCGCAGCCGATGGGCAACATGCCTGGCTGTGCTGCCACGACGACGCGATCGTGCTGGAATTCGAGCTTCGGACCGGCGGCATCACGCGGCAATTCGCGGCCGCCTCGGGCTGCGAATACATCATTTCATATTGAGGCGCCGCGCTACCGATCAGTCCAGCTTGATCCCGGTGTCGCGGATCACCTTGGTCCACATATCGTATTCCTTCTGAATGAAGGGCCCGGTCTCCGCGTCGCTGATGTCGATCAGGTTGCCGCCGACCTTCTCGAGCGTTGGCTTCAGCGACGGCAGGATCGCGCGCGTCTCGGTGCGCAGCTTGGACAGGACCGCGGGCGGCGTATTGGCATGCGCGAAAATCCCCATCCAGGAGTCAATGTCGAAGCCCTTCACGCCGGCTTCCGCCATTGTAGGAACTTCGGGCGTCTGCGGATTGCGCCGGGGTCCCGCGATGGCGATAGCCTTCACACTGCCGGACTTGATGTGCGGAAGCGCTGCGGGGAAGGAATCGATGAAGAAGTCGACACGCCCCGAAAGAATGTCGGGATACGCCAGCTGGGCGCCCTTGTAGGGCACCTCCAGGAATTTCGTGCCGGTGGCGTTCATCAGAGCAGCAGCGACGAGATGCTGGCCGGTGCCGACACCGGCATTCGCCATCGAAAGCTTGCCGGGTTCCTTGCGCGCGGCGTCCAGCACTTCGGTGAGAGTGGTGTAGGGGAGGTCCTTGCGCCCGACCAGAACGTAGGAAATGCCAAGCACCAGGGCGACAGGCGTGAATTCCTTCATCGGGTCGTGGCCGAGCTTTGAATAAAGTGCCTGGTTGAAAATGATGTTGCTCAGGCCGCCGACCAGAAGCGTGTAGCCATCGGCGGGCTCGCGGGCAACGAACTGGGTGCCGACCACGGTCCCGGCGCCCGGCTTGTTCTCGACCACCACGCTCTGGCCGAGCCGCTTGCCGAGCGCCTCGGCGACGGTTCGCCCGACGATGTCATAGGAGCCGCCGGGGCCGATCGGCACGATGATCCTGATCGGCTTGTCGGGGTAGGTCTGCGCGGCAGCGGGGGTGGCCGAAAGCGCCGCCAGCATGGCGGCACAGGCGAAGGCGCGGCAAGCCTGCATGATAGTTCCTCCCGTGATGTATTGTTGTTTGTTGCTGCAACTATCGCGCTATTGCCGGATGGGGTCCAGAGCCAAGCCCGGCGCGGGGTTGAATCCTGAAGCCCAGCCTGTACAAGCGCGGCCATGACCATGCCCGTCCGAGCCGAATCCGAGGCCCCGCGCTCACCGCTTGCCGCGGAGATCGAGCGCCGGCGCTTCGCACCGCGCGCT
>CAZIKZ010000371.1:2217-4124 GCA_964539845.1 uncultured Hyphomicrobiales bacterium
GCGCCGGCGCACCTTCGCGATCATCTCGCATCCGGACGCTGGCAAGACCACGCTGACCGAAAAGCTGCTGTTGTTCGGCGGCGCCATCCAACTCGCCGGTCAGGTCAAGGCCAAGCGCAACCGCAAGACCACGCAGTCCGACTGGATGGCGATCGAGAAGGAGCGCGGCATTTCGGTCGTCACGTCGGTGATGACCTTCGAATACGGTCCCCATGTCTTCAACCTGCTTGATACGCCGGGCCATGAGGACTTCTCCGAAGACACCTACCGTACGCTGACCGCGGTCGACTCCGCCGTGATGGTGATCGATGCGGCGAAGGGTATCGAGGCGCGCACCCGCAAGCTGTTCGAAGTCTGCCGTCTGCGCGATATTCCGATCCTCACCTTCATCAACAAGATGGATCGCGAGAGCCGCGATCCGTTCGAGTTGCTGGACGAGATCGAGAAGACGCTCGCGCTCGATACCACGCCGATCAACTGGCCGGTCGGGCGGGGACGCGACTTCGTCGGCACCATCGAGGTCGAGAGCGGTGGCGTGCGGCTGCTGGAAGGCGATGCCGGCAAGGCCGGGACGCTGCGCGATATGAGCATCCACGATGTGGCGGCGCTCAATCCCAATCTCGATGCGCCCGCGATCGAAGGCGAGTTCGAACTTGTGCGCGAGGCCTGCCGCGGCTTCGACATGCAGGCCTTCCGTGAAGGTCATCTGTCGCCGGTCTTCTTCGGCTCGGCGCTGAAGAATTTCGGCGTCGGCGACCTGCTCGATGCGCTTGGCCGCGTGGCTCCGCCGCCGCGCGACCAGAAGGCGGACAAGCGCGTGGTGGAAGCCGAAGAGCCGCGCATGTCGGCCTTCGTGTTCAAGATCCAGGCGAACATGGATCCGAACCATCGCGACCGCATTGCGTTCGCACGGCTTTGCTCCGGCAAGCTGACGCGCGGGATGAAGGTCAAGCAGATCCGGACCGGCAAGCAGATCGCGCTGAACGCGCCGCAATTCTTCTTCGCCAAGGATCGGGCGCTGGCGGAAGAGGCTTATGCCGGCGACGTGGTCGGCATCCCGAACCATGGTTCGGTCCGCATCGGCGACACGCTGACCGAAGGCGAGGACCTCAACTTCCTGGGTGTGCCGAGCTTTGCGCCGGAAATCCTGCGGCGCGTACGGCTGCCGGATGCGATGAAGGCCAAGAAGCTCAAGGAGGCGTTGCAGCAACTCGCGGAGGAGGGCGTCGTTCAGGTCTTTCGCCCGAACGATGGCTCGCCGGCATTGGTCGGCGTCGTCGGACCGCTGCAGCTCGACGTCCTGCGCGTGCGCCTGAAGGATGAATACGGACTGGATGTAAGCTGGGACCAGAGCGAGTTCACGCTGGCGCGCTGGATCGCAGCGGATGGCAAGGGCGATCCAAAAGCGTTTGACACGTTTGTGAGAAATAACAGTTCAAGCGTCGCTGACGATCTCGACGGCGATTCGGTTTTCCTGGCGCGTAACCAGTTCAATCTCGATTACACGCGCGAGCGTGCGCCCGGCATCGCCTTCACCGACATCAAGGACGTCAAGCGGGCAGAACCGGCCTGATCGTGCGAGCATCGCCTGTCGCGTGATGTCGCATGTGACGGCTGATCCCGCGAAGGTTAGGCGCGGAACGCCATTCTCAGCCTCTGAATGGCTTGCTCAGGAACTTCGAGCCCTTCAATCCATAGCGCCACGGCAATTCCGCTGCCTTGGTGATGCCGATGCGCACGCCCACCATGACGTCCGGTGGCTCGCTGCGCGGACGCAGTTCGAACGGCGCACGGTCGAGCGGTAGTCCGTTATGGACGCCGGTGATGCCGAGTGCCTCGCACAGGCGGCCTGGACCTGAGCAGAGCAACCGTTCGTCGTCCATGCCGCGCCGGCGCTTCATCGCGGC
>CAZIKZ010000372.1:0-4121 GCA_964539845.1 uncultured Hyphomicrobiales bacterium
GCCGTTATTCATCTCGAAAACTTCTTCGTCGGCGTTGACGATCAGATCATTGTCGATACCGATCTCGCCGAACTCGTTGACGATCACGGCGTATTTCTTGCCGTGCGGTTCCGAGAGGATGCGATTGAGCAGCGTGGTCTTGCCGGCGCCGAGATAGCCGGTCAGCACCGTGACGGGGGTCTTGTCGGACATGAACGCTCCAGCCGATTTTCGGGCCGCCCGGACCGGGCGGAGCGCGGCGGCTAGGACTGAAGCGCCGCGCTGAGCGTCCTTATATTGTGCCGGATGAGGTCGATGTAAGTGGGTGCCGCGCCTTTTTCGTCGGTCAGGGCGTCGGAATAGAGCGTTCCGCCCACCTTGGCCCCGGTTTCGTCGGCGATCCGCGTCAGGAGCCGCGCATCGCTGATATTTTCGATAAACACCGCCGGAATTTTCTGTTTCCTGATCTGCGTGATGATACGCGCCACGTCCCGCGCGGAAGCCTCCGAATCAGTCGAGACACCCTGCGGCGCGATGAACTCCACACCATAGGCATCCTTGAAATAGCCGAAGGCGTCGTGGGTGGTAATGATCTTTCTCCGCTCGGGCGGAATTTTGGAAACGATGTCCTTGATCTGCCCCTCGAGCGCGTCGAGCTTGGCGAGATACGTCGCGGCATTTGCCTCGTAAGCGGCCTTGCCCGCCGGATCGGCCTTGATCAGGCCGTCCCGGATGTTGGCAACGTAAATCTTCACATTGGCCACGGACTGCCAGGCATGCGGATCGCCGTTGGAATGTCCGTGGCTGTGGCCAGCGTGTGAATGGGCACCCGCCAGCGCGCGCGGCTTGATGCCCCTGCTTGCGATAATGTTCGGCGCCTTCGTATTGGACGACTTGATCAGCCGCGCGAGCCATCCCTCGAAGCCCAACCCATTTGTCACGACGACCTTTGCGTCGGCAAGCGTCTTCGCATCCGCAGGCGACGGCGAATAGACATGGGCGTCGCCGTTCGGTCCGACGAGGGTCTTTACCCCGATGCGATCGCCGCCGACATTCGACACGATGTCGCCAAGGATCGAGAAGGTCGCGACCACGGGCAGCCTGGCGTGTTGCTCTTGCGCCTGCGCCGTTGATGCAAACGCCGCAAAGATCGCGGCAATCAGGATCCGTCTCGTCAGCATGATGGTCTCCATGACGTCAGGCTTCGAGGTGCCGTCCGGGAAAGAACTGCCGAAGCAATCCACCGACGCTGCCGAACAGCAGCGAGATCGCGTACAGGATGCCGGCAACCAGAATCACGGCAGGCCCCGCGGGCGCCGCGGTGTGGAACGACAGCAGCAGCCCTGCATATCCGGACAGCATCCCGGCCAGCACCGCGACCACTATCATCGCCGTCACGTCCCGCGCCCAGAATCGTCCGATCGCAGCCGGCACCATCATGATGCCCACCGCGAGCAGTGTGCCGAGCGCATGAAAGCCCGACACGAGATTGATCACCAGCAGGGCGAGAAAGATCAGGTGAGCGGCACCCCCGGACTTGCTGACCGATCGCAGATAAAGCGGATCGACGCATTCCAGCACCAGTGGCCGGTAGATGATCGCAAGCCCGATCAGCGTGACGGTGGCGTTGATCGCGATCAGCGTCAGCGTCGGGTCGTCGAGCGCCAGCACCGAGCCGAACAGAAAGTGCAGCAGATCGATATTGGTGCCGCGCACCGAGATGATGGTCACGCCGACCGCGAGCGAAATCAGGAAGAACACCGCAAGTGAGGCGTCCTCTTTCAATTCGGTCGACCGCGCAACCAGCCCTGCCAGCAGCGCGACCGCGAAGCCCGCGATCAATCCGCCGAGGGTCATCGCGAAGATATTGAGTCCGGAAACCAGGAAGCCGATGGCGGCGCCGGGCAAAACTGCATGGGCCATCGCATCACCGACAAGCGACATCCGCCGCAGCATCAGAAATACGCCGATCGGCGCTGCTCCAAGCGCGAGCACCATCACCCCGACCAGCGCACGGCGCATGAAGTCGAATTCGGCGAAGGGGGCGATGAGCGTGTCGTAGAGCATTTGTTTATCGTCGTCCCCGCGAAGGCGGGGACCGATAACCACCGCACCGGAATATGGGCCCCCGCTTTCGCGGGGGCGACCAGCTCCCAGAAGCTTTCGCGGGGACGACAGGCTGCGTCACGCCGCGCATGCCGCAGCCTCTTCATCGAAGGCTTCGCACATGTGCCGCGCCTTTTGCATGTTGTCGGCGGTCAGCACGGACGCGGTGTCGCCCCAGGCGACCTTCTCGCGCGCGAGCAACAATGTCTGTGGAAACGTTGTGCGCACGAGGTCCATGTCGTGCAAAGCCGCAAGAATGGTGCGGCCTTCCTTGTGCCAGCTCTGCACAAGAGCGACGAGATCGGCGGACGTCTTGGCATCGATCGCGTTGAACGGTTCGTCGAGCACAACAAGCCTGGCGTCCTGCAGCAGAAGCCGCGCGAACAGCATGCGCTGCATCTGCCCGCCCGACAGTGTTCCGATGGCGCGCCGTTCGAAGCCGGTCAGACCAACGGCCGCGATCGCCGTCTGAATCTTCGTATGGTCGGCCTTCGAGAAGCCGCCCCATATGCCGCTCTTGCGCCAGAGTCCCATCGCGACGAGGTCGTAAACGCTGATCGGGAATGTCCGGTCGATCTCCGCCGCCTGCGGCAGATAGGCGACGTCCTGCGCCGAAAGCCCGTTGAGATCAACGCGGCCGGACAATGGCTTCAGCGCGCCGACGATCCCCTTGAACAGCGTCGACTTGCCGGCGCCGTTGGGTCCGACCACGGCCAGGAGCGTCCCCGGCGGAACGTCGCCGCTGAGATGATGCACCGCCGGGTGCCGGTCGTAACCAAGCGTCAGGTTGCTGAACTGCAATTGCGGCGTGGGCACGTGCACGGTCATCAGCGCATTGCCCAGATCACGGCGGCCCAGACGAGCGCCGTCATAAGCGCGGCGAAGGCCAGCCGCTGCACCACCGACAGCCGCAGGATCGACGGCCCGATGCTGGCCGGCGGATGCGCGTGCCCATGTGGATGATGGTGGTGATGGTGCTCGGTCATGGCGGTTCTGGCCGGGGTCAAACGATCTGGCCGGCTTCTCCGGACTGTTATAGTATAACATTTCCAGAAGCCAAGGGCTGCACGTCGCATCCAGCGGGCGGGCCGCCGTGGCTGGGCGAATAAGGACCGGATCTGGAACAGTTCCCGCCCGGTTTGATTGCCAAATCGCGTCCGTCCGGGCCATGGTGCCCTCAACCCAGAGATCGTGAACCAGCCCATGAACGACCGGACCAAGCGCATTGTCTCGATCGGCGAAGTCATGATCGAAATGGCGCGCGGTCAGGACGGGCGGTTCAGCCAGTCCTGCGGGGGCGATACCTTCAATACTGCGGTCTATCTCGCCCGCCGCGGCCTGCCCGTCGCCTATGCGACTGCGCTGGGCGACGACATCTATTCCGACCGCATCGTGTCGCTTGCCGCCGCCGAAGGGATCGCCACCGACCTGATCACGCGGGTCCCGGGCCGCCTGCCCGGCCTCTATCTCATCGAGACCGATACGAAAGGCGAGCGCAGCTTCCACTACTGGCGCGAGAACGCGCCGGCGCGTGAGCTGTTCGAGTTGCCGGACTGGTCCCGCGTGGCGGAAGACATTGTCGGCGCGCGTATCGTGTATTTCTCGGGCATCACGCTATCGATCTATTCCAATCAGGGACTTGGACGCTTCCTCGCGCTGCTCGAACTCGCGCGCAAGGCCGGCGCCAAGGTGGTGTTTGACGGCAATTACCGCCCGCGCGCCTGGAAGGGCGACGTCCAGCGGACCCGCACCGTCTTCATGGAAGCGCTGAAGCGGGTCGACATCGCATTGCCGACTTATGACGACGAGGCCTTGCTCTGGGGCGACCCCTCGCCCGACGCCACCATCGAACGGCTGCAGGCTTTCGGCATTGACGAAATCGCCATCAAGAATGGTCCGAACTCTGCGCTGGTCGCAGCCGGGGGCCACAAGGAATTCGTGCCGGTGCCGGATGTGGTGGTGCCGGTCGACACGACAGCGGCCGGTGACAGCTTCAATGCCGGCTATATGGCGGCCCGTCTCGCGGACGAGAATCC
>CAZIKZ010000373.1:0-4117 GCA_964539845.1 uncultured Hyphomicrobiales bacterium
ATGTGCTCGGGCTTCCCGGAAATCCGGTCTCAGCCTTTGTGTGCGCGTTTCTG
The DNA here is from genome assembly GCA_964539845.1 of uncultured Hyphomicrobiales bacterium. GTDB lineage: Bacteria > Pseudomonadota > Alphaproteobacteria > Rhizobiales > Xanthobacteraceae > Pseudorhodoplanes. Next base: position 54 of record CAZIKZ010000373.1, read on the forward strand.
TTCCTCGTGCCGCTCCTGCGCACGCTGTCCGGTCGCGCCGACACTGTGCCCGCTCCCGAGCACGCGCTGCTCGGTTCCGACCTTTCGGAAAACGACGAGCGCGCCGATTACCTGCGCGCTCGCTTGTCCCTCTCGTCGCGGGGGGCATTGGTTGCGACGCCGTTCCCGACGCAGGATTCGTCGATGACGCGAGTCCTCGCCGAGGCAGATTGCCTCGTGCTGCGGGAGCCCCATGCGGCAAAGGCAGCCGCCGGGTCACCCTGCGTTATCCTAAAGCTTCCCCTTTAGCGGCCTCCCGAATTCTTCACTTCAAATTAAGGGGTTGCGGAACACATATCGAACATATAGTGTCCGTTCATGATTTGTTTCGCATCCTTGGGGTTTATTCCAATGACCCGGATGCCCGGGGGAGACACCTGAATGCTGACCCGCAAGCAGTTCGAGCTTCTGCGCTTCATCAACGAACGGCTGAAGGAAGCTGGTGTCCCGCCGTCCTTCGACGAGATGAAGGACGCGCTCGATCTGCGATCAAAGTCCGGTATTCACCGCCTCATCACGGCGCTGGAAGAGCGCGGGTTCATCCGCCGCTTGCCCAACCGGGCGCGCGCCATCGAAGTGATCAAGCTGCCCGATTCGGTCAATCAGAACGCTCCGCGCCGCGGCTTCACCCCAAGCGTGATCGAAGGCAATCTCGGCCGCGTACGCACCGCGTCGGAAGATGAGGGTGGCCGTCCCGTTGCGATCCCGGTGATGGGCCGTATCGCGGCCGGCACGCCGATCGAGGCGATTCAGACCAAGAGCCACACCATCAACGTCCCGCCGGACATGCTCTCGTCGGGCGATCATTTCGCGCTGGAAGTCCGCGGCGATTCCATGATCGACGCCGGCATTCTGGAAGGCGATACCGTACTGATCCGCAAATCCGAAGCCGCCGACACCGGCGATATCGTTGTTGCTCTCATCGACGATGAAGAAGCGACGCTAAAGCGCTTTCGCCGGCGCGGAGCTTCCATCGCACTTGAACCGGCTAACACGTCATATGAAGTCCGGATCCTGCCGCCGACACGCGTGCGCATCCAGGGCAAACTGGTTGGGCTATTCCGGCGCTACTGACGGGCCATCGTCAGCCTCAAGATCTGCAGGACGCGGGGTCGCATCGCGCGGCGGCAATGGACGTGCCGGTGTTGTCGCCGTCTGGACCGGTCTGCGGGCCCATGGCCGGTCATAGGTCTCTGGCCGCGCGGCCTCCATCTGGAACGAATTTCCGTTCGATCTGACGGACACAGCACCCCGCGCGCGTGCGGCGTTACGATCGAGCATGATTGCGGCGCAGGCCGGTGGCCCGTTGCGCGCGGTCACCACGAAAGCGGCAACCTCGCAATCCTCGATCAGCGCATCCGCCGTGAGCGACAGCGCGACCGCACGGCCGTCTCCAGTTCGCGCAACGCATCCGGTCGGATCGCAGCGAATGCCCTGATTGAGCGATTCATCCTTATCGGTGCGCACATCGCCATCTGCCGCCAGCCATTCACGTAGCGCGAACCCGTCACGGCGGCTCGCCATCACCCGCAGCATGCCGTGGGCATCCCTTACGGCGACCATTCCGGCATCGCCAGAGACCAGAATGTCCGGACGCGGCGTCGTCCAGGCAGCGGCCACGCATACAATTGCCAACACCGCGCCCGTCCAGCGCAGCGGCGATCGCAGGAGGCACATCAGTACGAGCCCCGCGGTCCCTATGAGCAAGGGAGCGACACCGAATGCGTGGATGCGACCGACCGCACCGGGCAAGCTCGCGACCCAGGTCGCAACCAGTATCATCCAGTCGATCCCCTCGCCCATGAGCCACCACAACGGCCGATCGAAGCCGAACGGCAGTAGAAAAAGCGCGAGTAATCCGGCCGGCATGACCCAGATCGACACTGCGGGCATGGCGAGGAGATTGGCCACCACGCCATAAGGCGCGAGCCGGTGAAAATGATACGCCGCGAACAATGTGGTCGCGAATCCCGCGACCAGCGAAGCAAGCACCAGCGCCGTAATCTCACGCCCGCCCCACAGCGCAATACGCGCTGCGAGCGTCGTTTTCGGCTCGGCGGAGAGCCACGGCAGCCCGCGTTCGTAAATGGCGATCAGCGCAAGCGTCGCGGCAAACGACATCTGGAAGCTCGGATGGACGATCGCCTCCGGAGACATGGCGAGCAGGACGAGCGCCGCGACGCAAATCGTGCGGAGCGTCAGCGCCGGCCGGTCGAACATCACGCCTATCAGCACGATCGCCGTCATGATGAAGGCGCGCTGGGTCGCCACCTCCGCACCGGACAGCACGAGATAGAACGACGCCATGAAAAGCGCCGCAAGCGCGGCCCACTTCTTAATTGGATAGCGCGTGGCAACAGCCGGGAATAACGCAAGGCCGGCGCGTATCGTGAAGAACATGACCCCCGCCACGACGGCCATGTGATAACCGGAGATCGACAGGACATGCGCGAGGCTCGAGACATACATCGCCTCGTTCACCGGGGATGAGATCGCATCCCGCTTGCCAGTGATCAGCGCCGACGCGATGGCGCCCTTGTCTCCAGGCAATGCGGCCTTGATACGCGCGTCGATCGCGTCGCGCAGCGATCCGATCGCGGCCTTCGCTCGAAGCCACACATCTGCGGGCTCAGGCGGCGTAACCTGTTTGACCGCGCCAAGCACGAAGCCGGTCGCGCCGAGGCGCTGGAAATAATGGTCACGCGCGAAATCGTAGCCGCCGGGTCGCAACGGCGAAAGCGGCGGATTGAGCCGGGCGCGCAATTCCACGAATGACGCAACCGGCGGCGCCATCCCCTTGCGCAACGAGACTCGCACCCGCTCGAGCTTGATGTCGGGCCGCGCGCCACTCATCGTATGCACGCGGATCACGATGCGATCGCTTCGCTCACGCTCCTCGCGCGTTTCGACGAAGCCGGAGAGCGTGACGTTGAAGGCCGGCGCAGCAAGCACCGGGTGCGCGATGCGCGCTGTCTTCCAGGTCGCGAGCGTGAAGCCGAACGCGACCGCCGCGGCCGCGATCACCACCGGAAAGGCAAGCGGCCGCGCGCGCGCCGCCACGCATAGCGCAATCGCGGCGACCGTCATCGCGAGACCGGCCCACAGAAACGGCTCCCGGTCGGCCGCAAAATAGAGGACGACGCCCAGCCCGAATGCGATAGGCAGCCACGGGACAAGACGACCCGGCGCGGTGTCGCGAGCAATCCAGGTGCCGATCCGTGCGCCAGCGCTCTGCGCAATGGGAGAAAGCGCGCCGAACCAGCCCGGCGACGCGCCGTGTGCACGCCCGCCGACCGGCCAGGTTCGCGCTCGAGCGCGCGCACCGCCTTTCGGGTCACCTTCGCCTGCCATGAGCCCCCGCCACGGCATTACAACCGGAGCGGGAAGCTAAATCAATCGGATCAGGCGCCCGCCGATACCTTCGCCCAGGTGTCGCGCAAACCGATGGTCCGGCTGAAAACGGGGCGGCCGGGTATGGAGTCGCGGTCCCGCACGAAATAGCCCTGCCGCTCGAACTGGGCCGGATCGCCGGAATTATCCGCGATGATGGCCGGCTCGAGTTTCGCGTCCGGCAGAACCTCGAGCGAGTTCGGATTGATCTCGGACGTGAAGTTGCCCGCGTCCGGGTCCGGCCTCGTGAAGAGCGGATTGTAGATCCGCACTTCGGCCGAGACCGCATCCTGCGCCGAGACCCAGTGGATTGTCGCCTTCACCTTGCGCCCGTCCGGGGAATTGCCGCCCCTGGTGGCCGGGTCGTATGTACAGCGCAATTCCACGATCTCTCCGGCCGCGTTCTTTTTCACCTCGCGGCACGTGAGGAAATAGGCGTAGCGCAACCGCACTTCGGAACCGACAGACAACCGGAAGAACTTCTTCGGCGGGTTCTCCATGAAGTCATCCTGCTCGATGTAGATCTCGCGGCCAAAGCGGATCTTGCGTGTTCCGGCGCTCGCGTCATCCGGATGGTTGATGGCGTCGAGTTCCTCGCTCTCACCGTCCGGATAATTCTCGATCACCACTTTCAG
>CAZIKZ010000374.1:0-4091 GCA_964539845.1 uncultured Hyphomicrobiales bacterium
CCGCCAATCGCGCTTGCATGCCACGGATTTCTTCGCCGGTCTGATTGATGCTGAGGGTCAGCTGATCCTTGCGGCTGTCCCGGTTGACTTTGTTCCCGTGGAACAGATGTGTCTCCCCCTTGCGGATCTCCTTGGCCAGCGTGGTCTGTTCGTTCATATCCTCATGAAAATGGATTTCGGACAGGTCGTCGCGTTCTGCGACCAGACGCGCGCGACGCCCAAGCATTTCCAGGAGTTGGGAATGGACGATCAGGAGTTCGGCCTTGATCTGAAGGTCGTCTAGCGCGATCAGGATTTGCCCCTCCTTAACGAAGTCACCCTGTCGGATCGTGATGGCTTTTACGATGCCGCCATCGCGATGCTGGATCTCCTTGAGATTCTGGTCGACCTTGAGCGAGCCGGGGGCGATGACGGCACCCTCAAGCTTGGCCCAGACAGCCCAGGTTCCGCATCCGATCACGAGCAGAACGATCAGCAGCAGCCCGGAGACGATACGCGAGGCGAACCTGAAGCTGCAGTCTTGCGAGTTTTCGGTCATGACGTGTTACCCTGAAACGATCGAGACGGTGACACCGAACGAATGGTGTCCGTCGAGCACAATCGAATATGTATCCTCGATCCCGTCGCCGTTGATGTCATGGACTTCGACGACCGTGATGTCATTCTCGTTCATCTTGTCGAACTTGAACTTGACCTTCAGGTTGTCGTTGTTTTGTGATTTGTAGACTTTCTCGAAGGCGTCCTCGAGTTCGTCGAAGAAGTCGTCGCCGTCGCGATACTTGATCTCGAAATCGGCGACGAAGAGCTTGTCACCGACCTTGAAGTCGGTGATGCGCGCGACCACCTCGTCGGATTTGCGCCCCCCATTGGGCAGATTGAAATTGTAGGAATTCTGCCCGCCGCCACCTGCGACCTCGACATAATCATCGCCCATCCGGAAGGTGTCGTCGCCGCCGCCGGCAACGAAGGTCTCGAAGCTGTCGATCGTATCGAACCCGACCTCTGCGCTTTGCACGGTCCCGGCTTCCAGATCGATCACAAGACCCATAGTGGCAAGCGAATAGTCGATGGTATCGTTGTCGGGCCCGCCGCTATACTGATCGGGTGCCGCATCGAGCGCGGCGAGCACATAGTCGTTTCCCGCGCCGCCCGAGACGATATCCGCTCCGTCTCCGCCGTCGAGGAAATCATCTCCCGCGCCGCCGTCAAGGTTGTCCGCTCCGAAACCGCCGAAAAGGCGGTCGTTGCCATCGCCGCCGTTCAGGGTGTCGTCACCATCATCGCCGCGCAGAACATCGTCGCCGGCATCGCCGTAAAGCTCGTCGTGGCCATTGCCACCGATCAGCGTGTCGTCGCCGTCACCGCCAACCAGAAGATCATCCCCATCCTCACCATAGAGGATGTCGTTGCCGCCCTCGCCGAAGAGGCGGTCATTGCCGCATCCACCGAACACGATGTCGTGGCCCGCGCCTGCGAATACGATGTCGTCTCCGCATCCTGCATAAATGACATCGTCACCGTCACCGGCGATGATGTGGTCGTCGCCGGACCCGCCCGAGATCACGTCATTGCCTGCGAGGGCTATGATGTTGTCGTTTCCGTCGCCGCCATAGATTTCATCGTCACCCGGCGTTCCGACCAGGTTGTCGTCGCCCTGGCCGCCGATGACGGGCGGCACCGGCAAGACGGTCAGATAGGCGATCTGCGAAACCGCGATCTTGCCGTCGGAAATGCGATACGCGAACTCCACATCGCCTAAAATCCCGGGCGCGCCCTCATACAGCCATCCGCCCTGGACTGGGGTCAGGGTGCCGCGCGAAGCGGTCAGTTGCAGAATCGCCAGCGGGTCGCCGTCGGGGTCATCGGCCCCGGCCAGAAGCGCGCCATAGGCAATGAAATACGCGTGGAAGCCGACCATATCATGCAGCCGCACGACACCGTTCAGGCGCGGCGCGCGGTTGGCCGGAGGCGGATTGTTGTCACCCGGGTGACCAGGTGGATTGGTGGGAGGGACGCCAATGCCACCGCCGTCATCATCATCACCGCCAATGCCCCCCCCACCATTGCCTTGTCCGAGGGCGGCAGACCTGAGGCCATTGTCGTTGAAGCCCTGGGCATTGTCGTTGAAAGCCTGGCTTGTGCCAAGCGATCGCAGACTTGACGCGGGCGCGATCCGGCCTGCGCTGCTGAATTCAAGCGCCGGCGCCTCGTTGGCGAGAAATTCGGGGATGAAGGACGACGTGAAGATCAGGATGTTGTCGACGTTCTCATCCTCGTCCTCGCTCTCGTCCTCGGTTTTCTTCTTGGCGTTCTCCGCATCCGCAACCTCTTCGCCTTCAGCCGCCTTTGCGGCGCGCTCGATGTCGAGCGGTGTCGCTGCTTCTTCGGCTTCGTCCTGTCCGGACTTGTCCGGCTCGGCCTGCGGCTGCGCAGATGCCGGGGTCAAAAACGATTGCAGGTAGGTGATGACGCCAAGCAAAACCACGAGAAACAGCATCGGGCCGCGCGCAGGCTTGGTGTCCTCGTCTTTGCGGTCGCTGACATATTCCTCGGGGATGCCTTGCGGCTTTGGCTGTTCGGCGTCCCGGAATGCTTGAACCTCTATCATGCGGGCACCCGTCGGCTGGAGTCACCGGCCGCTTGCGAGACCGGCCGCATGATCTCTTGCTTCGGTCCAAAAGACACCAGGCGGCCGTTCTGAATGACGGCCAGATAGTCCACGGCGACAAGCGCGCTCGGACGATGCGCCACAACGATCGCAATGCCTCCGCGCGCCGACACGCTCTTGATTGCATTGGTCAATGCCGCCTCGCCTTCGCCATCGAGGTTCGAGTTCGGCTCGTCCATGATGACCAGGAACGGGTCTCCGTAGAGAGCGCGCGCAAGTCCGATCCGCTGGCGCTGACCGGCGGAGAGCGCAGTGCCATTCGCCCCGAGCTGTGTGCTGTAACCGTCCGGCAGCTTGACGATCATCTCGTGCACGCCCGCGGCGGTTGCCGCGTCGATCACCTTACGCGGATCTGGCCTCTCCTCGAAGCGCGAGATATTGGCTTCGACGGTGGCGTCCATCAGGCTCACATCCTGAGGCAGATAGCCGATATGCCGGCCGAGCAAGTCCTCGGGCCATTGCGTCAGTTCCGCGTTATCGAGCCGGATGCTGCCGCGAACAACCGGCCAGACCCCCGAGATCGCACGGACCAGCGTGGTCTTGCCGCCGCCGCTCGGGCCGATCACTCCCAGCGCCTGTCCGGCTTTCAGCTCGAAGCCCACGTCGCTCAGGATCACCCGCCCGGAGCCGGGCACGGCAACGGTAATCTTGTCGATGGCGAACAGCCGCGTCGGAGCCGGCAGCTTCAAAGGCTCGTCCGCCGACGCAAGCGCCACCACCGTATCGCGCAATCGCTGATATGCGAGACGCGCTGCCACGAAGTTCTTCCAGTTGCCGATGGCGAGGTCGACCGGAGCCAGTGCACGCGCGCTTGCGACCGATGCCGCAATGATCGCACCGGCGGAGAGTTCGCCCTTGATCGTCAGATAGGCGCCAAGGCCGAGCACGGCCGATTGCAGCAGCATGCGCAGCACGCGCGATATGGCCGCGAAGGTCCCGGTGATGTCGTTGGTCCGGGTCTGCAGGTCCAGGTGGTCGCGGTTTGCGACGTTGAACCGCTCGACCGCACGATCGGCGAAGCCCATCGCCTTGATCACTTCGGCATTGCGCGCATTGGAATCGGCGACCGTATTGCGGGTCATCGCCGCCCTCCGGGCCGTCTGCGCCAGCGATTTGGTCCGGATTTCGCTTACGATCGTGATGATTGTCAGAATCAAGGCGCCTCCCAATGTCAGCGCGCCCAGCAGCGGATGCAGGATATAAACGAAGACTAGGAAGATCGGCATCCATGGCAGATCGAACAGGGCCATCGGCCCCTGGCTGCCCAGAAAGTTCCGCACCGTGTCGACATCGCGTCCACGGTCGAGCGCCTCCGAAGAGGAAAAGCCGTAACGCGGCATGTCGATCGCCACACGATGGGCGAGCGGCGCCACCTTGGTATCAAGCCGCGCGCCGACCCGGACCAGGATCTGCGACCGGATCA
>CAZIKZ010000375.1:0-4090 GCA_964539845.1 uncultured Hyphomicrobiales bacterium
CCGCTTGACGAGGTTGCGGCAACAATGAAGCGGACTTCCGATCCACCACACTAGGCTGATGCGATCGGGTGCGCTGCGGCGCCAACCCCAATCCGCCTCAAGGCGGGAGAAACGCGCGGAGGACATCCATGATCGACCGGCGTCGTCTGATCGCCATGAGCGCGGCTGCGGCCGCAAGTTCCGTTCCCTTCGGCCGCCTTGCGGCGCAGATCGCGGGCAACGCCTTCATCATTTCGGGATTTCCCGCAGGCGGGATCGGCGATCTGGTCGCCCGCCCGATGGCCGAGAAGATGCGCGGCCGCTACGCGTCCAATGTATTGGTCGACAACCGGATCGGGGCAGGGGGCCGCCTCGCCGTCGAATACGTAAAGCGCGCCACTCCGGACGGATTGACGATCCTGCAGATACCGGCATCGATCATGACGCTCTACCCGCATATCTACAAAAATCTGGCCTACGATCCGCTCACCGATTTCGCGCCGGTTTCGACCACAGCGACCTACATCTATTCCTTCACCGCGAGTTCGGCGCTGCCGGCGGACATCCGCACCGTCGCCGAGTTCGTGACCTGGGCGCGCGCCAATCCGAAACTCTCGACCTACGGCATTCCCGCCGCCGGCTCGTCGCTGCATTTCGCCGGGATGATGCTGCAGCGCGCAGCCGATTTCGAATTCAGGGCGGTGCCCTATCGCGGCGGTGCGCCGCTTCTCGCCGACATGCTGGCCGGGGTGATTCCGGTCAGTTTCAATGTGCTCGGGGAGGTGCTGCCGCATATCCAGAGCGGCAAGCTGCGCTCGCTTGCAGTCTGCAGTGCAGAGCGCTCGCCGTTCGCGCCGCAAATCCCCACGATGGTCGAGCAGGGCTTTCCAGACATTGCCTTGCAGGAATGGCTTGGCTGGTTCCTTCCTGCGAAGACGCCGGCCCCGGTCGTGCAATCGCTGAACGGCATCTTACGCGAAGGATTGCAGGCGCCGGATCTGGTCGAAAGTCTTGGCAAGAGCGCGTTGCAACCGAGATATCTGACCCCGGACGCCTTTGCCGCGCTGCTGAAGCAGGATCTCGATCGCTGGGCCCCGATCGTGAAAGCGACCGGCTTCTCCGCTATGGAATGATTGATCAATGAAATTGACCGGCGCGCAGGCGCTTGAACGCCTTATCGCAAACGAGGGCATCACGACCGTATTCGGTGTGGTCGGCGGCAAGCTTGCGCCGCTGCTGCATGCGATCGAGGGCGGCCAGCGTATCCGCTTCGTCGGCACGCGTCATGAGTCGGCTGCGGCGATGATGGCGGCCGCGACCTTTGCCGGAAGCGGACGGATGGCGCTGGCGATGGGCGAGATGGGGCCCGGCAGCCTCAATCTCGCGGCTGGGGCCGGCACCGCGTTCAGTAACAATCTTGCCGTGCTGCTGATCACCACCAATCAGCATCGCGCAGCGGCCTATCCGCATGCCGGCATGTTCATGGATCTCGATGCGGTTCATCTGTTCAAGCCCATCACGAAATGGAACGCGGTGGTGCATGACCCGCGGCGGATTCCGGATCTGGTGCGCCGTGCGTTTCGCGAAGCGCTGAGCGGCCGGCCGGGTCCGGTGCATCTCGACATTCCGCAGGATGTGCTGTCTGCGACGTGCGACTTCGCGGATGACGCGTTCGATCTTACCCCGGCGCAATATCGGCCGACCGCGGGGCCCCGTCCTGCCGCGCATCTTGTCCGCGACGCCGTTGAGCTGCTGCGCGCCGCGCGTCGCCCGCTGATCGTGGCCGGCGGAGGGGTGGTGACGAGCGGAGCGGAGGCGCAGGTCCGCCAACTGGCATCGCGGCTGAACGCCCCGGTGATTGCCACCCAAATGGCGCTGGGCGTGGTTGCGACCGACTCACCGCATTTCGTCGGTCATGGCGGGATCATCGGCGGTGACGCGCTGCATGCGGCGCTCGTGCAGGCTGATGTTGCGATTGCGGTGGGGTGCCGCTTTTCATCCTGGATGTGGGACGAACAGGGTCCGCTGGTCGGCCGCGGACAACGCTTCATCAATATCAACATTGATCCCGCGGCGCTGGGGGCGCCCGCACCGCATGATATTGCCATCGTTGCCGATGCCTCACTTGCGCTGGCGGACATTCTGGACGCGCTGCGCGACGGCGATGTTGCCGTGGAGACTGACTGGCTGCCGCGACTGCGCGAGGAACGGCGGGTCTACGAACAGCAATTCGGGCGCGCCGCCGGCGATGGCGCCATGCATCCTGCGGCATTGAGCCTCGCAATAGCGCAGGCGCTTCCGAAGGACGCGCTGGTCGTCTTCGACGGCGGCCACACGACGTTCTGGAGCAATGACATCATTCCGGCCTTCCACGCCCGCACCCGATTTCACGATCCAGGCATGTGCCAACTTGGGTTCGGGTTGCCTTATGCGATCTCGCTCCAGATCGAGTCTCCCTCCTCGCCGGTGATCAACGTCACCGGCGACGGCTCGTTCGGCTTCACCATCCAGGAACTCGACACCGCGCGGCGCTACCGGCTGCCGGTGGTCACGATCATCCACAACAATGCGGCCTGGGGCATCATCCGTGCCGGGCAGCGTGCGCAATTTGATTTTGAATTTGGCACCGGTCTCGACGGCACCGACTATGCCGCGATCGCCCGCGGCTTCGGCTGTTTCGGCGAGACCGTGATCGAACCCGCAGGTTTGGCACCGGCGCTCGCGCGCGCGCTCAAGTCCGGATTGCCGTCGGTGATCGACTGCCATACGCGCTTCGTGCCGCATCCCTGCATGAAGGCGTTCGGCCGTATGAACGCTTACGGCTTCGACGCTCTCACGAGCAGGCTAACTCCCGCGTCCAGTTGAGTCCGCGATAACGCGCACCACGTCTGCATTTCTGCGGCATAACTAAAATTTACCACCCGCTTTAGGATCTGACGCAGTACATCCCGCTCGACGGAAAGGCTGGCGCCAACCGCCTGCTCAGCGAGGGCTTCAACGAACTTGTCGGTTCGATTGGCCTCGTGATCGCAGAGATCAAGACCGCGTCGCGTGACGTGTCGAGCGCATCCTCCGAAATCTCGTCAAGCACCATGGACCTGTCGCAACGGACCGGGGAGCAGGTCGCGAGCCTCGAGCAGACCTCTGCGTCGATGGAAGAGATATCCATCACGGTGAAGAAAAACGCCGAGAATGCGCGGCATGCCAACGATGTTATCGGAACGACGCGTGACACAGCCGACCGCGGCGGTGAGGTGGTTTCTCAGGCCGTGTCGGCCATGGCGCGGATCGAGGAATAGTCGCGCAAAATTTCCGACATCATCTCGGTCATCGACGAGATCGCGCGCCAGACCAATCTGCTTGCGCTGAATGCTGCTGTCGAGGCGGCGCGCGCCGGTGAAGCGGGCCGAGGCTTTGCGGTGGTCGCCTCCGAGGTGCGCAATCTGGCGCAGTTCCTCGCAGGCCGCGAAGGACATCAAGGACCTGATCATGAATTCGTCGAGCCAGGTTCAGGAAGGGGTTCAGCTTGTCAATCGCGCCGGGACGTCGCTGAAGGAGATCGTGTCGTCGGTCAAGGAAGTGGCCGGGATCGTCGCCGATATTTCCAGAGCGAGCGACGAGCAGGCGGGGGGCATCGATCAGATCAACAGAGCGTTGGTCCAGATGGACGAAATGACCCAGCAGAATTCCGCCCTCGTCGAGGAAAACGCCGTGAACGTCCAGACGCTGGACCGGCTGGCGTCGGCCACCGACGAACAGGTGTCGGTGTTCAAGACCGTGGAGTTTGAAAGGGCTGCGGTGACCATAAAGAAGCCGGTGCCGGCAAAGCCGGTCTCGCGGGTTGGCGCGGCCGCCAAGCCGCAGGCCAAGGCGCCTCTCACGCGTGGCCCGGCGCGCGCGATGCAAACGCAGCTTGCCGCGACAGTGGCAAAGGATGAGGACTGGGACGAGTTCTGATCGCGCTCGGCGCTGATTTTATCACGGCTCGGCGCTGAAAGCATCGGGCCGTGACTGTCTCAGGATTCCGCCCTTCGGCGCGAACAGAAATGCCACCGCGAAGAACAGGGACTGGGTCAGTACGATGCAGGCGCCGGTCGCACCGTCAATATGG
>CAZIKZ010000376.1:0-4085 GCA_964539845.1 uncultured Hyphomicrobiales bacterium
GGCACGAACCAGCGCTTGTCGGCCTTGATGAAGAAATTCTTCTGATACTTGCCGGCGACATGACCGTCAGGACCGATCAGCACGGCGCAGTTGAAGACATCGTCGCCTTCGCCTTGCTCGAACAGGCCCGCAACAACAAAGAGGCCATGCTTGCGCGCAGCCTCGCCGAGCGTATCGGTGAACGGACCCGGGATCGGCGTCGCCTTACGGTGCGCGTCACCGCGATCCTCGAAGAAATATCCGTTGTTGCTCGCTTCCGGAAACACCACGAGCCGTGCGCCCGCTGCCGCAGCTTCGTCGATGCGCGCAAGCATGCGCGCGAGATTGCGCTCCGGTTCGCCCTCAAACGACAGCATTTGCACCGCTGCCACTTTGAAGTGTTCGTCAGTCATAATCCAATTTCTCGGCCGATTCACAGGTCGCGATGCTATATGGACTCGCGCGCCCGGAATCTACATCGCCGGTATCGGCCCAGCCATGCGCGACAAAAGTTCGCGCGCTCAACCCGGCATCACCGGCACGCCGATGATGATCGGATGTATCAGGAACACAATCGCGATATACGCAACCGTGCCAACCACCAGCGCGACAATGTCGCCCGGCCATCCACCCTGCACGACGGGCGCGACTGCATCGGCGCGACGTTTCAGCGAAATTCTGTCGAACACCGCCCATGCGAGAATCGACCCGAACAGGATGATCGAGCCGAGATCGCCATTCGCGATCAGATGCGCGAGCGCCCACACCTTCACGCCAACCAGCATCGGGTGCTTCAGAACGCGCTTGATGTTGCCGGGAATATAAGCGGCCGCCACACACACGGCCGCGATCCAGTTCAACTGCAGCGCAAGATGACGGGTCCACACCGGCGGGTACCACACGTTCACCCATTCGGTCGCCCGATAGCGCGCAAACCCATAGGCGATCAGGCCGATGCCGATCGCGGACACGACCGAGAACGCGATCTTGTAGGGGCCCTCGCCTATACGAGCGATCAGCCGGGCACGTGATTCGCGCCGCGTCACAAAGACATGCGGCACGAAAAAAACGATCAGTCCAAGAACTAGCGTGCTAAGACCCATGGGGGTACTGGCGGGTTTCTGGAGTCGTTCCAGTTAAGGCAAGCGCGATGCCGCTGGCAAGCCCATGCCGGAGAACAAAGCAGGCCGGGGGGTACGGTGGGAGGAATGATCAGGATCGCAGCGCTCGCTTTTGCCGTCGCGACCGGGGCCTTCGCGCCCGCGCAGGCGCAGGACTGGCCAGCCAAAACAGTCAGGATCGTGGTTCCGTTTGGGCCGGGCTCGACGCCCGACATCGTTGCGCGCCTTCTGGGCGAACAGTTGCAAGTCCGGCATCCGGGTTCCGCGTTCGTGATCGAGAACAAGCCCGGCGCCGGAGGCAACACCGGAACCGACGTAGTCGCCAAGGCCGCGCCCGATGGAGCCACTATCGGCGTCTCGATCGGCGGACCGCTCGCGATCAACACGCTGCTGTTTTCGAAGCTGCCCTACGACCCGCAGAAGGATCTTACCGCGGTCACGCAGTTGGTCACCATGCCGAGTGCGCTTACGGTGCATCCCGATCTCGGCGTGAAGACCGTGGCCGACCTGATCGCGCTCCTGAAGAAGGAGCCGGGCAAATACAATTTCGGTTCGATTGGTAACGGCTCGCTCTCGCATCTGACGATGGAAGCAATCGCCCAGAAGAGTGGCGCGCAGATGGTCCACATTCCCTATGCGTCTTCGCCCGCAGCGATGACCGCATTGATGCGCGGCGACGTTCACATGGCGGTGCTGCCTGCGATCGCGGTGACCCCGCAAGCCGATGTCGGCAAGGTGAAGATTCTGGCGGTCTCGTTGCCGAACCGCTCGCCCTATCTATCCAACATTCCGACGCTGAAAGAATCCGGCGTGGATGTCGAGGCCGATACCTGGATGGGCCTGATCGCGCCGGGCGGCACGCCGTCCGCTCTCGTCTCGGCTATCCACAGGGACGTCACCGAGGCGCTCAGCGCACGCGCGGTGCGGGACAAACTCGCCACTCAATATATGGAGCCGGTCGGCAACAGCCCCGCCGAATTCCGCGCGGTGATCGACGGCGAAATCAGCCGCTGGTCGCCGGTCATCAAGGCGGGGAACGTGAAGATTAATTAGACACAGCATACTCCGTTCATTCCCGCGCCAGCGGAATCCAGTGGTCTTGGCTCTGGGTCCCCGCTTTCGGGGGGACGAACGGATTGATGCCTGAACGGTGCAAATGTCGGCACGATTGCCGTAAGATCGCGCATGATTTTCACGCTGCTCTTCCTGATGTGGACCTGCGTACTCGCGGCGGCGTGGCTTGCCCCGCGCAACGCAGCCGTGGCGGGCTTTGCAGTCGCGCTCGTTCTCAGCGTCGCTCTGTTTGTCCATCACATGACCGATCCGCTGCCGCTGTCATTCTGACATGAACACCCGATCGCTCTCCCTCACCCTGAACACCCTCTCACTCTACGCACTGAGCGCTCTGCTTATCGGTGCCTTCGCGATGCAATTCGCGCGCGATGAATTGCCCTGCCCGCTTTGTCTGCTGCAGCGTGCCTTCATGTGTGCACTCGCGATAGGTCCGATCCTCAATCTGCGCTTCGGGCCGCAGCCCTCGCACTATGCGCTATCGATGCTGGCGGCGCTTGCGGGCGCCGCGGTCTCAATGCGGCAAATCCTGCTGCACATTCTGCCGGGCGATCCGGGCTTCGGCAGCGCGATCTTCGGGTATCACTATTACACCTGGGCCTTCATCGTGTTCGTTGCGGCGATCGTTCTGCTCGCGCTGATGCTGTTGCTGGACTGCCAGTTCGAACGAACGAAGGCGGAAACGCTGCGGCCTGCGGCGACCGCTCGCATCGCCGTGCTCCTTGCGATTGGGCTGACGGCTGCCAATATCCTGTCCACGCTCGCGGTGTGCGGGTTCGCCGCCTGCCCGGACAATCCCGTCCGCTACGAGCTGTTTCAGCGGTGCTGATCGATCAACATGGACTCGCTTTCGCAATTCGCACTCGGTGCCGCGATCGGCGTCGCGGTCATGCACCGTCGCACGAAGCCGTGGAAGGCCGCGCTGATCGGCGGCCTCACCGCCACGCTGCCGGATCTCGACGCCTTCTATAACCATGGCGATCCGATCTCCAATGTGACGCTGCACCGGGCCAACAGCCATTCATTGTTCTGGCTGACGGTCGTCTCTCCCGCGGTGGCCTTGATCGCGGCATTCGCCGCGCGCGAGCGTGACCAGTTCATGCGGTGGTGGCTGATGGTCTGGCTTGCGCTGGTGACGCATCCGATCCTCGACTGGTTCACCGTCTATGGCACGCAGATCCTGCGGCCCTTCACCGACTTTCCCTATGCGGTCGGCAGCATCTTCATCATCGATCCGCTCTATACGCTGCCGCTTCTGATCGGAATTGCGGCCGCGCTGATGCTGCGCAACGAGCGCGGCTGGCGCTGGAATCTCGCCGGCCTGATCGTGAGTACGCTGTATCTCGGCTGGGGCGTGTTTGCGCAGGTGCAGGTGAAGACAATTGCCGAAGCCTCGTTGCGTGCGGACGGACGCAGCGTCGAGCGCCTTCTCGTTACGCCGACCGCGTTCAACACCGTGCTGTGGCGCGTGGTGGCCGTGACACCCGATGGTTATCTCGAAGGCTTCCGCTCGATCTTCGATCGCGAACCACGGATGATGTTCGCGGGCCATCCGCGCGGCGAGGCACTGTATGATGTGGTGCGCGATTATCCCTCGGTCGCACGCGTGGTCTGGTTTTCGCACGGCCTGTTCAAGATGAGCGAGCGCGACGGCAAGCTCGTCATCACCGACCTGCGCATGGGTCAGGAGCCCTATTACAGCTTCAACTTCGTAGTCGGGCAGCGGCAAAATCCAACGATCGCGGCTGTGCCGCCGATGCATATCCGCGAGCAGCACAATCTGCGGACCGGAATTGCGTGGCTCTGGCGGCGGATGTGGGACGAACAGCTTCCGCCGCCGGCGTGAGCCGTTCTCGGCCTCATCCTGAGAGTCTGACTCAAAAAGCGATCAATGTTTTGGAGCATAGGCTAGCC
>CAZIKZ010000377.1:0-4077 GCA_964539845.1 uncultured Hyphomicrobiales bacterium
TAGCGCTCCATCGAGCGGTCGTAGCGCTTCGACTCGCGCGCCTCGGCCGTGAAATATTTGACGGTCTCGTAATTCAGAAGCGAGTCGATCGCCTTGGTGTTGGCTTCGGTGTCGCTGTCGTTCATGCGCTTGCGAATGGAGATCCGCCATTCGGTCGCATAATACGTGTAGATCATATAGGCGGTGACGGTCACCATGATGACGGCGACGTAGCGCCAGTCGAACTGCCAGAACAGGATGCCGACGATCAGCGCAAGTTCGAGGATCGTGGGCATCAGTTGCAGGATCACCATCCGCACGATGGTCTCGATCCCGTTTCGCCCGCGCTCCAGTACGCGGGTCAGACCGCCGGTCTTGCGCTCGAGATGGAAGCGCAACGACAATTGATGCATGTGCTCAAAGGTGAGGATCGCAAGCCGCCGCACCGCATGCATCGCGACCTTGGCGAATATCCCGTCGCGCACCTGCGTCAGCACGGCCATCAGCACGCGCATGCCGCCATACGCGAGGGTCATCGCGATCGGGGCCGCGACCACCCACGTCATCCAGGACGAAGCGAATACCGGCCCACTCGGATGCCCGGCCAGCGCATCGGTTGCCCATTTGAAGGTGAAAGGCACGACGACGGTGGCGAGCTTCGCGATGACGAGCAGCACCATCGCCCAGACGACCCGCATTTTCAGGTCGGCCCGGTCGCCCGGCCAGATATAGGGCCACAGTGCGAGCAGGGTCTGGAGCAATCCCTGCTGCGCGGTGACCCTTTGGGCCTCGCCGGTGGGGGCGGTCTTGTCGGTCATCAGCGAAAGGGGAATGCCTGATTGTTTACCGGGTTTGCCCGCAGATATAGGTCAGTGCGGCCCGATTGTTAGCATCCTTGGAATAGGCGCATTGGCGGCCTACATCAACCGGGATATACCCCCCAGTACAGACCTCCGCCCCCACCCTTAGTGAATGAATGAGCACAATCCGTAACATCTGCGTCTATTGCGGCTCCGGTCCCGGAACCGACCCGCGCTTCGTCAAGGCCGCGCACGCCTTCGGTGCGATTCTGGCCGACAACGGGATCGGGCTCGTTTACGGCGGCGGCTCGGTCGGCCTGATGGGGGCGGTTGCGGCGTCGACGATGGCCCGCGGCGGCCGGGTGACCGGGATCATTCCGGAATTCCTGTCGAACCGGGAGAGGCCGTTTTCGGACGCGCAGGAGCTCATCGTCACGCGCGACATGCATGAGCGCAAGCGCATCATGTTCGAACGCTCCGACGCGTTCGTGGCCCTGCCTGGCGGCGTCGGCACCCTCGAGGAAGTCGTCGAACAACTCACCTGGGCGCAGCTTGGCCGTCACAAGAAGCCGATCCTCGCCGCCAATATCGGCGGCTTCTGGGATCCGCTCTGTGCGCTGCTGGATCACATGCGCTCACTCGCCTTCATCCGCAACGGCTTGTCGGTCAGCCTCCTGGTCGCCGACCAGGTCGAGGACATCCTGCCGAAATTGCAGGAAGCGGCACGACCCGTGTCTGAAGCCGAGAAGCTGATGGAAGCCGGTACAGCCGAGCGGCTGTAACCGCCTTATCGCTGCGGGCTCGTCAGAATACGGTAGGAGCCATCCGTTTCCCGGCCGGCTCTCGCGGGTCCGGCCAGATCGCCCGCAATGCGATGCGCGATCGGAAGCCGGTAATGCAGGTTGTCCCAGTAATTCGTATCCTGCGACGTGATCGCGGAAGGAATGCGCCAATCCGCGACAATGGCGTTGCGTGACTTTCCGATAGCCGTGATGCGTGCCTTGCACTCCGCCTCGATCGCGGCCGCGCGTGTCCCGGGTATCGGCTGGGCTGCGACATGCACCGGCATGAAGGCCAGCACCACTTCGGTCTCGGACGGCAACGCAGCCAGCATCGACTCGAGATAGGCGAGCGCAGGAAAACGTAGCTCCGCCCGCTCCGCCTCGGACAGCACGACCGCGGGCTCGTGTGGCGTCAAATCGCGCCGGCCACCTTGCCAGATGTGCCCCTGCGCGCGCTTGAGATCGTATTGGTCCTCCGGCGGCACGAACACGCCGAAGCCGTCAGCCCGCAGGCGCTCGCGATAGAGGCCGACCTTGCTGGCGGCTAGCCGCGCGGCGATTTCGAGCGTTCCTGAATTCAGGATATACAGAAGATCGTTCCAGCGGCTGCTGTCGTAGAGCCATTCCGGAAAGCCGGCCGGCGTGATCCGGACCCGATCCGCATTCGGTGCACACCAGACGCTGTCCAGTCCGACAATCAGCGCCTTCGGCGCGCCGACCTCGCGCAAGTACAGCGAGACAAGCTGTTGCTGCTCCCACGCCGTCATCGAATCCATGGAAAGATTCGCGAAACGTCTGCCAAATCCCGGGTTGAGGATTTCGGGATCGATCAGACGCGCGGTCGAACTCCCGACGACGACGCCGTCGAAACGTCCGCTCCGCACGATCTGCGGATACATGTAGCGCTGGCTGATGCTGACGATCGGCCGCTCCATCGGCAGCGAGAACGGCACCGAGCGATACGGATCGACCAGCGCGATGAAGAGATAGAAGAGCGCGAGACCGCCGCCGAACACGCCGGCAAAGGTCGCGCTGAAGCGGCACCATGCGCGCGCCTCCTGAGCCGCCTCACCGTCCCCCGGCTTTATCCCGTGCATGCGAACCAGGCTTCCTTCGCCATCAGAACTGGAAATAGATGAAATTAAGCGGTGCACCCCGGCCGACCTCGAGGATGCAATAAATCGACAGGCTCGCGGCCGCGGCGGCAAACCAAGGCTGCGGTGTCATGCCCTCCAGACGCTCTCTGATTTCATGCGCGGACGGGACCAGAGCCGACACCAGCGCGGCCGCGACGATCAGCCCGCCGCCGGCGAAGTTGCCACCCGCGGCAGGACTCACCATCGCAGTCAGCACGTTGCGCGCCGTGTCGAAATCGAGTGCGCGGAACATCACCCAGCCCACGATCACGAACAGCATGGTGACGGCCCAGCCGAGCACAGCAGGCATCGGGCGGCCTAGACGCTGCCACGCGTGGCAGGCGAGAAGTCCGATACCGTGCCACAGCCCCCAGATCACGAAATTCCAGCCCGCGCCATGCCACAGACCGCACAGAAACATCGTGACCAGAGTGGCGAAGACGAAGCGCGACGGCCCCGATCGGCTGCCGCCGAGCGGGATGTAGAGATAGTCGCGCAGGAAGTTGGATAGCGAAATATGCCAGCGCCGCCAGAAGTCGCGCAGACTGGTCGCAAGATAGGGACGCCGGAAATTCTCCGGGAGGATAAGGCCGAACATCAACGCGATGCCGATCGCCATTTCGGTATAGGCAGAGAAATCCAGGAATAGCTGGAAGGTGAATGCCAACGCGGCATTCCAGCCTTCGGCGAATGTCAGCGTTGCCTGACCGGCACGCTGGAACAGCGTGTCGGCGATGGGCCCGAGCTTGTCTGCGAGCAACACCTTCTTGGCAAAGCCCAGCGTGAAGATGATGAAGCCAATCCCAAAACGCCGGGCAAGACCATCGCGGCGGGGATCAAGTGCGAATTGCGGAATCAGTTCGTTGTGACGCACGATCGGACCCGCGATCAGATGCGGGAATACCATGACGAACAACGCAAACGGCCGATACGGATAGATCGGCGCGTCGCCGCGCATCCGGTCCACGAGATAGGAGATGAGCTGGAAAGAGAAGAAGCTGATCCCGATCGGCAGTACGATCCCGGTGCGCGCGAGTGTGAGACCGGTCACGGTCTCGAAATTGAGGATCAGGAACTCGACATACTTGAAGGTCCCGAGCGATGCGAGATTGATGACGACGCCAAGCACCAGCGGCCAGCGAGCGGCAAGTCGCACATGCAGAAGCGCAAGCAACCAGGTCACCGTGACCTGACCGATGAGAAGGGGCACGAAGCGCGCGTCCCACCATCCGTAGAAGACGAGCGATGCAGCGATCAGCACCCATTGCCGGGCGGCGGGCGAAGCCGCGACCGCGTAATAGAGAGCGAGCGCGGCCGGCAGAAAGATCAGGATGAAAATCTGGGACTGAAAAAGCATAGGTCTCGCGGTACGGCGCTCGG
>CAZIKZ010000378.1:0-1172 GCA_964539845.1 uncultured Hyphomicrobiales bacterium
AATCACAGCCGACTGAAATCACTCACTGCTTTTTCGGTCAGGCTCTCAGGATGAGACCGAAAAAAACGCCCACTCAGAGCTACGCGCTCCGCGCCAGTGCGCCGTCGATCATGTCGACCGTGTTCTTCAACCCGTACGCCGCCACGAACGAGCCGAAGCGCGGGCCTTTCTCCTGCCCGAGCAGCACCTGATAGAGCATGTTGAACCAGTCGAGCGAGACGCCGGGCTTGCCGTCCTTGGCCGCCTTCTTGTGATCGAGGAACGGCTCGCGCCGGCCGATTTCGTAAACGACATCCTGAATTTGCTCAGGCGTCGAACCCGCCGCCAGATTGGACAGTGCATCGCGCAGATCGGTGAGTGCCTTGCGCTCCTCGGCGGTGGGCTCCCGAAACTGCTTCGTCGGCGCCACGAAGTCCCGGTAATAGTTGATCGCGTAACCGACCATGGCGTCGAGCTTCGGATGCGTCTGCGGCGTGACGCCCGGCCGGTAGCGGCCAATGAAGCCCCACAACGTCTCCGCATTTTCTGCGTTCGACGACGACACCAGCGTCAGCATCAGCTGGAATGTGAGCGGCATATCGGGTTG
This sequence comes from uncultured Hyphomicrobiales bacterium, assembly GCA_964539845.1. Lineage (GTDB taxonomy): Bacteria > Pseudomonadota > Alphaproteobacteria > Rhizobiales > Xanthobacteraceae > Pseudorhodoplanes. The sequence continues at coordinate 587 of CAZIKZ010000378.1, forward strand.
CGGCGGATTGCCCGAGTGAATGTGCCACACCGGATTTCCAAGCCGCTGCTTGCCGTCCTGACGCTGATAGCCTTCGAGAAACTGCGCGTATTCATCGACATTGCGCGGGATCACATCGAAGTAGAGCCGCTTGGCCGCCTTCGGTTCCCGATACATGAACAGCGACAGCGATTCCGGAGACGCGTAGCGCAGCCATTCATCGATCGTCAGGCCGTTGCCCTTCGACTTGGAAATCTTCTGGCCCTTGTCGTCGAGGAACAATTCGTAATTGAAGCCCTCCGGCGGCGTGCCACCAATGGCGCGATTGATCTGGCCCGATAGCTTCACGGAATCGATCAGATCCTTGCCTGCCATTTCGTAGTCGACGCCCAGCGCCAGCCAGCGCATCGCCCAGTCCGGCTTCCATTGCAGCTTGCAACGGCCTCCGGTCACCGGCGTGGTGACGCTCTCCTTCGTATCCGGATCTTCGTAAGTGATCGTCCCGGCGGCGGCGTCATGCGCCGTGACCGGCACCTGCAGCACGATGCCGGTGCGCGGCGAAATCGGCAGGAACGGCGAATAGCTCTGTGCGCGCTCCTCGCGAAGC
>CAZIKZ010000378.1:1182-4072 GCA_964539845.1 uncultured Hyphomicrobiales bacterium
TCTGCAGCAGCGCCTTGTCGAAGCGGCCGGATGTGTAGCACTCGGTCGCCGACAGGAATTCGTAGTCGAACCCGAAGGTGTCGAGAAACGCGCGCAGCCGCGCATTGTTGTGCTCGCCGAAGCTCGGGTGCGTGCCGAACGGATCGGGCACCCGGGTCAGCGGCATGCCGAGATGCCTGCCGAGCAGGTCCTTGTTCGGGACGTTGTCCGGCACCTTGCGCAGACCATCCATATCGTCCGAGAACGCAAGCAGCCGGGTCTTCACCGTGTCGTCGGTCAGCACGCGGAAGGCATGACGCACCATGGTGGTGCGCGCCACTTCGCCGAAGGTGCCGATATGCGGGAGGCCCGAGGGGCCATAGCCTGTCGAGAAGATCACCTCATCCTTCGGCTTCTTCTTCAGGCGCGAGACGATCTTGCGCGCCTCCTCGAACGGCCAGGCGCCGGATTGTTCGGCGAGCGCGCGCAGACTTGCAGCTTCAGTCACGGACATAGGGTTTCCAGTTTACGTTCAGAACGGGCTGACCGGGAAATAGCGCAGCCAGAGATCGGTGAAGCGCCCTTTTTCCCAGAGCCGGAACAGCGCCCAGTTCAGCGCCTGGCGCACCGTTTCGTTGCCTTTCTTGACGGCGATGCCAACGCCTTCGCCAAAATACTGACTTTCGAAAAACGGACCGCCGGCAAACGCGCAGCATCCGCCGGAATCGGTGCCATTGATCCAGAACGACAGCGCGATGCCGTCACCGAAGACAAAATCGACCTCCCCGCGCCGCAGCGCATCGCGGGTCGCGTCGGCGCTCAGATAGGCCACGGGCTGCGCCTCGGTGAACAGCGCCTTGAGATAAGCCTCGTGTGCGCTGCCGCCGACCACGCCGATTTTCTTGCCTTCGAGTTGCTCGGGCGTCAGCAGCGGCGTGGCAGCGGCCTTCAGAGATGCGAACCGCGCCGGTACCCGGTAATAGGAGTCGGTGAAATCCATCGCCTTGCGGGTCGCGGCATTCACCGCAATCGACGCGATCACCGCCTCGCCGCGATTTTCATTCAGCGCGGGCACGAGCGTGTCGAAACGGCGCATCTGGATCGTGCAGGTGACCTTCAGTTCTTCGCAGATCAGCCGCGCCAGATCGACGTTGAAGCCGACCGGATGCCCATCCGGATTGGCGTAATTGAACGGCGGATAATCCGTCTCTGTCATGAAGCGGATTTGCGTCAGGCGAGACAGGTCCGGCCGCTCCGGCCGCCGCTTCGGGTCCCAGAAGCCGGGATAAGGCGACGGGGCGGGCGCGATCTCGCGCGGCGGCGGCAGGTGCGGCTGCGCGGCGGCGGGCTTGGCCACGCCGGCCCACAGCACAGCCAGACAGACGATAGCAACCGGCACCCGCCACACTTTCTGGTGGTAATACGTTAGGAAGCTGGGCAATACTCGCATCCGTTGTCCGATGGAAATACTTCGCGTTTCTATAGCAGGGCATTGTTAGCGTAGCATTTGTGCGATCGTGGGGCGGCCATGCGGGGGCCTGTAATCCATGCCGAGCCGCCCGGCCGGCATGCGCGCGATATGTCTTACGGCCCGCGGCCGGGTTCAAGACCGGATTCAGATCACGCACGGATTCGTGCCCGGCTCGCCCGCTGTCCCGAGATCGACTGTGTCCGCCACCTGGTGCCGCCGGCCCGTATTGCGGCGGCCGAACTTCGCGCGGCCGAGGCCGGCACCGGCGCGGACCGCGTGCTGGTCATGGAAGGCACCCTGACCGACCGCGATTACGCGCGCGCATTCGCGCGTCATCACGGGCTCGCAATCGAAACCCTGCGTCACACACAGCGCTCCGCCTGCCCGGTCAATGACGATGACCTGCTCGCCGGGCTCGCAAGCGGCATCATCCCGATCCACGGAGACGAAGACCTCATCTGGGTCGTCGCTCCCTGGCACCTGTCCGCGCGCTTTCTGATCGGGACACTCCAGCGGCACCCGGAGATGAAATCCCGCATCCGGGTCGCTGCGATGGACGATGTCCGCGACTTCATCCATCGCGAGGCGGAGGTCGCGGTCGCCTGCCGCGCCGCGTTCGACCTGCGTGCGCAACAGCCCGACCTGTCCGCGGGCAGCACGCGCAGCCGCACCCCACTCACCTGGCTCGCCGTCGGGATGGCCTGCGCCGCCGGTTTGCTCGCCGTTCCATCGAGCGTGACGATTGCCGTCGACATCGCGCTCGCGCTGATCTTCCTCGGCTGGAGCGGGCTGCGCGTCATCGCCATGCTGCTGTCTTTCACGCCGCATTATCCGCAAGCGCGGCTCGGCGACGATACGTTGCCGATCTATTCAATCATCGTTGCGATCTACAAGGAGGCGCAGTCGGCACCGGACCTCGTCGCTGCGCTTGCAAATCTCGACTACCCAAAGGAGCGGCTCGACATCAAGCTGGTGGTCGAATGCGACGACATGGAAACGCGGCTTGCGCTCGACCTGATGGACCTCGGCGCGCCGTTCGAGATCGTCGTTGCACCGGCCGCGGGTCCGCGCACCAAGCCGAAAGCGCTGAACGCGGCACTCCCCTTTGTGCGCGGCCGCTATGTCGCGATTTTCGACGCCGAGGATCAGCCGGAGCCGCAACAGCTCCGCATCGCACTCTCAGCCTTCGAGGCCGGCGACTCCCGGCTTGCATGCGTGCAGGCGCGGCTCACGATCGACAACACGGCGGACAACTGGATCACCCGGCTGTTCACCGCGGAATATGCGGCGCTGTTCGACGTCTTCCTGCCCGGCCTTGCAGCGTGGCGCATGCCGCTGCCGCTTGGCGGCACCTCAAATCATTTCCACACCGCCACGCTGCGCGGTCTTGGCGGCTGGGATCCCTACAACGTCACCGAGGATGCCGAGATCGGCATCCTC
>CAZIKZ010000379.1:0-4067 GCA_964539845.1 uncultured Hyphomicrobiales bacterium
CTTCTTCACCTCCCCCTGAAAGGGGGAGGTCGACACGCGTAGCGTGTCGGGTGGGGGTCTACTCCACCACGTGACCTCTCCCCGGACCGCTGCGCGGTCCGACCCTCCCCTTGCAGGGGAGGGTGAAAGAAAAGGAGTGAAGTCAAATGCAATTCTTCTCCTTCTGGCGGTCGCTTGCATCGTTCCGCGTGCGGATCGCACTCAACATCAAGGGTCTCTCGCCCGAGGTGATCAATGTCGATCTGATGAAAGGTGAGCAGCGCGATGCGGCCTATCGCAAGGTCAATCCGCAAATGCTGCTGCCCGCGCTCGTCACCGACGACGGCGCCGTGCTGTTCCAGTCGATGGCGATCATGGAATATCTCGACGACGTGCACCCGCATCCCAATCTGCTTCCGTCGGAAGCGTCGGCGCGGGCAAGGGTGCGCGGGTTATCCGGGATCGTCGCGTCCGACGGGCATCCGCTGATCGTGCCGCGGGTGCGCGATTATCTCGAACACGACCTGAAGCTCGATGAGCCGGCGCGCCAGAAATGGATTCACCACTGGCTGGGCGAGGGCATGAAAGCGTTCGAGACCAATCTCGCAACCAGCAAGGACACCGGCATCTATTGCCAGGGTGACAACGTGACGATGGCCGATCTCTGCCTCGTCAGCCATGCGGTTGGCTGCAACTTCTTCAAATACGATCTCGCGCCCTATCCGACCGTGCGCCGCATCGTCGAAACCTGCATGAAGGAGGATGCGTTCGCGAAAGCGCATCCGATGAAACAGCCCGGCGCACCGGCGGCAATTTGATCGTCATGCGCGGGCTTGACCCGCGCATCCATCTTTTTCGCTTGATGGATTGCCGGGTCAAGCCCGGCAATGACGTCGTGGCTATCTGCGCGTTTCTGATCGCTCCGCTCATTCCCGCGGAGCATTCTTTCCTTTGATTGCCCCGCCCTTCAACAACCCCGCCAGCCTTGTCCCCGTCTCCGCAAGATCCGCCTCGAAGCGCTCGAGAAACAATCGCGCCGGGGTCGACAGCGTACGGCGGGACGGTGTGATCACGATGAATTCCGCATAGAGCGGCGGCTGGTCGATCGGGTTGATGATGAACTCACGTCCGCCGATATCGTTGACGCAGATCAGCCCCGGCAGCACGGTGACGAAATCGGTGCAGGCCACGAAATCGAACGTCGCCATCATCGCGTCCATCTCGATCATGCGTTCGATCGCGACGCCGTTGCTCTGGAAATAGATTTCGAGATTGCGCCGCCGCACATTGTCCGGCCCCGGCACCACGATCTTCAGCGGAGCGCAATCGGCAAGCCGCACCGGCGCGAGCGGCCTGAACGCGCTGGCGCGTCCGGAGATCAGCACCTCGCGGTCGCGCAGGATCAGCCGCGACGTCAGCCCGACCCGGCCTTCGAATGCAGGGACGATCGCGAAATCGAGTTGATCGTTCAGCACCTGATCGGTGAGCGTGCCGCTATACGCCTCGACCACGTGCAATTGCACGTCCGGATGCGCGAGCACGAAATGCTGCAGCGTTGGCGCGAGCGCGGCGCGCGTGAAGGTCGGCATCAGTCCGATGCGCAGGCGGCCCGAGATTCCGCCGGCGAGCGAACGGATGTCCTCACCGGCCTTTTCCAGCAGCCCGATCGCCTCGACGCAGCGGCGGTAATAACGAAGGCCGGCCGCCGTCGCGGTCACGCCCGTCGCAGTGCGGTCGAACAGCCGCACGCCGAGCGCCTTCTCGACCGCGGCGACATGCTGGGAAATGCCCGATTGCGTGGCGTGCTCGCGCTCGGCCGCGCGCGTGAACGAGCCTTCCTCGCAGACTGCGATGATGGCCTGGATCTGGCGGAGCGTCGCGTGGGACGGCATGAGCTTATTAGAAAAAATAATGGCGATGGTCAGTTGATATTATTTCATTTGGGGAGCGCGCGCAGCTAGATTCCGGGCCTCCAGAGAGGATATTCGATGAAGCTCGGTTTTTTCACGATGCCGATCCATGCGCTTGGCAAGGATTGGCGAACATCGCTTCGGGAGGACCGGGAAGCCTTCATCCTGGCCGACGAATTGGGCTTCTGCGAGGGTTACGTCGGCGAGCACGCGACCGACGAGGCCGAGAACATCACCTCCTGCATGATCTTCGTCGCCTCGCTGATCCACGCGACTAGGCAGATGAAGCTCGGCACCGGCACGGTCAACATGCCGAACAGCCATCCCGCCGCGGTTGCCGCCGAAATCGCGATGCTGGATCACATGCTGGACGGCCGCTTCATCTTCGGCATTTCGCCGGGTGGCCTGCTCTCCGATGCCGAGGTGTTCGGCAATCTCGACGCCAACCGCAACGAGATGTTTCTGGAATGCATCAATCAGGTGCTGGCGATCTGGGCCGGCGAGCCGCCCTATAACCTGCGCGGCAAATACTGGAACGTGGTGTGCGAGCGCCATTTTCTTCCGGCGATCGGGCAGGGCTTTCTGCCGAAGCCGCTGCAGCGTCCGCATCCGCCGATCGTGGTGACGGCCGTTGCGCCGTTCTCCAAAGGCGTCACCGAGGCGGCGGCGCGCGGTTGGGAACCGATCTCCGCGAACTTCCTGATGCCGCAATGGGTCAAGAGTCACTGGCCGAAATATGTGGAAGGGTGCGAACGCGCCGGGCGTCCGGCCGATCCGGCGAACTGGCGTGTGGCGAAGAGCATCTTCGTCGCCGATGACGACAAGACCGCGCGCGACTATGTCACCGCGCCGAATTCACCCTATCGCTTTTATTACAAGCAACTCTTCACCAAGCTGAAAGCCAACGGCCGGATCGAGCTGTTCAAGACGCATCGCGATCAGCCTGACGACGAAGTCACGCTCGACTCGATCTGCGATCAGCTCATTATCTCCGGGTCGCCCGACAAGGTCGCCGACGAAATCCTCGCGTTCCGTGACAAGGTCGGCGATTTCGGCACGCTGCTTTATGCCGGCAAGGACTGGGCCGATCCCGCGCTCGGAAAGCGCTCGATGGTGCTGCTTGCCGAAAAGGTCATGCCGAAAGTGAACGCGGCGCTTGGCGCGTCGGCGAAGACGTCGCGCGCAGCGGAGTGAGCGCGCGCATTTGTTCAGACGTTACGGCGCGACCGGTGTTTTGAGCGGGCGCTTTTCCAGCCCTGCCGCGAGATTGTCGATCAGGAGCTGACCCATCTCGACCCGGGTTTCGAGCGCCGCGGTGCCATGATGCGGCTGCACGATCACGTTCGGAAAGTTGAGCAGCCGCTTGTCGAAGTCGGGCTCCTTCTCGAACACGTCGAGCGCCGCCCAGCCGAGCCGCTTGTTTGTGAGCGCATCGATCAGCGCTTCCTCGTCGACCACGGTGCCACGTGCGACATTGATCAGCGTCCCCTTCGGACCGAGCGCGTCGATCACCGCGCGGGACACGAGATGCCGCGTCTCCGGCCCGCCCTTGCAGGCGACCATCAGATAATCGCTCTGCCGCGCCAGTTCCACGATGTCACCGACATAGGTGTAGGGCACGTCCTTCTTCTCGCGCGTCGCGTTGTAGAGGATGCGCATGCGGAAGGCCGCGGCGCGGTCGGCGATGGCGCGCCCGATGCCGCCGAGACCGATCACGCCGCAGGTCTTGTTGCCGACGCTGCGTCCGAACGGTACCGGACCCTTGGCCGCCCATTCGCCCGAGCGTGCATAATGATCGGCAAAGATGATCTGTCGCGCCGACGCAAGCATCAGGCCGATCGCGAGATCCGCTACCTCCGGGCCAATCACGTTCGGCGTGTTGCCGAGCGGAAGTCCGCGCGCGTGGACTGCTTTCACGTCAACGAGATCGAGTCCGACGCCGAACACCGACACCGCTTCGAGGTTCGGCAGCTTGTCCATGACCGCGCGGCTCAAGCCGCGATTGGCTTCGGTCGCGACGCCGCGCACGCGTGTGGCGACATCCGCAGGAATGTCATCGGGCTTCGGCAGATTGAGCCAGTGATGGACAGTGTAACGCCGGTTCAGTTCGGCGACGGTCGCATCCGGAAAATGTCCGAAATACAAAATGTCCGGCTTCATTTCGAATGTGTCCCGTTT
>CAZIKZ010000380.1:0-4065 GCA_964539845.1 uncultured Hyphomicrobiales bacterium
GCTCCAACGTCTCCTACAATCTGAAGAAGCTCGTCGAGATGGGCTTCCTCGATCATCAGCGCTCGCGCGTCGATCGCCGTTCGGTCCGCATCAAGCTGACCGACAAGGGCCGTGAGGTCCGCGACATCGTCGAGAATCTGTATCAGAAGCACGTCCGCACCGTCGAACAGGTGGGCGGCATCACGGCCGAAGAATTCGGCACGCTCAACAAGTCGCTGCACCGGCTGGAGCGCTTCTGGACCGACCAGATCCTCTACCGTCTTTGATGACCGCAGAGTTTCCAAAAGCCAAGTGTGTCGACCTGACTGGCCCCGGCGGAAACGCCGGGGCTTTTTCGTCGCAGCTTGAGCATCGCAACTGCGCGTTGGCGCAGGTGCCGGCGCAGGTTACTTGGCGTAGCCCTGCGAGCGGAGCCAGTCGATGCGCCGTTCGCCGTTGATCCAGTCGTCAACATCGGCCTTGCTCGTCAGACCCTTGATGATGCGGTCTTCCATGCCGGGATATTGAGCGAGGATCTGCCAGTTGTCCTCGGTGATGCGCTGCATTCTGAACGTGACTTTTATCTTTGCCATGGCGCCGTTATGCGCGGACTGCCGAAAAAAATCGAGTCCCCCGATTGAGTCCCTCCACGACCGATCGAGGGCGCTGCGGGCGGCTGTGAGCGACCTTAATTGTGATCACGGAACGTGCGGTCGCGAGCCGATGGCGGGCGGGTCACGGTGATGCCGCATTGCCCGCTATCCTTGGCTTGATTCTTGCTGTGGGGAGCGGAAGCCACACTCTCCGTGACCGCGGCCAAAGGGGGTCCGATGCTGTCCAGACGCTATTGTCCGAACTGCAAGCAGTATCAGCGCACGAAGCCGAACGGCCTTGTCTGCCTGCCCTGTGAGGCGAAAGAGCCGAAAGCCAGCTGAGGCGGGCCGGGGGCCGCCCGGTCTGGACCGCGCACACGCTACCAGAGGCCGCGGCCCAAACTCCGCCGGCCCCATTGCCAATCCAATCCCCTCGGCTTTAATGCGTCGACCTCACGCAGGGCTCACGAACCGCGCATGACCAACCGCCCGGACTTCCCGCAGATCTGGAACCGCCGCACGCTGCTGCGCCATCTTGGCCGCGGTGCGCTGGGCGCAGGCGCGGCCATGGCGGCCAGCCGCGCCGAGGCGCAGGACCAGATGCTGCAGCTCCTGATGGAGCAGACGCGGCGCAGCGAATTCGGCCAGACCTACGATTCCGGCATCCGTTCAGTGAGGATGCCGAAGGCATCGCTGCCGACGCTGTCGCCTCAGACCGCGCAAACGACCGAGACCGCGATCCCGCGCTATGAGCAACTGGCATCGCAGGGCGGATGGACGGCGGTGCCGACGAACGAGCGGTTGCGGCTCGGCAATCGCAACAAGGCGGTGATCGCGCTGCGTCAGCGGCTGATCGCGGGTGGCGATCTCGCGACCAGCGCCGGCGTATCCGACGTGTTCGATTCCTATGTCGAGGCGGGTGTGAAGCGCTTTCAGGCGCGCCACGGCCTGACTGTCGACGGGCTGGTGCGCGAAGCCACGCTGAACGCGATGAATATTCCGGTCGAGGCCCGGCTCGCGCAGCTGAAGACCAATCTGGGCCGGCTGAAGAGCTTCTCCGGCAATCTCGGGCCGAGATTCGTGATGTGCAACATCCCGGCCGCGCAGATCGAGGCGATCGAGAACGGCGTCGCGGTCACGCGCCACACCGCCGTGGTCGGCAAACCGGATCGCGCCTCGCCCGACATCAACAGCCGGATCGTCGAGGTGAATTTCAATCCGTTCTGGACAGTGCCGGTCTCGATCGTGAAGCGCGATCTGATCCCGAAGATGCAGGAAGAGCCGGACTATCTGACCAAGCAGCGCATCCGGATCATCGATGCGCGCGGCAACGAATTGCAGCCGACCCAGGTCAACTGGAATACGGACGAAGCGGTCAACTACAAGTTCAAGCAGGATCCGGGCGACTTCAATTCGCTCGGCGCGATCCGCATCAATTTTCCGTCCGCGCATGGCGTCTACATGCACGACACGCCGTCGCGCAATCTGTTCGGCGAAGACTTCCGTTTCCATTCGTCGGGCTGCGTGCGTGTGCAGAATGTGCGCGAGCTTGTGACCTGGCTGCTTGCCGGAACGCCGAACTGGTCGCGTCAGCAGATCGATGACGTGATCCGCTCCGGCGACCGCAAGGATGCGCGGCTCAAGGCGCCGGTGCCGCTTTACTGGGTCTATGTCACCGCCTGGGCGACGCCGGACGGCGTGGTGCAATTCCGCGACGATATTTACGGGCGCGACGGCATCGGGGCGGCGCCCGCCGCCAATCGCGGCTGACAGCGGCGGACAGCTCTAATGAGCGGACACCGCGAGGTCCTGTTCGAATTCGCGGTGATCGGCGCGGTGATGAAGGCCGTCGCCATCGACGTCGCGACCGGTATCGAGGTCACCGTGATGGGGCCTGCCCGCGCCTCGCGGGCGGACCTGCAGAAGCTTGCGCTCGGGAAGCTGCGAAGGCGGCTCGAATCCGAGGAATCCCGCTAGATATTGCGGTTTATCGCCTGATAGAAGCTATCGCTTGGCGTCCGGCGGGGGGACGTGTTAGTCCGGCCGCGTTCGAGCCATCCAGGAGACACGTCATGTCGGCAACCGACCGGTCCGCGGCCGGCGCTGAGCGCAGCGATATGTTCACCGCCACGCTCAGCGAGAGCGACCCTGAAATTGCCGCGGCAATCGCCAGCGAACTTGGCCGCCAGCGTGAAGAAATCGAACTGATCGCGTCCGAGAACATCGTCAGCCGCGCCGTGCTGGAGGCGCAGGGCTCGGTCCTGACCAACAAATATGCCGAAGGCTATCCGGGCCGCCGCTATTACGGCGGCTGTCAGTTCGTGGACATCGCCGAGCAACTCGCGATCGACCGCATCACGCGGCTGTTCGGCTGCCAGTTCGCCAATGTGCAGCCGCATTCCGGCGCTTCGGCGAACGCCGCGGTGTTCTTCGCGCTGATGAATCCGGGCGACACCTTCCTCGGGCTCAATCTTGCCGCCGGCGGGCATCTCACCCACGGCATGAAGATCAATTATTCGGGCAAGTGGTTCAACGCGGTCGCCTATAACGTGCGGCCCGACGACCACCGCATCGATATGGAGGAGCTTCGCAAGCTCGCCCATGAGCAAAAGCCGAAGGTGATCATCGCCGGCGGCTCGGCCTATCCGCGCATCATCGACTTCAAGGCGTTCCGCGCCATCGCCGACGAGGTGGGGGCTTATCTTTTCGTGGACATGGCGCATTTCGCAGGACTCGTTGCCGGCGGTGTGCATCCGTCGCCGTTCCCGCACGCGCATGTCGTGACGACCACGACTCACAAGACGCTGCGCGGCCCGCGCGGCGGGGTGGTGCTGACCAACGACGAGGAGATCGCCAAAAAGATCAATTCGGCGGTATTCCCCGGCCTGCAGGGCGGCCCGCTCATGCATGTGATCGCGGCCAAGGCGGTTGCGTTCGGAGAGGCCTTGCGGCCGTCATTCAAGGTTTACGCGAAGAACGTCGTGGAGAATGCCAAGGCGCTCGCAGATACGTTGAAGTCGAATGGCTACGACATCACGTCAGGTGGCACCGATACCCATCTGATGCTGGTCGATCTTCGCCCCAAGCGGCTGACCGGCAAGGTGTCGGAAGTGGCGCTCGGGCGTGCCCATATCACCTGCAACAAGAACGGCATCCCGTTCGATCCGGCAAAGCCGACGATCACGTCCGGCATCCGGCTCGGGACGCCGGCCGGCACCACACGCGGCTTCGGGGTCGCGGAGTTCAGGCAAGTCGGTGAGATGATCGCCGAGGTTCTTGATGTATTGTCGCAGAAGCAGGCGGACGAGGATTCGCTCGTGGAATCGGCGGTGCGCGAGAAGGTGAAAACGCTGCTGAAGCGGTTTCCGATCTATCAGTAGCTGCGGTGTCATCGGCGGGCTTGACCCGGCGGTGATGACGGAAGGGGAGGCGAACGCAAGATGCGCTGTCCGAGTTGCAGTAGCCTCGACACCCAGGTGAAGGACTCGCGCCC
>CAZIKZ010000381.1:0-4041 GCA_964539845.1 uncultured Hyphomicrobiales bacterium
GGAAGCCGATCTCGCCCGGCCCGAGTTCCTTCACTTCGGTTTTCTTTGGCGTGAACACGCCGACGCGGTCGATGCCGTATTCGGCGCCGGTCCGCATCATCTGGATCTGGTCGCCTTCCTTCATCGTGCCATCGACGATGCGGACAAGCACGATGACGCCGAGATAGACGTCGTACCAGCTGTCAACCAGCAGCGCCTTCAACGGCGCGTTGCGGTCGCCCTTGGGCGCCGGCAGGCGCTTGACGATCGCTTCCAGCACATCGGGAATGCCGACGCCGGTCTTGGCGGAAATCGGGATCGCTTCAGAGGCGTCGATGCCGATCACGTCCTCGATCTGCTGCTTGACCTTGTCCGGCTCGGCGGCAGGCAGATCGACCTTGTTCAGAACCGGCACGATCTCGTGGTTGTTTTCGATCGCCTGATAAACGTTGGCCAGCGTCTGCGCCTCCACGCCCTGGCTGGCGTCGACCACGAGCAGCGAGCCCTCGCAGGCGGCGAGCGAGCGGTTCACCTCATAGGCGAAGTCGACATGGCCCGGCGTGTCGATCAGGTTGAGGATGTAATCCTTGCCGTCCTTGGCGTGGTAGCGCAGGCGCACGGTCTGCGCCTTGATCGTGATGCCGCGCTCACGCTCGATATCCATCGAATCGAGCACCTGCTCGGTCATCTCGCGCAATTCCAGCCCGCCCGTCAGCTGGATCAGCCGGTCAGCGAGCGTGGATTTTCCGTGGTCGATATGCGCGACGATGGAAAAATTGCGGATATTGTCGATAGTTGCCGCTGTCATGGCGGGCGGGATAGCATTGCGGCGAAAGGGCCACAAGCAACGATAACAGGCCGGGCCCGGGGCCGTGGGAGGAGTACCAGTGCCGACGATTCGGCCAGCGACGGAAGCCGACTTGCCCGCGATTCTCGCGATCTATAACGCCGCCGTCATGAAAACGACCGCGATATGGAACGAGGCGCCGTCAGATCTGGATGGCCGGAGGGTTTGGTTCGCTACGCGGCGGCAGGCGGGCTTCCCGGTGCTGGTGGCAGACGAGGACGGCGTCCAGGGCTATGGCAGCTTCGGCGAGTTCCGCCCCTTCGAGGGCTACCGCCATACCGTGGAGCATTCGATCTATGTGCTGGATGAGGCGCAGGGCAAGGGCCTCGGCCGGATGCTGCTGGCGGCGCTGATCGAGGAGGCGCGCGGCATGGGCAAACGGGTGATGATCGGGGCGATCGACGCCTCGAATTACGGCTCGCTGGCGCTGCACGAAAATATGGGATTCGAGGAAACCGGCCGCCTGCCCGGCGTCGGCGAGAAATTCGGCAAGCGGCTGGATCTGGTGCTGGTGCAGCTGACGCTGTGAGGCTACGCGCCGCCCGGCTTCTTCGAGCCATTGAGGTTCACCGCGGCGCGAACGAGCGCCTTCAGCGCCTTCTCATTGATCTTGTCGCCTTCCCGGAGATCGATGGCGCGCCGCGCATTGCCATCAAGACTCGCATTGAAGACCTGTGACGGGTCATCCAGCGCGGCGCCTTTGGCAAAGGTCAGCTTCACCTTGTCCTTGTAGGTCTCGCCCGTACAGATGATGCCGTCGCGCTCCCACACCGGAACGCCCGCGGGGTTCGACGGCGTGCGCCATTTCACATCCTCGACCACGTCCGGGCACGCGTCCTTGATGATCTTGCGAATGCGAGCGAGCGTCTGGCCACGCCAGTCGCCGAGTGACGCGATCTTGGCATCGATCAGCCGGGACGGGTCGTCGCCTCCCATTGCGCTTTTTGATGCGCTCTTTGCGTCCTTCGCCGGTGCCATCTTTGCCTTCTTCATGCTTTCGTGCCGGTCACGAGCAACGATCGGCGGCTACGCACGCAGTTCCTGTGCCGCGATCGCAAAAATATTGTCTGCCGAACCGACCGCCACAAAGTGACCGGCGCGCTCGACGGGATGCCAGACCGCGCCAGGCATCCGATCGGCGATGGTCTTGTTGATGAATGGTGCGACCAGCGTATCGGCAAGACCCTGCCAGATGTGAACGCGCCGCTCGATCCGGCTCACGTCGAAAGGCCACGCGCGATAGAGACATTCGCTGTCGCGAACCAGACCTTCGCTGCCTTGGGCGAAGCATTCGGCGCTCATGTCGCAAAACGCCGTATCAAAGCCTGGTCGAAGCAGGATCTGCCGATCGTCGTCGCTGACGGCTTTCAGCAGTTCCTTGTAGTAGGTCGCGCGGAAATGCTCAGCGGTCATTCCGATGGCCGCATACATCAGCCGAAAGCCCGGCTCGAAATGCAGCGCAAGGAACCCGCCAAGCGCATCGGCTTTGGATAGCCGGTCCGCCGCCCAGTTGTCGCCGAACGTGCCGTAGCACCCACCAGCGATATTGGTGACGTGGCGCAACCGATCGGGATCGATATACGCCGCGGCCGCGAGCGCCCACGGACCGCCCTCGGACCAGCCGGTCACGCCGAAGGTGTGGTGTCCCAGCGCGTCGGCGATCGCTGTCATGTCGTCGGCCCAGCCGGCATAGTTGCGCCCGGCCTGTGGGCTAGACTGCCCGATACCAGGTCGGTCGACGCAGATCAGTCGCAATTCGTTTTTGAAAGCTGCGTCCGCGAAAAGACGCGCCTCGAGCCGGCTGCTCGGTCCGCCGTGATTGTGAATGACGAGTGCGCCGTCCGGGTCTCCGACTTCGAGGCAGGCCAGTGTGCGGCCGTCCTTTGCGACGACAGTTCTCGATGTTGCTGATGCCGCGCTGTTCATCGTTCGAAGCGCGCCTACATTTTCTCGCCCGGCAATTCACTCGCCTGCTTTACCCAGGAGACAAACTGCGCCTCGTCGAGCGCGTCGTGTTCGTGGATATCGAGATAGCGCACGTCCGTGTGTTTCGACTGGCCGGGCAGATCAGGGCGCAGCGATGCGCCGCGGAAGAAGGCGACCTTGATGTACTTCGTGAAGCAATGAAAGCTGAGGAAAAAGCTCTTCTCCTCCATGCCATAGAACGGCGAGTTCCACTTGACCGCCTTGCGTACGCTTGGGACCGCGCGCACGACCAGCGCATCGATGCGGCGGCCGAGTTCGCTTTTCCAGCCCGGCATCGCGGCGATGTAAGCCTGCACGGGTTCGTCGCCATATCCCTTCGCAATCTGAGGATTGCCCCCTGAGAGCAGCGCGGGTTTGCCGGGCGGAGATTTCGTCGCCGTGGTGCGCGTCTTCGCGGACTTCACACCCTTGGCGGGCTTAGCGGACTTGGCAGCCCTCGCGGACTTGATGGACTTCGCAGCCCTCGCAGACTTGGTAGACTTGGCGGCGGGGCGTTTCGCACCGGCTTTCTTCGCGGCCTTCGCCGAGCTCCTGGACACCGTTTTGGCCATCGCAGACTCCCATCGATAGACGCCTATAACAAAAAAAATGGCCGGGCGCTGCCCGGCCATTTCCGTATTGGGTTGGCGCGAAGGCCGATCAGTAGCGGTAGTGATCCGCCTTGAACGGGCCTTCCGGCTTCACGCCGATATAGCTCGCCTGATCGGGGCGCAGCTTGGTCAGGGTCACGCCGATCTTGGCGAGATGCAGCATCGCCACCTTCTCGTCGAGCGACTTCGGCAGCACGTACACTTCCTTCTTGTACTTGCCGTCCTTGTTGTTCGCCCAGAGTTCGATCTGCGCCAGCGTCTGGTTGGTGAAGGACGCCGACATCACGAAGCTCGGATGGCCCATGGCGTTACCGAGGTTCACCAGTCGGCCTTCCGACAGCATGATGATGCGGTGGCCGTCAGGGAAGGTAATCTCGTCCACCTGCGGCTTGATGTTGTCCCACTTCAGGTTCTTCAACGAGGCGATCTGAATCTCGTTGTCGAAGTGGCCGATGTTGCAGACGATGGCGCGATCCTTCATCGCGCGCATGTGCTCGATCGTGATGATGTCCTTGTTGCCGGTGGCGGTGACGAAGATGTCGGCGATCGGCGCGGCATCTTCCATCGTCACGACCTGATAGCCTTCCATCGCCGCCTGCAGCGCGCAGATCGGATCGACCTCGGTCACCAGCACGCGCG
>CAZIKZ010000382.1:0-449 GCA_964539845.1 uncultured Hyphomicrobiales bacterium
GCCCGAAGATGATCCTGCTCGACGAGCCGTCGATGGGGCTCGCGCCGCAGATCGTGGAGGAAATTTTCGAGATCGTGAACGATCTGAACGTGAAGGAAAATGTCTCTTTCCTGCTGGCGGAGCAGAACACCAACATGGCGCTGAAATACGCGCGCTACGGCTATATTCTGGAAAACGGCCGCGTGGTGATGGACGGCGACGCGAAGTCGCTCGCCGAGAACGAGGACGTCAAGGAATTCTACCTCGGCATCGCCGAGGGCAAGCGCAAGTCGTTCCGCGAGGGCAAGCATTACAAGCGGCGCAAGCGGTGGCTGGCGTGAAGGCGGTCATGCCCGGGCTTGTGCCGGGCGTCCACGTTTTGCTTTCCTTTGCGACAAGACGTAGATGGCCGAGTCAAGCCCGGGCATCACGCTGAGGATGGCTGCGCGGACGGGGACGATATGACGAAG
>CAZIKZ010000382.1:459-4019 GCA_964539845.1 uncultured Hyphomicrobiales bacterium
TATGGATTCCGGGTTCGCCGCTGCGCGGCGCCCCGGAATGACGGAGCAAAATGACAAGTCACTACGACTCCCTCGAAACCCGCGAGCCGGCAACGCGCGAGCGCGAAACCCTTGCGCCGCTCCTTGCTCTGATCGCCCGTGCGATGACGGCACCCGGCTGGGCGAAGCATCTCGCCGGCCTCGATCCGAAGACCGTCACGTCGCGCGCCGTACTTGCGGGCCTGCCGCTGCTGCGCAAATCCGATCTGCCGCGCCTGCAGGCCGAAACTCCGCCGTTCGGCGGCTTCAACGTCACGCCGCCCGGCAAGGCGAAGCGTCTCCTGATGTCGCCCGGTCCGATCTTCGAGCCGGAGGGGCACGAAAAAGACTTTGCCGGCGTCGCGCGCGCGATGTTCGCCGCGGGCTTCCGCGAGGGGCAGATCGTCCTCAACTGCTTCTCGTATCACCTCACGCCCGGCGCCTGGATGTTCGAATCCGCCACCGAGGCGCTCGGCTGCGCCGTCATCCCGGGCGGGGTCGGCAATACCGAACAGCAGGTCGAGGCAATCGCGCGTCTGCGGCCTGACGGCTATACCGGCACGCCGGATTTCCTGAAGGTGCTGCTCGATACCGCGCAAGCGTCCGGCAAGGACGCGTCCTCGATCAAGCGTGGTCTGGTTTCCGGTGCCGCGCTGCCGGCCTCGCTGCGGCAGGAACTCTCGTCGCGCGGTGTCGAGGTGCTGCAATGCTACGCGATCGCCGAAACCGGCGTGATCGCCTATGAGACGCCGGCCCGCGAAGGGCTGGTCGTGAACGAAAACATTATCGTCGAGATCGTGCGGCCGGGCACCGGCGATCCGGTCCCCGAGGGCGATGTCGGAGAGGTTGTCGTGACCTCGTTCAATCCGGACTATCCGATGATCCGGCTCGCCACCGGCGACCTGTCGGCCGTGTTGCCCGGCCGTTCGCCCTGTGGCCGCACCAATACGCGGATCAAGGGCTGGATGGGGCGCGCGGACCAGACCACCAAGGTCAAGGGGATGTTTGTGCGGCCCGAGCAGATCGCCGAACTCGCCAGACGACACCCGGAGCTTGCCCGCGTGCGGCTCGTGGTCACCCGCGAAGCCGAGCAGGACGCCATGACGCTGCATGCGGAGAGCGGCAGCGGAGAGGGCCTTGCGGACGCGGTTGCCGCCACGCTGCAATCGGTCACCAAGCTGAAAGGCGCGGTGAAGATCGTCGCACCGGGCAGCCTGCCGAACGACGGCAAGATTATCGCCGACGAGCGTCCCGTCTCTTGACCCGTTCCAGGTTGATGCGGACAAGTGGCGAGCGGCGTAAGCCGCTAGCCGGGTGAGGAGCCGTGTCGGACAAACTGAAACCCCGAGATGCGAAAGACGTCGAGGACGCCGTTGTCTGGGCGTTGGCCGAAGGCAAGACGCTCGAAATCGCGGGGCAGGGGTCGAAGCGCGGCATCGGCCGTCCAAGCCAGTCCGATATTACGCTGGACCTCTCCGGCCTGACCGGGGTCACGCTGTACGAACCGGAGGAACTGGTCCTGTCGGCACGCGCGGGGACGCCGATTGCAGAACTCGAGCAGATGGTCGGCGAGAACAACCAAGAACTTGCGTTTGAACCGGCCGACTACGGCCCCTTGCTCGGCGGTCGTTCTGGTCAGGGGACCATCGGCGGTGTGCTTGCGACCAATCTGTCGGGGCCGCGCCGGATCAAGGCCGGTGCCGCCCGCGATCATTTTCTCGGCGTGAATGCCGTGTCCGGGCGGGGCGAAACCTTCAAGTCGGGCGGCCGCGTGGTGAAGAATGTGACCGGCTACGACCTCTGCAAGCTGATGGCCGGCTCCTACGGCACCCTCGGCGCCATGACCGATGTCACGATCAAGACCTTGCCGCGTGCCGAGACCGAAACAACGCTTCTGCTGACCGGCCTTGACGACCGAAGGGCTGCTCAGGCCATGGCCGATGCCATGGGCTCATCCTGCGAAGTGTCGGGCGCCGCGCATCTGCCGTCCGGTGCTCTGGGGACGTTGCAGGGTCTGTTCGGCGGCAAGTCGGTCACACTTCTGCGTCTCGAAGGTGTTGCTCCGTCTGTGTCGTATCGCATGACCGTGCTCGCGACCTTGCTCAAGGCCTACGGTCCGTCCGACACGCTTGCGGCGGAGACCTCGCGGGTGGTGTGGTGCACGATCCGTGACGTGCTCCCCTTTGCCGGAGACGACCGTCCGGTCTGGAAGGTCTCGACCGCGCCAATGAACGGCGCTGCGATCGCGGCCGAGGTTGCGGCGGCGGACGGCGCCTGGTTCTTCGACTGGGCTGGCGGACTGATCTGGATCGCCATGCCGCCTTCGGACGATGCCGGCAGCGCAGTGATTAGGCCGGCGGTGGCAAGGGCCGGGGGGCATGCCACGCTGATCCGTGCGCCAGCCGCCATCCGCGCCGCGGTCGCGGTGTTCGACCCGCAGGACGCGGGCGTTGCCGCCTTGACGCGCCGCGTCAAGGACAGCTTCGATCCAAACGGGATCCTCAATCCCGGCCGCATGTGGGCGGGGGTGTAGCCGATGCAGACCCGCTTTTCCCTTGCCCAGCTTGCCGATCCGGCCACTGCGGAATCCAACAAGATCCTGCGTGCCTGCGTCCATTGCGGGTTCTGCACCGCGACATGCCCGACCTATGTGCTGCTGGGCGACGAACTCGATTCCCCGCGCGGCCGCATCTATCTCATCAAGGACATGCTGGAGCAGGGGCGGCCGGCCACTGCGGACGTTGTGAAGCATGTCGACCGCTGCCTGTCCTGCCTGTCCTGCATGACCACCTGTCCGTCGGGCGTGCATTACATGCACCTGGTCGACCACGCGCGGGCGCATATCGAGAAGACCTACCGGCGTCCGCTGCGCGACCGCCTGATGCGCTGGCTGCTCGCGGCCGTATTGCCGTATCCGGAGCGGCTGCGCGCGGCGCTCCAGCTTGCTCCGCTGGCCCGCCCGTTTGCTGGTCTCCTGTCGGCGATCGGCCTGACACCGCTCGCAGCGATGCTGCGGCTTGCGCCCGCGGCGGGGTCGGTGGCGGCGTTACGTCCCCAGCCGCGCGTCCACCCCGCCAATGGTCTGCGCAAGGGCCGCGTCGCCCTGCTTCAGGGCTGTGCCAATCGGGTGCTTGGCGCCCACGTCAACGCGGCCACGATCCGGCTTCTGAACCGCCTCGGCATCGAGGTCGTGACGCCAGAGGATGAAGGCTGCTGCGGTGCGCTCGTTCATCACATGGGCCGCGAGCATGAGTCGCACGCCCAGGCCCGGACCAATATTGACCTCTGGACATGGGAAATCGAAGGCGAGGGGCTGGATGCCATTGTGGTCAATGTCTCGGGCTGCGGGACCACGGTGAAGGATTACGGCTTCATGCTGCGGACCGACCCGGTTTATGCCGGCAAGGCCGCGAGGGTGTCAGGGCTGACCCGGGATATCAGCGAGTATTTGGCAACGTTGCCAACGTCAGAGCCGGTCCGCCCGACCGGTTTGACCGTCGCCTATCATGCCGCCTGCTCGCTGCAGCACGGTCAGCGCATCG
>CAZIKZ010000383.1:0-3956 GCA_964539845.1 uncultured Hyphomicrobiales bacterium
GTGTCGAACAGCCGTCCGAGAAACACCGGGCCGAGGAAATTGCCGGCCGCGAACGGCAGAATGTACCAGCCGACCTGGTTCGCCGCGATGCCGAAGAAATCCGTCAGCACCAGCGCATAGGTGAAGAAAATTGCGTTGTAAAAGAAGGCCTGCGCGGCCATCAGGATCAGGCCAACGCCCGCACGATCACGATGCGTGACGAACATTGCGCGCGCGGCCTCAAGTAAAGGTGTGTGACTGCGGGTTCGCAGACGCACGCGCGGCAGCGGCCCTGACGACGGCACATAGCCGGGAATGCCGGCCTCGATGCCTGCGACGATGCGTTCGGCTTCCGCGGCGCGGCCATGCGTCATCAGCCAGCGCGGGCTTTCGGGAATCCACATCCGCAGGAAAAACACGATCACGCCGAGGGCTGCGCCGATGAAGAAGGCCAGCCGCCATCCGATCTCCGGATCGATCACGGCAGGATCGAGCAGCACAATGGAACCAGCCGCGCCGATCGCAGCGCCGATCCAGAAGCTGCCATTGATCACGAGATCGGTCCAGCCGCGCACGCGCGCCGGGACCAGTTCCTGAATGGTGGAATTGATGGCGGCATATTCGCCACCGATGCCCGCGCCGGTGAAGAAGCGGCACAGCGCGAAGGTCCATAAATTCCATGTGAGCGCCGTCGCGCCGGTTGCAACGAGATAGACAGTGAGCGTGATGAAGAACAGTTTCTTGCGGCCGAGCCGGTCCGTCAGCCATCCGAAGAACAGCGCGCCGAGCACCGCGCCTACGAGATACGCGCTGCCGACAATTCCGATATCGGTATTGGAGAATTGCAGAACCGGACTGTCCTTGAGCGCACCGGACAGAGCGCCCGCGAGTGTCACTTCAAGGCCGTCGAATATCCAGGTGATGCCGAGAGCTGCAACCACGAGCGTATGGAACCGGCTCCAGGGCAGCCGGTCGAGCCGCGCTGGAATGTCGGTTTCGACGACAATGCTCATCGGATCGGACATTCCCTTCGACAACCCGAGACGCTAACCAATCTTTGTCTGGACGGTTCCGCAAAAATCTGGCCGTTTGCGTCCGGGACGACTTAGACATACCCGCCGGACGCACCCCGATCCATGCGATTGCGCGAACACCTGAATATGCCGCAGCGGACGGCATCGAGAATCCTGCTGGTCCTTGCGGCCGCGGCTGGCGTGCTGCTGTCGATCTATGTCGCCCGCGAAGAGTCGCAGCAGCATCGCGCACTGGAGCGGCTTCGCATCGGCGAGACCGTGGACACCCATTTCACGAATGTCAGCGAGCATATCCTGGAGCGCGCCAGCCTGGCGAAGACAGTGTCGCGCTTTTTCATCCCGCCGCCGCTGACGGCACCGAACCAGCTTGGCACATTCGGTACTCGGGCGCTCGGAATCGCGACCGATCTCGCGACCGTTGGCTGGCTGCCGGAAATCGGGCCCGAGCAGGCGGCAGACGTGATGGACATGCTCCGGTCGTCCGGCGTCCCAAACCCGGTCCTGCGTACGGGCGATGACAAGCCGATCGATCCGCAGAAGGTCGGCCGGCCGATGTTTCCCGTGGTCGATGTCGCGCCGGTCCGCAATCGTTTCGTACTCGGCATCGATGCCGGATCCTTTCCGGATCGTCTTGCGGCCATCCTCGAGGCGAAACAATCGCATGAAGTGACGCGCACCCGTCCGCTCAAGCTTGTGCAATCGCCCGATGCGGATGCGATCCTGCTCTATGCACCGATTTTCGATGCGAACGACCGCTTCCTCGGGGCGATGAGTTTCGGCTTCAGGGTCGGCGAATTGTTTCAGGCCGCGCTTGCAAGCACAAAGGTACCGGCTGGCACCACCATCAGCATTTTTACGCAGGGTGTGGACGAACCGCTGTTCCGGCTGGCTTCCGACGAAACCACCGGCGCAGACCCCGCACGCCGCACTCTGTTTGAGCGGAAAATGTCTTTCGGACAGGGCGAACTGAAATTCGTTTACGCGGTGCCGCGCGATCTGCGGCGCGAGGGATTTCTGCGCGGACTCTGGGTCGCCGCCGCAGGCATTGCGATGACGCTTGGCGCTGTCCTGTTCATGGGCTTTATCGCCAATCGTGCCGCCGTGCTGTCGGACGAGGTCGCCTCCCGCAAATCCGCGGAGGATCGGCTCAAAGTCCTGATCCACGAACTCAATCATCGTGTGCGCAATGTGATGGCGGTCGCGCAGGCGGTTGTTCGGTTGAGCTTCACGCCGGGCCTCAGTCTCACCGAGATCCAGAAAACCTGCGAAGGCCGGCTGCAGGCGCTTGCCAAGGCGATGTCGATCCTGACCGCCAGCGACTGGAAAAGTGTCGGTCTGCGCAGCCTTATCTCGGACGATATCCTTCCCTTCGCCGGCCGCATCGAGATGCAGGGACCGGATATCGCGTTGCGCGCTCGCTCCGCGCAGACCTTCGCGCTCCTGCTCTACGAACTCGCTACCAACGCCGCGAAACATGGCGCGCTGTCGGTGCCTGAAGGGCGCGTGCTGCTGCAATGGCGTATCGACAATCTCGGCGGCGATCCGCTTTTCCATCTGCACTGGAAGGAGAGCGGCGGCCCGCCCGTCGAGGCGCCGGTTCGCAAGGGCTTCGGTGAATTGCTGGTGCGGCGGATCGCGCCGCGCGACATGGCCGGCAAGAGTGAAGTGCGCTACGACGCGGCAGGCTTCGAATACGAACTGGAAGCCCCGCTCCGGGAACTCATCGATACGAAATTGGCACACGCGGCGTCTTGACAGGGCGGCCGAAGCCCGGAATCTATAAGAACAAATAGCGAACAATTAACTCTCGCAAGAGGCTTATGGAGCGGCTTATGACCGGTGCGCAAGCCCCGGATGCGCTCGCGCGCCTTCGTCAGGGAATGGAGAATATCAGGTGTTATCAACATGATAACACTCCGCTCCGGCTCGGCTTGAGACGGGTGGATGCGCTCCTTGGTGGCGGGCTGGCAAGGCGCGCCCTGCATGAAATCTCTCCCCAGGGCCCCATCCATTTCGGGGCTGCCAGCGGCTTTGCCCTGGCGATCGCGGCACTGGCCGGCAAAGGCACCGGCCGGGAGACGTTGTTCATCCAGACCGACCTCGCCCGGTTCGAGGCTGGCGCTCCTTACGGCATCGGGTTCGACCTGTTCGGGCTGCCGTCGCGGCGGCTTCTGGTGCTGCGCGCCCGCCGGGTCACCGATGCGCTGTTCGCGATGGAGGAAGCGCTCAAATGCGCCGCGCTCGCGAGCGTCGTCGTCGAATTGCCGGATGATGCCGCCGCCGACCTGACCGCGACCCGCCGCCTGTCGCTTGCCGCGCGGAGCCATGACGGCATCGGCCTGCTGCTGCGTCATCGTTCTTCGGCAAGACCGAGCGCCGCGATGACACGCTGGGAGATATCGGCCAGTGCCGGTACGCACGACGCGCATGGCGGGATCGGCACGACCTCTTTCCTTCTCTCTCTGGTGAAGAACCGGCGCGGTCCCTGCGACCGGTTTCATGTTGCGTGGAGTCATCATGAGCTTTCATTCGTCGAAACGGCGGATCCTGTCGCTGTGGCTGCGCCGTTTGCCGACCGACCGGCTGACGCGGCAATCGCCTGACCTTCTCGGTCAGCCGCTCGCCGTGGTGACGACAAGGCGGTCGGCGCGGCAGATCACCGCATTGAACGACGAAGCCGCGCGGCTTGGTCTGCGGACAGCGATGATGCTCACCGATGCGCGCGCGATGTATCCGCAGCTTGCCGCCATCGATGCGGATGACTCAGCCGACGCAACGACACTCGCGCGGATCGCCGACTGGTGCGACCGCTATACGCCGCTGATCGGTTTCGATCCGCCGGACGGCCTGTTTCTCGATATCAGCGGCTGCGCGCATCTGTTCGGCGGCGAGGATGAATTGCGCCGCGATCTGGTGCGACGGCTGGCAGCGCAGGGCTTCCAT
>CAZIKZ010000384.1:0-3956 GCA_964539845.1 uncultured Hyphomicrobiales bacterium
AACGGCAAGCCCGCGCCGTTCCCTTACATCGTGGCGAATGACAAGGTGTTTCAGGACTGGCGCTGGAGCGACAGCCACGGCATGCCGGAATCCGTAACGGCGCTGCGCAAGATGCTGGCGCTCGATCGCGGGCTGCGCGTCTTCGTGGCGCACGGATATTCCGATTTGCAGACGCCGTATTTCGAGACGACGCTGATCCTGGCGCAGCTTCCGGATTTTGGTGGCCGCGTCGCGCAGCGCAATTACCGGGGCGGGCATATGTTCTACAGTCGCGACGGGTCACGCAGTCAGTTCCGGCGCGATGCCGAGGCTTTCTTCGACGCGCTGACGAGACGGCCATGACCGAAGTCCGCTTTTATCATCTGCTTGAACAGAAGCTGGAACGGGTGCTGCCGCAGTTGCTTGAGGTTTCATTGCAGCGGGGATGGCGTGTCGTGGTGCAGGCCACCTCCGAGGAACGCGTCGCGGCGCTCGACGGACATCTGTGGACCTATCGCGACGACAGCTTCCTTCCGCATGGGACGTCGCGCAGTCCCGATGCGGCCGACCAGCCGATTCTGCTGACCGACGATGAGGCGAATGCCAACAATGCCTCTGTTCGCTTCCTGATCGACGGCGCACCGCTTCCGGCGGATGTCGCGCAATACGAGCGGCTCGTGCTGATATTCGATGGCACCGACGACGAACTGGTTCAGCGCGCGCGCGAACAATGGTCACAGACCAAGGCGCAGGGCCATGAGGCGAGTTACTGGCAGCCCGATGACAGCGGCCGCTGGGTGCAGAGAGCGTGAGGCGCCGTATCGGATAACGGTTTCGGTATGTTTCCGCGCCGGCATAGCCGTTCGCGAGAGGCTGGAAATATCATATATGTCAGCGCCTTAAGGCGATCGCGAGGCTGGTGTTCCCTCTGCCGCGTTAACGAGCCCGGCAGCTTCCCGCGGCGATGCGTTGATCGCTGCCATGTTGCTGACTAACAATGCGGGTTGGAAAGGCGGGGGCGATCCCGAGCCGGGGGCTATCTGTGCAAGATTGTGTGAGGATCAGACGCGCGACGTGGGCGGCCGTGCCGTTGTCCGCGCTGCTGGCGTTGTCTGCGTGCGCTTCGCAGGAAACCGCGCAACCCAACACGAATGTCTCGGGCATGTTTGCTACGCCCGACTGGGCGAAGGGCAATCAGGCCCGGGCAGCGGCATCGCGCGCCGTGACTCAAAACGACCTGATAAATCCGGACGGGTCCTGCGCGATGACCGCAACGACCGATGGTGTCGCACCGCCGTCGCCTGACGCAGATGCTGCGCTTGCGGGGCAGGGTGCGCTTCCGACCGTGCAGGGTGGTGTTGCTCTTGGAATGACCGAATGTCAGGTGCTGCAGCGCACCGGCGCTCCGGACACGTTCAACATTGGCGCCGAAGGCACCGATCGGGTCGCGACGCTGACTGTGACGCGCGGTTCCTGGCCGGGTCTGTACAGTTTCCGCGGCGGGCGGCTCGCCTCGGTCGAGCGGATCGCGGTGCCGGCACCGGTGAAGCCGACGCGGGCTTCGACGAAACGCGCGGCTACTAAGTCGCAGGCCGCGCCGCTGCGTGGTGCGCAGCAGTAGCGAACCTGCATCGACCCTGCGGATCGCGTCGGCCATCGAAGCAAGCACTGCACGCTTGAGCTGAGATTGATCGGACGGCTACTGCCCGTTGGTGCGCTGCGTCACCACGCTCAGTTCGAACAGCTTGATACGAAGCGCCGCAGCGTGCAGCATTTCTCGTGGGCAGTGTAGCAATCATAGGCTGGCCCGGGACTTGCTTTTTCACAAGCCATGCAAGGCTTGTCGCATCAAGGCTTGTCACGTTGAGTTGTCGTTTGGGTGGAAGGACCTAGAGATGAAAACCATGTTGCGTGCCGCGATCGCGATGGCGGTGATGTTTGCGGCCGGCGCCAGTCATGCACAAAGTCCGGGCGCCACGCCGAGCGGCAAATATCCGGACCGGCAGGTCAGGATTCTGCTCCCGTTTCCTCCAGGCGGTGTTGCCGACGTCGTCGGACGGCTGCTCGCACAGAAGCTGACGGAAAATACCGGTCAGAATTTCTTCGTTGAAAATCGTCCCGGCGCGGCGGGAAATATCGGCGCAGCGACTGTGCAGGCGTTGCCGCCGGACGGCTACACCATCCTGCTGACCAGCTCGAGCTTCCTGATCAATCCCGGTCTGCAGAAGGTGCCGTACGATCCGGTCGGCGGCTTTGCTCCCATCACGATCATCAGCGCTTCGCCGAGCATCCTCGCGGTCCATTCCGGACAGCCGGTGAAGTCCGTGAAGGATCTGATCGATCTGGTGAAGAAGGAACCGGGCAAGCACAGCTACGCGTCGGCAGGCGTTGGCTCGACGCCGCATCTGCAGGGTGAGATGTTCAAGCAGGCTTACGGAATCGACATGGTCCACGTTCCGTTCGCCGGTGGCGGACCCGCTCTGCAATCGGCCGTCGCGGGACATACCCCGATCGTATTTGCCGCGTTGCCGCCTGCGATCCCGCTGGTCAAATCGGGCGATCTTCGTGCGCTCGCCATCGTCGGCCCGAAGCGGGTGTCCGCGTTGCCGGACGTACCGACGATGACGGAGGCTGGACTGCCCGGTCAGGAGGCCGAGACGATCCTTCTGGCGCTCGCACCGGCCGGCACGCCGAAGGACATCGTCGACATGCTGCAAAAGGAGATCGTCAAAGCGGTGCGGACGCCTGACGTGGTGCAGAAGCTCGACGTGTTCGGCTTCTCTCCGCTCGGGACGACGCCCGCTGAAGCGGCGGCCCGCATCAGGACCGAACTCGACATGTGGGCCAAGGTGATCAAGGACGCGAAAATCCAGTAGGAGTCGCGCCGTCTCCCTCTGTCATCGCCCGCGAAAGCGGGCGATCCAGTCAACTCAGGCTTGATAGCTGACTGGATGCCCCGCTTCCGCGGGGCATGACACAAGGAGGATAGCGATCCTGAAACCGTTGTAGACGTCTGATATCAGACCGACGCTGCTTCCATTGCGGCGCTCGCGTTCAGCCATTCTTCTTCGGCTTCGGCGAGCTTCGCCGACACCTCGGCGCGCTCTTTGGCGAGTTGACCGGCCTTGACCGGATCGCTTGCGAACAAGGTCGCCAGCGTCGCGTCGAGCTTTTCGATCTGCGCGTTCAATTTCTGGGTCAGCGTCTCCGCCGCGGAAATACGCTTGCGCAGCGCCGAAAGCTCCGAGCGCTTCTGCGCGGAATTCTTGCGGCTTTCCGCACCGGCCTTCGGTTCGGACTCTCTTGCACTCGCGCCCTTTCGCTTGTCGCTCCCGTCGCCTGACAGGATCAGGCGGCGATAATCGTCGAGGTCGCCGTCGTAAGGCGTGACGCCGCCATTCTGTACGATCCAGAGCCTGTCGACGCAGGCTTCCAGCAGATAGCGGTCGTGCGACACCAGAATGACCGCGCCGGGATAGTCGTTGATCGCTTCGATCAACGCCGCGCGGCTGTCGATGTCGAGATGGTTGGTGGGTTCGTCGAGGATCACGAGGTGCGGGCCGCCGAAGGTGGCGAGGCCGAGCATCAGCCGCGCCTTCTCGCCACCTGACAGGGTCTCGACCGCGGCATCGGCGCGTTTCGCAGAAGACCCGATTGCGCCGGCCTTGGCGCGGACCTTCGCTTCGGGATCATCGGGCATCAGCCGTCGCACGTGATCGTAGACGCTGTCCTTGGGGCGCAGTTCATCGAGTTGATGCTGCGCGAAATAAGCGATCCGCAGCTTGTCGGCGCGCGTGATACGCCCGTTCAAGGGTGCGAGGCGCTCTGCAAGCAGCTTCACCAGCGTCGACTTGCCGTTGCCGTTGGCGCCGAGGAGGGCGATGCGGTCGTCGTCGTCGATGCGCAGCGACAGATTGCGCAGCACCGGCTTGTCCGGCTCGTAGCCGACCGCGACGGCGTCGAGTGCCATGATCGGC
>CAZIKZ010000385.1:0-3954 GCA_964539845.1 uncultured Hyphomicrobiales bacterium
GCTCGGCCGCCGTTCCGGCAAAGCGGCCTGCGCTGCGCGCATCGACCACCTGGATATCGGGATTCGCGAGCGCCTTCTTTACATCCTCGACATCGGCGAGCGCACCGCGATTGAAGCGCGCTGTAAAATGGCGCGGCGTGCGCCTCACGTCACCGAAATCAAGTGGACGTCCCTCGGTCTTCCACTTCGGCAGCCCGCCGTCGAGGATGTAGACGTCCCGGACGCCGAAGGTGCGGAAGGTCCACCAGACGCGCGGCGCCGAGAACAGCCCGGCGCCATCATAGACCACGATGGTGATGCCATCGCCGATCCCCATGTTGCGCATGGCCGACGAAAACGCCTCCGGCGAGGGCAGCATATGGGGCAGATCGCTGGCGTGATCCGAAATTGCATCGATGTCGAAATACACCGCGCCGGGAATGTGGCCTGCGAGATATTCCTCGCGTGCGTTGCGGTTCATCGCGGGCAGATAATAGGACCCGTCCACGACCACGATGTCCGGCGCATCGAGATGATCCTGCAGCCATTGCGTCGTTACGAGCGCACGGCTCGCGGGCTTTGCTTCGATATTCATCGCACTACTCACACAAATGGCGGTTTGATCGCAGCCTTGCGCGTCAGCCACTCAGGAACAGGCAAATTCTTCGAGCGCAGGAAGTCGGGATTGAACAGCTTGGATTGATAGCGCGTGCCGTAGTCGCACAGGACGGTCACGACGGTTGCGCCCTTGCCGAGATCCTTGGCGAGCCGGATGGCGCCCGCGATGTTGATGCCGGACGACCCGCCGAGGCAGAGGCCTTCGTGTTCGAGCAGATCGAACACCAGCGGGACCGCCTCGTCGTCAGGGATCAGGTAGGAATGGTCGACCTTGATGTCCTCGATGATCGGCGTAATGCGCGCGAGCCCGATGCCTTCGGTGATCGAGCCGCCTTCCGTCACCGTCGGCTTGCCGTCCTTGAACAAGTGATACATGGCCGCGCCCCGCGGGTCGGCGCAGCCGATCGCGATGCCGGGCTTCTGCTCGCGCAGATAAGTCGAGGTCCCGGCAAGCGTTCCGCCGGTGCCGACCGAGCAGATGAATCCGTCGATCTTGCCGCCGGTGTCGCGCCAGATTTCCGGGCCCGTCGACGTGTAGTGAGCCTTGCGGTTGTCGAGGTTGTTCCATTGGTCGGCGAACAGCACGCCGTTCTTTTCGGTCTTGCGCAACTCGTCGGCGAGCCTGCGTCCGACATGCTGATAATTGTTGGGATTGGCATAGGGCAGGGCGGGCACCTCGACGAGCTCGGCGCCGCACAGCCGCAGCATGTCCTTCTTTTCCTGGCTCTGCGTCTCCGGGATCACGATCAGCGTGCGATAGCCGCGCGCGTTGGCGACCAGAGCAAGCCCGATCCCCGTATTGCCCGCGGTGCTTTCCACCACGAGCCCGCCCGGCTTCAGGTCGCCGCGCTTCTCGGCCTCCAGTATCATCTGCCGGCCGGCACGATCCTTGACCGACTGGCCCGGGTTCATGAACTCGGCCTTGCCGAGAATGGTGCAGCCGGTCATTTCCGACGCGTGTTTCAGCTTGATCAGCGGCGTGTTGCCGATGGCGTCGATGACGTCGTCTTTGATGTCCATATTCAGAATCCGGCCTTGAATCCGGGGGGACCCTATCGGGGTGGGCCGGGTGCGACAAGGCGTGAAGCGGGAGGGCGGCTTGCGCCGCGGGCATGGGGGATGATCTTTCGGGGCACTAGGTGCCGCGGGTAAAAACCATCTGCCGGACGTCGATATTGCGGGACAGGAATCCGGCCTCGCAATAGGCGAGGTAGTATTCCCAGAGCCTGCGGAAGCGCTCGTCGAAGCCAAGTGGCGTGATCTGTGGCCAGGCCGCCCGGAACCGCCCCCGCCATTCCGCTAGCGTGCGCGCGTAATCTTCGCCGAAGATCCGCTCGGTACGGAATGGCACGCCGAAGCGATCGCCGAGCGATTTCAGGGTCGATGGTGTCGGCAGCATGCCGCCGGGAAATACGTAGCGGCGGATGAAGTCGATCTCGCGCTTGTAGTTGTCATAGAAGCGCTCCTGGATCGTGATGGTCTGGATGCCTGCCGCGCCGCCAGGCAGCAGCCGGTCGCGCAGCTGGGCGAAATAGGCCGGCCAGAATTGTTCGCCGACCGCCTCCAGCATTTCGATTGAGGCTATCCGGTCGTAGCGGCCGCGCTCGTCGCGATAATCCTGGAGCTTGATGTCGACCTTGTCGGCGAGGCCTGCCTCGAACACGCGGCGGCGTGCGAAATCGTGCTGCTCGCGGCTGATGGTCAGCCCAACGACCCGCGCGTCGTATGTCTTGGCCGCGAATTCGGCGAAGCCGCCCCAGCCGCAACCGATCTCAAGCACGCTCTGGTCGCGCTTCAGGTCGATCGACTGTGCGAGGCTTTGATACTTGCGTAGCTGCGCCGCAGTGAGGTCGTTGCTGCCGGCGTCGAAAAGAGCCGACGAATAGGTCATCGTTGGATCGAGCCACGCCGAATAGAACGCGTTGCCGAGATCGTAATGCGCATGGATGTTCTTGCGCGCCTGCCGCCTGGTGTTGCGGTTGAGCCAATGACGCAGCCCTTGAAGCCAGCGCACGATGGCGTTGCCGCCGAGCACCCGCTCCATCATCTCGCGGTTGACGCAAAACAGATAGAGAAAACCGGTGAGGTCCGGTGTTTCCCATTCGCCGCGCAGATAGGATTCGGCGACGCCGATATCGCCCGAGCGCAATGCGCGCCAGGCGAAGCGATAATTCTTCACGATCATGCTGGCCGATGGGCCGGGCTCCGATCCGCGGAAGATCAGCTTGCGCCCATCCGGCAACGCCACCTCGAGCGAGCCGCAGCGGATATTCTCTGCAAGGGCGAATGTGAGCCTCGCTGCCCCGGGCAGGCCCGCAAGTGCAGCCTTTCGTGTATCCGGGGTGACGAGGGTCGGATCGGTCATGGATTTTCTTCCTGGTCTATCCTGGACTCTCCGGGCCCGCAGGGACCTGACCGGTAGCGGGAGGGCCGGATACGCGCTGCGGGCGGGGAGCCTGTTGCGCTCCCTGGAGCCACAGCCGTAAGGCCTCGTAGTGGATGCCCCCCATCACCTTCAGCGTCACAACGGCAACGCCAAGAATGCCGCAAATGGGTGGGGGCTCGTCAAGGCCTCACTGTGGCCATGAAATGTCGCAGCGGGGAGTGGGCTTCCTTTCCGGCTGTGTCCGCCATTGGCCGACAACGGAAAGCTGATGCCGGCCGGCGGCCGTCTCCACACCGATGGTCGAACAGGGCATTCAGGTCCGACGTCCTGTGGCTTCAGAGGTTAAGGAGCAATTGCCGGAAATGCCGCCTTCCGTGGAAAGGATAGCGAAACCATCCTCCGTTATCGGCCGCTTCCGTAGCCGGTCTTCACCTATTCTTCGGGCTGTTCCCGTATGGAATTTCCGCTGAACGGTGAGTGTAACGGGCCGTCACCCGTTCGGCCGGTGACAACGCCTATGAACCTCGACGTCAACACGCTGTTTCTCGTCACGATTTACGTCGAGGCGATGCTCGGGCTGTTGCTACTGTTCGCCTGGGTGCAGAACTCGGCAATCACCGCGGTGGCGTGGTGGGGCTCGGCCCATTTGCTGCGCGCCAGTTCGGTCGTGTTATTCGGCCTCTATGGCTCGGCGCCGGATTGGGTATCGATCGATCTGTCCAACGCCGTACTGTTCACCGCTTTCGCCGCCACTTGGGTCGGCGCGCGCGTCTTCGACGGGCGTTCGCCGGGTTACATTGGCCTGTTCGGTGGCGCCGTGTTGTGGCTTGTGGTGTGCCGGATCCCTGTAATCGCGCAATCGATGGATGCGCGCATCCTGATTTCGTCCTTCATCATCACTGGCTACACTTGGGCCGCGGCCTACGAATTCTGGCGCGGTCGCAGCGAACCGCTGGTGTCGCGCTGGCCGG
>CAZIKZ010000386.1:0-3950 GCA_964539845.1 uncultured Hyphomicrobiales bacterium
TCGAAAGTCACCGAGCCGTGTCCGAATTCGAAGCCTGGAATGTCGACCGCGCACAGACGATCATTGCGCAATTCAATGATAGCGAGGGTCCGTTGCTGCCGATCCTGCATCGCATGCAGGAGACCTTCGGATGCGTGCCGGAGGCGGCGGCGCCAGTCATCGCCGATGCTCTGAATCTGTCGCGTGCCGAGGTGCACGGTGTCATCACCTTCTATCATGACTTTCGCCGTGAGCCGGCAGGCCGGCATGTCCTGAAGCTCTGCCGCGCCGAGGCCTGTCAATCCTGCGGCTGTGATGACCTGATCGAGCATGCCCAGTCGCGTCTCGGCGTGAAGCTTGGCGATACGACTGCTGACGGACGCATCACGCTTGAGCCGATCTATTGTCTTGGTCTGTGCTCGACGGCGCCGTCGGGGATGATTGACGGCAAGCTGGTCGGCCGCCTTGACCGCAAGAAGCTGGACCGGCTGCTCGCGGAGGCCGGCCGATGAGCCTTCGAATCTTCGTTCCGCTCGACTCCGCCGCTGTTGCCTGCGGCGCGAACGAAGTTGCGCGCCGGATCGAGGGGCTTGCGCAGAACCGCAGGATAGACGTCACGATCGTGTGTAACGGTTCACGTGGCCTGCACTGGCTGGAGCCGATGCTGGAGGTGGAGACACCACGCGGCCGCATCGCCTATGGACCGGTCGAGGAGGGCAATGTCGAATCCGTGTTTGCGGCAATGTGCGCCGATGGCGGCGCGCATGCGCTCTGTCATGGCGTCACTGACGAGATTTCCTGGCTGAAGCGCCAGACCCGGCTTACTTTCGCGCGCTGCGGTATCACCGATCCGCTATCGCTGGACGATTACCGCACGCATGGCGGCTATCGCGGTTTGGAGCGCGCGCTGGCGATCGGGCCCGAAGCAATCGTCGAAGAGGTCTTCCAGTCCGGGTTGCGCGGCCGCGGCGGCGCCGGTTTTCCGACCGGGATCAAGTGGAAGACGGTGGCGCAGACCATCGCGCCGCAGAAATACATCGTCTGCAACGCCGACGAGGGCGACAGCGGCACCTTTGCCGACCGCATGATCATGGAAGGCGATCCCTTCGTCCTGATCGAAGGCATGACGATTGCCGGGATCGCGGTCGGTGCCACCAAGGGCTACATCTATTGCCGCTCCGAGTATCCGATCGCCATCGCGGTGCTGAACAAGGCCATCACAGCCGCCAAACGCGGCGGCATGCTGGGCCGCAATATTGCGGGCTCGGACTACACGTTCGAACTGGAAGTTCGTTCGGGGGCGGGTGCCTATGTCTGCGGCGAGGAAACCTCGCTGCTCGAGAGCCTTGAAGGCAAGCGCGGCCTCGTACGCGCCAAGCCGCCGCTGCCGGCGCATCAGGGATTGTTCGGGAAACCGACGGTCATCAACAACGTTCTTTCGCTCGCGACTGTTCCGATCGTGCTCGACAAGGGCGCGGCATTCTACAAGGACTTCGGGATGGGCCGCTCGCGCGGCACAATGCCAATCCAGTTGGCGGGCAACGTCAGGCATGGCGGCTTGTACGAAGTCGCGTTCGGCATCACGCTCGGTGAATTGGTCAACGACATCGGCGGCGGCACGGCGAGCGGACGCCCGGTGCGCGCGGTGCAGGTCGGCGGACCGCTCGGCGCCTATTTCCCGCCGGCGCTGTTCGATACGCCGTTCGACTATGAAGCCTTTGCAGCGCGCGATGGCCTGATAGGCCACGGCGGCATCGTGGTGTTCGACGACACAGTCGACATGGTGAAGCAGGCCCGCTTTGCGATGGAGTTCTGCGCGATCGAATCCTGCGGCAAATGCACCCCGTGCCGGATCGGTTCGACCCGCGGCGTCGAAACCATCGACCGCATCATCAAAAACGAAAAGCGCGCCGAAAATCTCGCCGTGCTGGAAGACCTCTGCAACACTATGAAGTTCGGCTCGCTCTGCGCGCTCGGCGGATTCACGCCGTATCCCGTGATGAGCGCGCTTACCCATTTCCCCGAAGACTTCGGCGCACTGCCACCGCGCCTCGAAGCTGCGGAATAGAGGAGACATCCAATGTCACTCATTCAGGAAACCGACTACGGCACGCCCCGTCCCAGAACCGGGAAGACGGTCGAACTGACCATCGACGGTCAGAAGATTGCGGTGGCCGAAGGTACGTCCATCATGCGTGCGGCGATGGAGATGGGCACACAGATCCCCAAGCTCTGCGCGACCGACATGCTGGACGCATATGGCTCGTGCCGCCTTTGCCTGGTTGAGATCGAGGGCCGCGCCGGTACGCCGGCATCCTGCACCACGCCCGTCACACCGGGCATGGTGGTGAAGACCCAGACCGAGCGCCTGAAGCAGCTGCGCAAGGGCGTGATGGAGCTCTATATCTCCGACCATCCGCTCGACTGCCTGACCTGCTCCGCCAATGGCGATTGCGAATTGCAGGACATGGCCGGTGCGGTTGGGTTGCGCGATGTGCGTTACGGCTATGAAGGCGAAAACCACGTCTCTGCGAAGCAGGATGGTGCGATCAACCTGAACTGGCTGCCGAAAGACGAATCTAACCCGTATTTCACCTACGATCCGTCCAAGTGCATTGTTTGCTCGCGCTGCGTTCGCGCCTGTGAGGAGGTGCAGGGCACGTTCGCGCTGACGATCTCGGGGCGTGGGTTCGACAGCCGCGTGTCGCCCGGCATGAACGAAAGTTTCCTTGGCTCGGAATGCGTGTCCTGCGGCGCATGCGTGCAGGCCTGTCCGACGGCAACGTTGAACGAAAAGGCAGTCATTGAGATCGGCAAGCCTGAGCATTCGGTGGTCACCACGTGCGCCTATTGCGGCGTCGGCTGCGCCTTCAAGGCTGAAATGCGCGGCGAAAAATTGGTGCGCATGGTGCCTTACAAGGATGGCGAAGCGAATCGCGGCCATTCCTGCGTGAAGGGCCGCTTTGCGTGGGGTTATGCGACCCACAAGGAGCGCATTCTCAACCCGATGATCCGCTCAAGCGTCACGGAGCCCTGGCGGGAGGTGTCGTGGGAGGAGGCCATCGGCTACGCGGCGTCCGAGTTCAAGCGCATCCAGACGAAATACGGTAAGAACTCGGTCGGCGGCATCACCTCGTCGCGCTGTACCAACGAAGAAACCTATCTGGTGCAGAAGCTGATCCGCGCGGCCTTCGGCAACAATAATGTCGATACCTGCGCGCGCGTGTGTCATTCGCCGACCGGCTACGGCCTCGGCCAGGCGTTCGGCACGTCCGCCGGCACGCAGAATTTCGACTCGGTCGAGCACTCGGACGTCATTGTCGTGATCGGCGCCAATCCCGCTTCCGCGCATCCTGTGTTTGCGTCCCGGATGAAAAAGCGGTTGCGTGAGGGCGCAAAGCTGATCGTGATCGATCCGCGCCGCACTGAGATGGTGAAGAGCGCGCATATCGAGGCCGACTATCATCTGCCTCTGCGGCCGGGCACCAACGTTGCGATCATCACCTCGCTCGCGCATGTGATCGTCACCGAAGGCCTGTTTGACGAGACGTTCATTCGCGAACGCTGCGACTGGGATGAATTCCAGCACTGGGCCGAGTTTGTCGCGTTGCCACAGAACGCGCCGGAAACGGTCGCAAAGCTTTCCGGCGTCCCGGCCGAGATCATCCGCGGTGCCGCACGGCTCTATGCCACCGGCGGTAACGGTGCAATCTATTACGGCCTCGGCGTCACCGAGCACAGCCAGGGCTCGACCACGGTGATGGCGATCGCCAATCTCGCGATGGCGACCGGCAATATCGGCCGGGAAGGTGTCGGCGTGAACCCGCTGCGCGGCCAGAACAACGTGCAGGGCGCCTGCGACATGGGCTCGTTCCCGCACGAGCTCACGGGATATCGCCATATCTCGGACGATGCAACGCGGGAGATGTTCGAGGCGATGTGGGGCCGGCCGCTCGATCCCGAGCCGGGGC
>CAZIKZ010000387.1:0-3946 GCA_964539845.1 uncultured Hyphomicrobiales bacterium
TCGTCGTGCTGCGCCGCCGCTATCTGATCGGCAGCGGACCGGCGATCCTCGTTCTGGAACTCGATCACCCGGCCCGGAATTGAAGGCTGTGCCGGCGCCTCATGCGCTACTTCCGCGCCGAAGGCTTCCGCGTCGGCGATGCAAACCACCATCCCGCCACCTCGCTTGCCCCCGCGATTGAGGCTGCGCGCACGGGATGCGACAATGCCGCGATGGCGCCCCTGATCGCGTTCGAATCCGTCAGCAAAGTCTACGCACCGGGCACCCGCCCGGCGCTCGAGGACGTCACGCTGGACATCGCGCAGGGTGCCTTCGTCACCATCGTCGGCCAGTCCGGATCGGGCAAATCCACTCTGCTCGGGATGATCAACCGCCTGATCGACCCGAGCGCAGGCGTCGTGCGTTTCGAAGGCGAGGACATCCGCGATCTCGACCCGAGCGCGCTCCGCCGCCGTATCGGTTACGTGTTCCAGGATATCGGCCTGTTCCCACATATGACGCTGGCCGAGAACATCGCGATCACGCCGCGTCTGCTCGGCTGGGATGAGACTCGGCGCAAG
The DNA here is from genome assembly GCA_964539845.1 of uncultured Hyphomicrobiales bacterium. GTDB lineage: Bacteria > Pseudomonadota > Alphaproteobacteria > Rhizobiales > Xanthobacteraceae > Pseudorhodoplanes. The sequence continues at coordinate 561 of CAZIKZ010000387.1, forward strand.
GCCCGGGCCGACGAGCTTCTCGACCGCGTGCAGTTGCCGCCCGCCGACTACGGGGACCGTTTCCCCGCCGAATTGTCCGGTGGTCAGCGCCAGCGCGTCGGCGTTGCGCGCGCCCTCGCCGCCGAACCGCATGTGATCCTGATGGACGAACCGTTCGGCGCGCTCGATCTGCGCACCCGCGACGCGCTCAGCCGCGACTATCGCAAGCTGCACGATACGCTTGGGCTCACGACGGTCATGATCACCCATGACGTGATCGAGGCGGTGCTGCTCGCCGACCGGATTGCCGTCATCCATGACGGCCGGATCGCCGCCTACGGCACCCCGCACGATCTGATGAGCGATGGCATGAGCCCCGACGTGCGGGCGCTGATGGACATGCCGCGCCGGCAGGCCGAGCGGCTGAATGCGCTGATGCGCGACGGCGGCGCGTGATGTTCAGCGATCCCGCTTTCACCGATGCCTGGTCTCGACTGCCGGACTATCTCAGTCAGCATGTGCTGGTGAGTCTCACCGCACTCGCACTCGGACTCGCGGTCAGCTTTCCGCTGTCGCTCTACGCGGTGAGACGCCCACATTTGCGGGCGATCCTGCTCACGGTTGCGAGCATCGTGCAGACGATCCCCGGCCTCGCGCTGCTCGCGCTGTTCTACCCTCTCCTCCTCGGCGCAGCGTCGCTGACCGCGCGCTATCTCGGCTTCGATTTTTCCGCGCTCGGGTTTTTGCCGTCGGTGCTGGCGCTCGCGCTCTATTCGATGCTGCCGGTGATCCGCAACACTATTACCGGGATCGACGGCGTCGATCCTTCACTGCGGCGCGCCGCGCAGGGCGTCGGCATGACGGAGCGGCAATCGCTGTTCATGGTGGAATTGCCGCTCGCCATGCCGGTGATCATGGCCGGTATCCGTACCGCCGCGGTCTGGGTGATCGGCACCGCGACGCTGGCAACGCCGATCGGTCAGACCAGTCTCGGCAATTACATTTTCAGCGGATTGCAGACGCAGAACTGGGTCTACGTCCTGTTCGGCTGTGTCGCCGCTGCATTGCTCGCTCTCGTGGTCGATCTCCTGCTGGCGTTGATGGAGCGCGGCGCAGCGCGGCGCCAACGCACGCCCATCGTCGCGGGACTCGCAGGTCTTGCCCTCGTTGTGGCACTGGCGCTGGCGCCGTCGCTCACCGCGCGCAAGGCCGAATACAGCGTCGGAGCGAAGACATTCTCCGAGCAATACATCCTCGCCGCCCTGCTGGCGCAGCGGCTGGAGGCCAGCGGGCTCAGTACGCGCCGGCGCGAGGGGCTTGGCTCCAGCATCATCTTCGACGCACTCGCGGCCGGCGAGATCGACGCCTATGTCGACTATACCGGCACGATCTGGGCGAATATGATGAAGCGCACCGACATCAAGCCGCGTGCGGAAACGCTCGCCGAAGTCACCCAATGGCTCAAGCGCGAACGCGGCGTTCTGCTCGCCGGTGCGCTCGGATTCGAGAATGCCTATGCGCTCGCGATGAAGCGCGACGAAGCCGAACGGCTCGGCATCAGGAGCATCGCCGATCTTGCCCGTCACGCCCCGCAACTGACGATCGCCGGTGACTACGAGTTCTTCGGCCGCCCGGAATGGGCGGCGATCCGCGAGGCCTATGGCCTGTCCTTCAAGGCCGAGCGCGCGATGCAGGCGGAATTCATGTATACGGCCGCGGGCAACGAGGTCGACGTGATCTCGGCCTATACCAGTGACGGCCGTATCGCGCAGTATGACCTCGTCGTGCTCGACGATCCGAAAGGCGTGATCCCGCCTTACGATGCGGTGCTGCTGGTATCGCCGAAGCGCGCGGATGACGCAGCACTGATTGCAGCGCTGAAACCCCTCTCCGGCGCGATCGATGTGACCCTGATGCGCGAGGCCAACCTGCGCGCCAACAAGGGTGAAGCGCCCGAACAACTGGCGCGGTGGATGTGGGAGCAATTGAGGAAATAGCAGGCGCGGCGTCCTTGATGATGCTCCTTCAACTGAAAGGGCTTGGTAAGTGAATGGCTTACAAACCCCGGACTTATGGCGAGAATCCCGTGAGAAGAGATGTCTCATGGACGAAAATGACGGTAAGCTGGCCTGAGGGGCTGCTGCCGGATGCGCTCGTCTGACGGTCCCCGGCACCCGGCCGCAAGACGGTTGACGCAGCGGTCAACGGACGGAACATTCAGCCAAAGGTAGATAGCATGTCAGCCACAGCCCTGAAGAAGCAGGTGGAAAAGAGCCATCACACAGCTCGCGCGGAAGCCAGTCTGGAGACCTTGCAACACCGGAACAACTGGACCGATCTTCAGAAAATCTCGCTGTCGGCCCGTATCCTGGCGAGCGAAGGGCATTTCGCCGGGCTCGCCGGCCAGTTGACCGCACGTCTCGACAAAGACCGTTTTCTGACACTGCCCCTTGGCACCGAATTCGAGGAGGCGAAGCCATCGGATTTCATCGTCGTGGACGATGACTTGAATGTTCTCGAGGGTCGCGGAATTCCCAATCCGGCGACACGTTTTCATCTCTGGATCTATAAGGAAAAGCCGAAAGTCCGCTCGATCGTGCATACGCACCCGCCTGCGACATCGGCGCTGTCAATGATCGGCCAGCCTTTGATCGTGGCGCATATGGACATGTGCATGTTTCAGGATCAATGCGCCTATCTGCCGGACTGGCCCGGACTGCCGATCGGCGACGAGGAGGGAATCATTATCTCGGAAGCGCTTGGCGACAAGAAGGCCGTGCTGCTTGCGAATCATGGGCTAATCGCGGCCGGCGAGACGATCGAGGAGGCGACTTATCTCGCATTTTTCTTCGAACGGGCGGCCGCCCTTCAACTGACTGCGTCCGCGGCCGGAACATTAAAACCCGTCGATCCCGACAAGGCGCGGGAGGCCGGGGATTTTCTGCTGAAGCCAAAGATCGTCGAACTGACTTTTGACTACCTTGCCCGAAAGACGCTCAAGGCCGACGACAAGCGGGAGTTCTTGGCGAACTGAGGCGTGATGACTTCAGATTGAATCGTCATGCCCGCGCTTGTCCGCCTTCGCGCTTCGGCGGACCGTCATTGCGAGGAGCGTTAGCGACGAAGCAATCCACTTAGCTTGAAAAGCTGGATTGCTTCGCTTCTTACTTGGAGAAGCTGGATTGCTTCGCTTCGCTCGCAATGACGTTGTCAGCGCGCTTTACCTGTCAGCGAAGAACAGCCGCGGTCCTAGTTCTTCGCCTTGTCCACGAGCGCGCCCTTCTTGATCCACGGCATCATCTCGCGGAGCTTTTCGCCGACCTTCTCGATGTCGTGCTCGGCCAGTCGCGCACGGGTGGCCTTGAACGAAGCCTGGTTGACCTTGTTCTCCAGCATCCAGTCGCGGG
>CAZIKZ010000388.1:0-3930 GCA_964539845.1 uncultured Hyphomicrobiales bacterium
GTGTGGCCGTCAGGCGCCGAACGCGCGACCGCCTCAGAGCCGACACCGCCCCCTGCCCCGCCGCGATTATCGACCACCACAGTCTGCCCGACGGCCCTGGACAATTCATCCTGCAGAATGCGCCCGACCAGATCGGTGGTGCTGCCGGCAGGAAACGGAACGATCAGCGTAATAGGTTTCGATGGATAGCTTTGCGCATGTGCCGATGCCGAGACACATGCCACGACCGCCGCGGCAAGCAGAGTCCGAGTCCAGCCAGAAAACGGCATTATCAAAATCCTCCCGTTATCCGCCCGTCTTGGAGCGGTCATTTATTCGGCGGCAGAGTAACGATGCATCGTGGTCGGGGACAAGGCCGGATCCGCTTTTGAGCAGAGCCCACCACCAGGATCAGGAATAGAAGTGGGCCCGCGGTGTTGCGACCATTAGGCCGGCCTGTAATCAGGCCTCGCCAACGAGGGAGACGCCATCATGACAGAACTGTCTCGCCGTCATTTGCTCGCCGGCACGGCAATAGCCGCCGTCGGCGCTGCATTGCCGCAAGCCGCCCGCGCCGCTGCGCCCCAAAGCGGACAGCAGAGCCCGGGCTTCTACAGGTTCAAGATCGGCGATTTCGAGGTGACCGCGATCAACGACGGCACCTGGTACCGCAAGCTCGATTCGTCCTTCGTCCGCAATGCCGAGTTGCCGGACGTTCAGAAGGCTCTCGCGGATGCCTTCCTGCCGACCGACGTTGTGCCGATCCCGTTCACGACGCTTGTCGTGAATACCGGATCGAAGCTGATCGCGCTCGATACCGGTACCGGCGCTTCGCTTGGCGCGATGGCGCCGCAATCCGGCACATTCGCCGCAAATCTTGCTGCGGCAGGCCTCGATCCGAAAGCGATCGATGCGATTTACATCTCGCATTTCCATCCCGACCACATCAACGGCATCAAGGCGAAGGATGGTTCGCTGTTCTTCCCGAATGCCTCGATCAACGTGCCGGAGGCGGAATGGGCGTTCTGGATGGATGACGGCAACATGACGCGCGCGCCGGAAGCCGCCCAGGGCTCATTCAAGAATGCCCGTCGCATCTTTGGCGACATTGCCGGCAAGGTGCAGCGCTTCACGCCTGGCAAGGACGTCGAGACCGGGATCGCGAGTATTGCGGCGCCCGGCCATACGCCCGGCCACACCGCCTTCTCGATCGCGTCCGGCAACAAGTCGCTGCTTTACGTCGCTGACGTGACCAACAATCCGTGGCTGTTCGTGCGCAATCCGCAATGGCAGGCGGTGTTCGATGCCGACGGCAATACGGCTGCCGCAACGCGGAAAATGCTGCTCGACCGCGCGGCCACCGACAAGATGCTGGCGCACGGCTATCACTGGCCGTTCCCGGCCTCAGGCTACATCACCAAAACCGCCAAGGGCTACGATCTGATCCCGGCGATGTGGTCGCCCGCGCTTTAAGCGTCCGCACTTTCCAAGGACGAAGGGCCGCCTCCCCGGCGGCCCTTTTATTTGCTCAATCGATACCTACCATTTCATTCCGGCGCGCAGCATGAACGTACGGCCAGGTAGCGGATACGCGTTGTAGACACCGACATTGGCGCGATTTGCGCTGGCGACCGCGTAGTCGAAATACATCTCGTTCAAGAGATTTTCGACCGACACCGCCCAGAAGAATTGATCGATTTCTCCTCCCAGCCGCACATCCACCAATGTGGCCGACGGAATTTCAGGCTGGAAATTCGCCTGATCGTTATCCATGCGCCGCTCACCCATGTAGCGCACGCCGCCATCGAACATCAGATAGCGCTTCCAGATGTTCCACGTCACGCCGACACTGCCCGTCCAGGGCGAGACCAGCGGGACCTGATTGCCGGCATACTGGCCTTCGCGGAAGGTCGCATCGATATAGGTGAGGCTGCCCTTCAATCTCACATCGTCTGTGATCTGCCATCCTACGATGGTCTCGACACCGCGCCGCTGCGTCGGGTCGAGATTGTAGTTGATGAACCTGACCGGGTCGAAGATCAGCTCGTTCTCGAGCTTCATCTGATAGACGCTCGTCTGCAGAGCCGCCTTTCCGAAATTGAAGCGCACACCGGCTTCCATGTCGTGCGAGGTTTGGGTTTTGATATTGAAGTTTGTCGGCGTGCCGTTGGGCGCCATGCCGACCCGCTCGTCGACATTGGGCGTGCGAAAACTCTGCGCGGCGCGGCCAAACACCGAGAACACCGGATTGAACCGGTGTTCGAAGCCCGCGTGGTACGCCTCGTTCGTTTCGGCCTGGTCCAGCGGCAAGCCTTGCGTATCGCCGAAGCACCCGAACGGCGGAAAGCAGACAACCGGCGAAGCGCCGGGCGCATTGAGATCGAGACGATCACGAGCATTCACGTTGGTGCGCTGGACGCGTAAGCCACCCGAAATATCGGTGGATGGAAGGATCGATACCGTCTGCTGCCAATAGCCGGCGAGCGAACTCTGACCCAGCCGGTATTGATGGATCGGCAGGAATCCCGAGAACTGGCTGCGGTCGGAATCGTAGTCGGAATCGTAATAGTCCAGACCGGCGATCACACGCGACGGCAGACCGAACAATGGCGTGTTGATCTTCATGCGCGGCGTCAGCGAATAGGAGGACAGAGTCGAATTGACGTAGGCCTCCTGAAACGGCGAAAAGAACCCCGCCTGCTGATCCTTGCGCCGCCAGCCACCGTCCACGATCAGTTCGATGTCGGACGTCAGCATGCGGGTGAAACCCGCGGTCGCGCTGTAGCCCTGCTTGTCGCCATAGTCGTATGGCGTATCGGCACCGCGGCGGTCGGTGACGATTTGGTTGAGCCCAAGGAACGGATTGACGCGGCGCACGCCCGGAAAGCCCAGCCGCTGATTGTCGCCCGACAGGTTGAAAAACCACGATCCGTGCTCGGTCGTGTAGCGCAGGTCGCCGACGGCATTCTGCTGATTGAGATGATTGTTCACGCGGTAGCCGTCGGCCGTGACGGCATTGCCATAGGCTGACGCGGAGTAAGCTCCCGAGGATGTGCTCCCGGAGAATCGTCCCTCTCGGTAGCCATAGGAGCCGGCCAGTGCTTCCACACGCGCCGAGGGCGGCAGGTTGACGCCGGCCTTGGTGACGACGTTGACGACGCCGCCGACCGCATTGTCGCCATAGAGCACCGCACCGGAATTGCCGCGGGTGATCTCGATCCGTTCGATGGCGTTTTGCGGGATGGACGACAGGTCGACCGCCGCCATGTCGATGTCATTCAATCTGCGGCCGTTGATCAGGATCAGCGTATTCGACTGCGCGGTGGCGCCAAAGCCGCGCAAGTCGATCGTCGTGCGCGCGCCGTTGATGCCTCCATAAAGGCTCTGGACCTGCACGCCCGCTTCACGGGCCAGAATGTCCTGGACGGTCATACTCGGCGATTGCGCGATGTCGTCGGCCGTAATCACGGTCGTGGAGGCGCCCGTAATACCGCCCCCGCCGAACAGGATGCCGCTCACCGCTTCGGCCTCTTTGACTGAGCCTGTGCCGGGGCCGGGGCTTGCGTCCGTTGCGGGACCGCTGCCGACAGCACCGGCTCCCGTCAACCGGGTACTCGTGACATTGATGTCCGGCAAAGTGACGCTTTGCGCCATCGCCGCGCCCCAAGCGGCCGATGACAGGAGCACGGCAAGCCCCGCCGCCCCGCTCCGTCTTGTTGTGGATAAAACCCCCATCACACACGATCCTTCGCTGCTCCGGCAATGCCGGAACCTTGGGTGAACACACCCGATGCGAAGGACACGCGAACTCGCATTACCACCGGCCGCGGCCGAACATGGCCACATTCACCGGTCAGCGCCGCTCACGCCCTGTTGAAAGTCGCATGGATTCCCCATACGGCCTTCACATCGGCATTTAAGCGTCACCGCTGCGAACAGCCGCTCCGTATG
>CAZIKZ010000389.1:0-3923 GCA_964539845.1 uncultured Hyphomicrobiales bacterium
AGAGGTCTGGGCCTGGAAGGAGGAGTCCGGCGGGACCATCGTCAACCAGCTCAAGCGGCTCGGCGCCTCCTGCGACTGGTCGCGCGAGCGCTTCACGATGGACGAGGGGCTGTCGAAGGCGGTGCTGAAGGTCTTCGTCGAGCTTTATCGCGCCGGGCTGATCTACAAGGACAAGCGGCTGGTCAACTGGGACCCGAAGCTGCTCACCGCCATTTCCGACCTCGAAGTTCAGCAGGTCGAGGTGAAGGGCAACCTGTGGCACCTGAAATATCCGATCGAGGGAATCCCGGGCGAATATATCATCGTTGCAACAACGCGCCCGGAAACGATGCTGGGCGATACCGCGGTCGCGGTGCATCCCGACAATGAGAAGCTCAGGCACCTGATAGGACGCAACGCGATCCTGCCGCTGGTCGGGCGGCGTATCCCGATCGTCGGCGACGATTACGCCGACCCCGAGAAGGGCACCGGTGCCGTGAAGATCACGCCGGCTCATGACTTCAACGATTTCGAGGTTGGCCGCCGGCACGATCTGCCGATGGTCAATATTCTCGATATCGAGGCGAAGCTTAATCTGAAGGACAACGACGCCTTTCTCGACGGCGTCGACACGTCTGCCGATCTCGACGAAACGCTCGCGATGCACGGTCTCGATCGTTTCGCGGCGCGCAAGGCCATCGTTGCGCGCATGGAAGAGAAGGGCCTGCTCGACACGATCGAGCCCAACACGCACATGGTCCCGCACGGTGATCGTTCGGGCGTCGTGATCGAACCGTTCCTGACCGACCAATGGTATGTCGACGCCAAAACGCTGGCGCAGGATGCCATCGCAGCAGTGCGCGACGGCCGCACCGTGTTCGTGCCGAAGAACTGGGAAAAGACCTATTTCGACTGGATGGAAAATATCCAGCCGTGGTGCGTGTCGCGTCAGCTCTGGTGGGGTCATCAGATCCCGGCCTGGTACGGCGCGGACGGCAAGGTCTATGTCGCCGAGACTGAAGACGAGGCGGTCGCCGATGCGCTCGCCTATGACACCGCGAACGGCAACATCACCGAAGAAGAGGGCCAGGCGATCGCGCAGGACGCCGGCCGCCGCGCCGCCTATCTCACGCGCGACGAAGACGTGCTCGACACCTGGTTTTCGTCCGCTTTGTGGCCGTTCTCCACGCTCGGCTGGCCGGACGAGACGCCCGAATTGAAGCGCTATTATCCGACCAATGTGCTGGTTACCGGTTTCGACATCATCTTCTTCTGGGTCGCGCGGATGATGATGATGGGTCTTCACTTCAAGGAGAAGATCCCGTTCCACACAATCTATATCCACGCCCTCGTTCGCGACGAGAAGGGCGCCAAGATGTCGAAGTCGAAGGGCAACGTGATGGACCCGCTCGACCTGATCGACAAACATGGCGCCGATGCGCTGCGCTTCACGCTCGCTGCGATGGCCGCACAGGGCCGCGACATCAAGCTGTCGACGCAGCGCGTCGAAGGCTACCGCAACTTCACCACCAAGCTCTGGAACGCCGCGCGGTTCGCCGAGATGAACCTTTGCGTTACCGTTCCGGGATTCGAACCGCGCAATGCCAAGGAAACGCTCAACCGCTGGATCGCGCACGAGACCGCGAAGGCCGCGCGCGAGATCACCGCGGCGATCGAGGCTTACCGGTTCAATGAGGCGGCGGGCGCGGCCTATCGCTTTGTCTGGAACATCTATTGCGACTGGTATCTCGAACTCGTGAAGCCGGTGCTGACCGGGCCGGATGGCGAGGCCAAGACCGAGACGCGCGCGATGGTCGCCTGGGGGCGCGACGAAATCGTGAAGCTGCTGCATCCGTTTATGCCGTTCATCACCGAGGAATTGTGGTGGGTGACGGGGCCGGTCGCGGTCGAGCCGGAGCGCATGGAAGGCACGGAAGCCGAGCTTGCCCGCAAGGGCGACGAGCGTCCGGACATGCTTGCGCTCACCTCATGGCCCGCGCATGACGGGCTCGACGATCCGGCAGCGGAGGCGGAGATCGGCTGGGTTGTCGATCTCGTCACATCTGTGCGTTCGCTGCGTTCGGAGATGAATATTCCGCCTGCCACCATGATGCCGCTTGTCCTCGTCGGCGTGTCCGACGAAACGCGCGCGCGCGCCGGCCGCTGGCTCGATTTCATGAAGCGGCTTGCGCGCATCTCGGAGCTTGTCTTCACCAACTCGGCTCCGGACGGATCGGTGCAGTTGCTTGTGCGCGGGGAGGTGGCAGCGCTGCCGCTCAAGGGCGTCATCGACCTCAATGCCGAACACGCGCGACTGCAGAAGGAGCTGGCGAAGGCCGAGTCCGACATCCAGCGCGTCGATCAGAAGCTAGGCAATCCGAAATTCGTCGCCAACGCCGCCGAGGAGGTGGTTGAAGGCGAGAAGGAGAAGCGCGAGGAGGCGGAAGGGCGCAAGGCGAAGATACTTGAGGCGATCGAGCGCCTGAAGGGAGCCGCATAGCGGATGCGCCGGCTGTTCCGTGGCATCGGATACAGTCTGTCGGGCATCGCCCTTGCCATCATCGTGCTGGCTGGCGCAACGGCGCGCTCCAGCGATCCCGCGCTGTGGCCACCGAAGCCGGGCGAGGCCGGGACGGAGATTTACGTCGTCAGTCACGGCTACCATGCCGGCATCGCAGTTTCGACCGCACAGCTTGCCGCGGCCGCGCAACGCAGCGGCGATCTCGCTCTTGGTCTCGTTGCAGAGCGGTTCGGTGGCTATCCCTTCATCGAATTCGGATGGGGCGAACAGGATTTCTACGCATCTGTGCCGACGGTTGCGGATTTCAAAATTCGTCTTGCCGTCAGGGCGCTGTTCCGGCCGGACAACGATTCTGTCCTCCATGTGGTCGGACTGCCGGATACACCGCGCAAGGTTTTCGCATCTGCGGACATCGTTCGCATCGGACTGAGTGATGCGGGATTCACGCGTATGCTGTCCGCGCTTAATGAGAGCTTTGCGCTGAGCGGCGATCCCGCGACGTTGCAGGTGCTCGGCCGGGGATTGTACGGACCGAGCCTGTTCGTTCGCGCAAAGGGCGCTTTCCATATTTTTCGTGTCTGCAATCACTGGGTTTCCGACATGCTGTCAGCGGCCGGCTTGCCGGTCACTCCCGTCCTTGACACTGTGCCTCCCGGCCTGATCCTTGATCTGAAAATGCGGGCCGGCCTCGATAAAATGCCGGGGCTGCAACCATGAAAGTGTTTCTTGCTGGAGCGACCGGCGTGGTCGGCCGCAGGCTTGCCGTTCTTCTTCGGCGCGCCGGTCACGAAGTTGCCGGCACCACGCGGTCCGAGGCGAAAGCCGCCGCGTTGCGGGCGATCGGTGCCATTCCCGTGTTGGTCGACGCTTATGACGCCGACAAGCTGAAGCTTGCGGTCTACGCAGTGCAGCCTGATGTCATCATCCACCAACTCACTGATCTGCCGCCGGTGATCGACCCGAAGACGTTGCCGGCGGCGCTCGAAGCCAATGCAAGGCTTCGCATTATGGGCACGCGCAATCTTGTCGATGCCGCGCTGACCAACAATGTGCGGCGGGTGATCGCGCAGAGCATCGCGTTTGCGTACGCGCCGGGGCCGGAACCATTGACCGAGGATCAGCCGATCAACCCGGCGCAGACCGGTGTGATTGCGCTGGAGAGGGCCGTCACGCAGACGCCGGGCATTGAGGGCATTGTGCTGCGCTATGGCCGCTTCTACGGCCCCGGGACCTGGACCGAGGTGCCGAATGGCACGGGTCCGCTGCATGTCGATGCGGCGGCGCAGGCAGCGTTGCTCGCTCTGACGACGGGGACCGGCGGCATCTACAATATCGCGGAGGATGACGGCGCGGTGTCAAGCGAGAAAGCCAAACGCGATCTCGGCTTCGATGCGTCGTTCCGGATGGATACATGACTGAGACG
>CAZIKZ010000390.1:0-3919 GCA_964539845.1 uncultured Hyphomicrobiales bacterium
GAGCCGGTCGCACCGCGCGGAAACTGCTCTTTCATGAAATCGTTGAAGCGGACGCGATCACGTCCGAGCCAGACCGCCTGATACATCTTGTCCGGGCGAAACTCGAACCCGCTCAAGCGTTCGAGGATGTAATTGGCCCAGCCCGATTTGCCGAATTCGCCGTCATTGACGACGTCGATGCCGGCCTTGGCCTGGTGCGCAACGATGTCCGCGACCTCCGCATCGAGTTTCTTCTGATCGTGAGTCCTGACGGCCTCGATCGCTGCTTTCGATCGGACGAGGCTGCCCACATGCGTGGTCAGGATGCGGCTTTCGCTACGCTTCATTGTTCTGCCTATTGATTTTTTTGGAGGGAGGTTTGGAGAAAAAAGAGGCGCGGCTTGATCGCCGCGCCTCACATTGCCGTTGGCGTTTTTAGTAGGCCGAGTTGCGTTTTGCGACCGTCTTTTTCAGATCGTCGAGCACAGCCTTCGGATCCTGACCGGTCTTCTTCACGTCGGCTTCCCAGTTGGCGACGATCGGCTCGGCCGACTTGCGCCATGCTGCGAGTTGTTCGGGCGTGAGCGGGTACACGTCATGGCCTTGCATCGCCTTGATCTTTGCCTTGCCGGCTGACTCATAATCGGCCCACGGGGTTGCGATCTTCAGCGACCAGTCGCTCGAGCAATGATCGTCCATCACCTTCTTCTGGGCCGGTGACAGCTTCGCATAGGTGGCCGGGTTTAGTACCCAGACCTGCTCGGAGACGTAGATCGGCGCGTCGATGTGGAATTGCGTCACCTTGTCGATGCCGAACAGACCGACCGAACCCCAGGGCGAGCCCGCGCCTTCCGCCACGCCCTTTTCCAGCACGTCGCGGATTTCGGGAGCCGCGGCCTGCACGTTGGTCGCGCCGAGCGAGCGCATCCAGCTTGCAATCACCGCGTTCGCGGGACGGAATTTGACGCCGTTCATATCGGTCGGCACCTGCACCTTCTTCTTGGTGAAGTGGAACGTGCCGGGATCATGCGCGAACATCAGACAGAACTTGACGTCCTTCATCTCCTTATCGGCATAGCGGCGATACCACTCATCCATCGCCGCGCTGCCTTCCTTCGAATTGTTGAAGATGAAGGGCAGTTCGACCGCAGCCACGACCGGGAAACGACCGGGCTCGTAGCCGGGGTTCACGTGCGAGATGTCGACGATACCGTCGCGCGCCATGTTGTAATGGTCGAACGCCTTGCCGAGTTGCTGTGACGGATAGATCGTGACCTTGAGGGTGCCGTTCGATGCCTTATTGATCGATTCAGCCCAGGCGACCGCGGCCGCATGCATCGGATGCTGCGGAGGCACCCAGTGTGAGAAACGCAGATCGACCGGCTTGTCTTGCGCGACTGCGGGTGCAGCCGCAAGTCCGAGTGCCGAAAGGGCCGTCAGGCATAGTAGGGTATTTCTCATTTCGCATTCCTCCGACGTTGTTTTTTGTTGAAGAAAGAGAAGAAACTCATACCGCAATTCTGGTCTTGAACCTAATCAGTGGTGAGCCCGGCACGAGGTCGCGCGTGAGGCGACTGCGCAGTGCGAGCTCCAGATTCCGGCGCGCCAGCCGCGCATGTTCGCGCATCAGAGATTCCGCGCGCTCGCCTTCGCCGTCCTCGATTGCGCGCACCACGCAACGATGATGATCCTGCGCCACGGTGAACAGCACGCGCGTCTCCGGCAGGCTCGCCTGCACATTGACGAAGGCCGACGCCGACGCAAAAGGAAGCGCGACGGCGCGCGCGATCTGGCGTGACAGGACGGCGCTGTCGGCAAGATCGATCACGATCTGGTGGAAGCGTTCGTTCAACGCGACATAGAGGGAGAGATTGTCCGGGTTGACGCCGGTGCCGAGCACGAGTTCGTCGAGATCGGACAGACAATCCTTGAGCGCGGTCAGATTGTCTGGTGCGAGCCTGCGCTCGGCCGCAAGCCGCGCGGCGAGGCCTTCGAGCGTGCCGCGGATCTCGATCGCGGCATGGATGTCCCGCTCGCCGAAAGCTGACACCGCGTATCCGCCGGTCGGGATCGGATGCGTCAGCCCTTCCTGCTCAAGGCGCATCATCGCGGCGCGGATGGGAGTGCGCGACACGCCGAGCCGCTCGACCAGCGCAAGCTCCGATAGCCGCTCGCCGGCCTTCAGGTCGCCGCTCAGAATGAGCTCGCGCAGCTTCAGGAGCGCAGTGACATTTTGCGGAGAGGGAGCGTCCATTGTCTTGGTTTTGTGGCGTTTCCTCCTCGTAGGCTGTATACAATCCCGGCCGATGTCAACCGGGGATCGCCCGCAAACCGCGGCATCCCGACGCCCCGCCCGCAATAATTGTATGCATGCCCACCACATTGACGCTGGCCGGAATTGGGCGGCCGACACAGAAAATCCGGCCCTTCCTTCCGGGCCGGATTTGCAGACGACAGGCAGGCGCGACGGTTTCCGTCGGCTAATTCACATCGACGCCTTGATGTAGGCGGCCATTTGGTCGACGACCGTGCCCCAGCCGTCATGGAAGCCCATGTCCTCGTGCTGCTTTCGGCCTTCGGGGTCGCGGTGAAGGGCGGTCGCGACATAGCGAGTGCCCTTGCCCTGCTCGAACAATTGCAGCGCCGCGGTGAAGAACGGCTTCTCCGAGGGGCGATAGCCCGGCAGCAGCGCATCGGTGAACACCAGCAATTCGTTCGGGACGATGTCGAGATAGCATCCGAGATTCGGGAATTCCTGCCCCTCGGGGGAGCGCATGGTGGTGCTGAAGATGCCGCCGCGGCGCAGGTCGATCGTGCAGTCGGTAATGGTCCACGGCTTCGGCACGAACCAATGTTTCAAATGTTCGGGCGTGGTCCAGGCTTTCCAGACCAGTTCGCGCGGCACGTCGACGACGCGTTCCAGGACGAGATCGAGTTTCGGATCGGGCTTGATCAGGGCACTCATGAACTTTTCTCCTTCATGTCGAGTAGATAGGCGTCGAGTTGATCGAGTCGGCGTTCCCACAGGCTGCGCTGTCGCGACAGCCAGTCCTCTGCGAGTTTCAAACGCTTGGGCGCGAGCTGATAGGTCCGCACGCGACCGACCTTGTGCGAGCGGACAAGGCCGGAGTCTTCGAGAACGCGCAGGTGCTGCAGGAAAGACGGCAGCGCCATCTCGAAGGGTTCGGCCAGTTCGCTGACAGAGGCGGGAGAGCGGCTCAGCCGTTCAAGCACATGCCGGCGTGTCGGATCCGACAACGCTCGGAACACGTGGTCCACCGGGCGAGCATCTGATGTCACAAGCGATCCAGTCATGGGCGTCTAATGCTCGGTGCGGCGTCGGGTTCGCAATGACGTCGGAGGTCATAGCGGCGTAAAATACTTAGGTCAATACCTAGGTATTTGTCCACATGCCGGAGCTAGCGTCTTCAGGAGAATGGTTCGGGCGTGATAGACAGCGGCAAACGGAGCTGCCCGCATGACCGTCACGATCTATGGCATCAAGAACTGCGACACCATGAAGAGGGCGCGCGACTGGCTCGACAAGGCCGGCGTTCAATATGCCTTCCACGACTACAAAACGGCCGGAATCGACAAGGCGCATCTCCACAAATGGAGCAAGGCGGTCGGCTGGGAGACGCTGCTCAATCGCGCGGGGACAACGTTCCGCAAGCTGCCTGACGCGGACAAGGACGGCCTGACCGCTGCCAGGGCGATGAAGCTGATGATGGAACAGCCGTCGATGATCAAGCGGCCGGTGCTTGAGACCGGGAAGGCGCTGCTCGTGGGTTTCAAGCCCGACGACTACAAGGCGGCGTTCGGGAAGAAATAGCGGTCCGGTGTTCTCACTCCGGCCCCATCCTTCGAGACGGCGGCTTCGCCACCTCCTCAGAGCCTGACCGAAAAAGCAGTGAGTGATTTCAGTCGGCTGTGATTCCAT
>CAZIKZ010000391.1:0-3914 GCA_964539845.1 uncultured Hyphomicrobiales bacterium
GTCGGACCCGCACTCATCGGAATGGAATATTCCACGGTTGCGCCCGTGGTCTTGTGCCTGATCACGACCCGGCCGAACTCGCCCGGTCCGGCAGGCTCGGACGCCACGCGCAGCGAGTTCTGTCCCGGCGAAGCGGAGGTTGCAACCATAATCCCGTCTACAACACACGGGCACGGCGCTTGGGTCGCACTGTAATATGTGACGTCGACTTCTCGCGGCTTGGCTTTGAGCGTGTGCAGAGCATCGTGACCGATGCGGATGCCAAGCGCGATCAGGGAACCAAAGCCGCCATGGACGCGACTTCCCAGCTCAATCCATGCGTCGCGCTCCGCAGGCGGCAGCGTATCCATCGCGTCGTGCGCGCGCGTCGCAGTGAGCGGCAATTGAAACAATATCGACAGTAAAAGGTACGCTATCAAACGCATCCCGGTCTCCTCACCGAATAGGCTCATGCACCGTGACGAGTTTGGTGCCGTCGGGGAACGTGGCTTCGACCTGGATATCGTGAATCATGTCGGCAATACCGTCCATCACCTGATCGCGCTTGAGGACATGGCCGCCGTCGCGCATCAGTTCGGCGACGCTCTTGCCGTCGCGCGCACCTTCGACGATGAAGTCAGTGATCAGCGCTATCGCCTCCGGGTGATTGAGCTTCACGCCGCGCTCCAGCCGCCGTCGCGCCACCATCGCCGCCATCGCGATCAGCAACTTGTCTTTCTCGCGCGGTGTCAGCAGCATCGCCTAGTGTCCCGAATCCAAAGTCCGCCTCAATCTGCGGCTTGCTCGTGAGCGGACTTCGGATTCGAAGGACACTAGCAAACCTATGATTCTAGTGTGGTGTGGTGTGGTGTGGTGTGGTGTGGTTCGAAAATCCGCTTGAAGAAGCTGCGGCGAGAATGAAGCGGATTTCCCAACCACCACACTAGCCTCAATTCGTCCAGAGTCGCGGCAGCGCGCCGCAGAGATTATTGAGTACCGAAACAAGGTCGCGCCGCAAGTACGCTGCATCTTTCCCGCACAACCGGACCACCGCGATCCCGTGCCAGGCAGAGACGCCGCCCTCGCTGGTACAGTCTGCGAGACAGGCTCGCGCCTTTTCGGCCAGCGCCTCATCGCCTGGTGCGATCACGATCGTGGCGAAAGCCGTTGCACCCGCGCCCGCCGCGGGACGCGCCAAATGCGCTGTGACATCGCTGGCCATGCGAAGCGTATCGGCAAAAACCAGCTTGCCGCCCCGCCGGATCCGCCAGCGATCGACCAGTTCGCCGTTATGCACGGTCTCGTTCATAGCGGATCGGCCGAGCACCGTGGATTCTGCCATCACCAGCGAGCCTCCCTCCGCGACATCGACTTCCATCGAGCGGTGCAGCATGGCCCCATCGAACAGAATGGTTTCCTGCGGCAACCAGCGCAGTACCGCACCGGCAGCCACCGAAAGCCGCACGCCAATGCGGGATGGAGCATCAATCGCGCGATAAACCTTTTCGGCCGCGGCACTGATCACCGCGATCTGCGCGTCCGGTCCCGCATCGATGACAATGGAGAATTCGTCCCCGCCGGCGATGCCGCCCGCAGTATTGAGAATGACGGCCTCGCTCTCGGCTCCGCTGACGTCGGGCAGACGGATCCGAAGCGAACCCTCCTCCAGGACGCGCTGTCGCCGCGTTCGCCCGCCATGCGCGGCAACCGACAAATCGATGAGCCCATGCGCCCGGTTGCGGGCAAAAATGGTCGCCGTATCTGACGTCGCATTCACCAGGCTCATAGCGGACATCTAGCATGGTTCGGACGGAACAAGAATCAAAGCGCCAGCGCGCGCCGCAATGCGGGTTCATCCAGATCATCCTTGCCGGATGAATAGACCACCGAGCCGCGATCCATGGCGACGAACCGATCTCCGAGTTCGCGCGCAAAGTCGTAATACTGCTCCACCAGCACGATCGCCATGTTGCCCAGGCCGCGCAAATAGGAAATGGCGCGGCCGATATCCTTGATGATTGATGGCTGAATGCCCTCGGTCGGCTCGTCCAGCAACAGAAGACGGGGCTGCATGACGAGCGCGCGACCGATCGCCAGTTGCTGCTGCTGCCCCCCGGACAGATCGCCGCCGCGTCGCCGCAGCATGTTGTTCAGCACCGGGAACAGCGAGAACACATCGTCGGGAATGACGCGCTCGTCGCGCTTCAGCGGCGCAAAGCCGGTCTTGAGATTTTCCTCGACCGAAAGCAGCGGAAAGATTTCACGGCCCTGAGGGACAATTGCGATCCCGGATCGCGCCCGCTGAAAGGGCTTTAGCGCGTTGATCGAGGTGCCGTCCCAGTCGATAGTTCCTTTGCTGACCGGCTGCTGGCCGACGATGGCCCGCAACAGGCTTGTCTTGCCGACACCGTTGCGCCCAAGCACACAGGTGACCTCACCGACTTTGGCGACCAGCGACACACCCCGCAGGGCTTGCGCTGCGCCGTAGTGAAGATCGATGGATTTCACATCAAGCATGGCACTTCCTTTTCCCTCTCCCCCGAGGGGAGTGGTGACGGCGGAGTTCGCTGCAACCTCTTTCCCATCATCGCCCCAGATACACTTCGACCACGCGCTCATTGGTCGAGACCTGATCGATCGATCCTTCCGCAAGAACCGAGCCTTCGTGCAGGCACGTCACCTTGACGCCGAGTTCGCGTACAAAATGCATATCGTGCTCGACTACGATCACGCTCTTTTCCTGGTTGATCTCTCTCAGGAGTGCGGCGGTCTGCATCGTCTCCGCATCGGTCATACCGGCGACGGGCTCGTCCACCAGCATCAGCTTCGGCTCCTGAGCGAGCAACATGCCGATCTCCAGCCACTGCTTCTGGCCGTGCGACAAGGAGCCCGCGAGCCGCCAGCGCGCATGCTTCAGCCTGATGATGTCGAGGATCTTTTCGATCCGGCTTGAATCGTCCGCATTGGCACGCCAGCGGATACTCTGGCGCGCACTCTTGTCCATGCTGAGCGCGAGCAGAACGTTGTCCTCAATGGTGTGCATCTCGAACACCGTGGGCTTCTGGAATTTGCGTCCGATCCCACGGCGCGCGATATCGGTCTCGTCGAGCGCGGTGAGATCAGCTTCGCCCTCGAAGACGGCCAACCCCTCGTCCGGGCGCGTCTTGCCGGTAATGACGTCCATCATCGTGGTCTTCCCGGCACCGTTGGGGCCGATGATCGCGCGCATTTCGCCCGGATCGATCGTGAGCGACAGGTTGTTGAGCGCCTTGAAGCCGTCGAACGAAACCGAAATCCCGTCGAGATACAGAAGCGCAGTTGTGGTTCGCGTTTCCATGCGCGCTACTCCGCGGCCTTGGGCGCGGCGTCAGCGACGGGCTCACCGCCCCTCGCGGCGGCCCGCCGCTCCTGCCGCTCGCCCCACCAGTAAGAAACGGTTCCGACGATGCCTCGCGGCAGAAACAGGGTGACGAAAACGAACAGCGCCCCAAGAAGAAACAGCCAGTAAGGCGCGAGGATGCCGCTCGTGAATGTTGTTTTGGCATAATTGACAAGGATTGCACCGAGTACGGCACCGGTCAGCGTGCCGCGCCCGCCGACCGCGACCCACAGCACCGCCTCGATCGAATTCGCGGGCGCGAATTCGCCGGGATTGATGATGCCGACCTGCGGCACATAGAGCGCACCGGCAAGCCCTGCCATGCAGGCGGACAGGGTCCAGACGAACAGCTTGTAGTTCTCGACCCTGTAGCCGAGGAAGCGCGTGCGCGATTCCGCATCGCGGATCGCAACCAGGACCTTGCCGAATTTCGATGTCACGATCTTGCGGCAGATGATGAAGCAGACACCAAGCGACACGCAGGAGATCGCAAACAGCGCGGCGCGGGTCGATTGCGCCTGCACGTTGAACCCGAGGATATCCTTGAAGTCGGTCA
>CAZIKZ010000392.1:0-2007 GCA_964539845.1 uncultured Hyphomicrobiales bacterium
CGCGGCCGCCAAGGAGTTGGGACTCGGCCAGCCGGCGGTGAGCAAGCGGATCGCGCTGCTTGAAGAGGAATTCGGCTCGCAGCTGTTCATGCGCACGACGCGCAAGTTGACGCCCACGCGCGAGGCGCATCGCGTCTACGATCTCGCGCGTCAGGTGCTCGGCACCTTTGAGGAGGCGCGCGCCAGCATCCGGGAAGCGCCGGCGCGTCCCTCCGGCACATTGCGGATCAGCGTGCCGTCATCCTTCGGGCGGCATTATCTCATGCCGATCGTGCGCGACTATGCGCGGGAATTTCCGGAGGTGAAGCTCGACCTGCGCTTCAGCGAGCGCACCATCAATCTGGTCGAGGAGGGGATGGAGCTTGCGCTGCGCATTGGCCAACTCGAGTCGAGTTCGCTGATGGCGCGTCGCATCGGGACCGTGCGGCGCTATCTGGTAGCGACCCCGCACTATCTCCGTGAACGCGGCACACCTCGTACGCCGGACGATCTGGCGGCGCATCAATGCATCGCCTATGCGCGGCTGGCGCCGGCAAACCAGTGGACCTTCGAGTCCGATGACGGGCGGCATGTTGTGAGCATTTCTGGCCCGGTGATGGTGGATGATGCGGATGCCATGAAAGAGGCGGTGCTGCAGCATCTCGGGATCGCGATCGTGCCGGCCTGGTGCGCGACGGAGAGCATACGGCGCGGACAGATGAAGGCGCTGCTGCCGGATTATGCGGTGTCCGCCATGCCGCTGCATGCGGTCTATCCGGAGACGCACTGGATGTCGGCGCGCGCCCGCAGCTTTCTGGATTTCATCATCGCGCGGGCGGAGACGTTCAATGCGTGACCTCTTTCCCTCCCCCCCGCGAAGCGGTGGGGAGGGTGGCGAGCGCTTAGCGCGAGTCGGGTGGGGGAGAGTTTGTCGGATTGTCGGAGAGGCCCCCCACCCCCACCCCCGACCCCTCCCACCGTTCGCTTCGCTCTCGGGGGGAGGGGGGCCGAACGGCTTGCTCAGGTGTCGATCGCTCACCACATAATCGCCGGAGACTCTGGGGAGCTTGAGCCATGGCCCGCACCGGAACCGCTGAAACTTATGCCAAAGCCGCTGCCGACGAGCAGACGGTTCGCGCCGGATTCTGGCCCAAGGTGGCGAAGGTTGCGGTCCGATTGCCGTTCGCCGAGGACTTGCTGGCCGCCTATTACTGCGCCTTCGACCGCGCCACGCCGAACCACGTGCGGATGATCCTGCTCGGCGCGCTGGCCTATTTCGTCATGCCGGTGGACGTGATCCCGGACATGCTGCCGGTGCTGGGCTTCGCCGACGACGCGGCGCTGCTGGCCGGGGCGCTGAAGGCGGTCACCGATTCGATCCGACCGGAGCACCGCGAGGCCGCCCGGCGCAAGCTGACGGCGTAAGGTTCCACTGTCCCGATGGCCGCGAAGCGGCCCTCGACTGGCCGAAGTCACCGGAAATCCACACGAATTTGGAAAATGCGGAAAGCGGGCCGGGCGCTTTGAACCTCGCGTCAGGACCGAACGACTGATGTGCAGGATGCGATGACCGTATCCCTCACACAGGAGAAACCCAATGTTCCGCAAGACCATCCTCGGCCTCGCCGCTGGTGCCGCTCTCGTCACCGCCGCTCTGGCTCCGACCGCCGCTTCCGCTCACTATTACGGTGGCTACGGCTACAAGTCGTACTACAAGCCCTATTACGGGCACAGCTACGGCTACAAGTCCTACGGCTACGGCTACAAGTCGTACGGCTACAAGTCCTATTACGGCGGTTACGGCTACTAATCGCTCTTCGGGTTCACCTGTGTGACCCCGGCGCCGTTTCAGGCAGCCAACCCGGTCTCCGCAAGGAGGCCGGGTTTTGCTTTCTTCCCTCTCCCCGCAAGCGGGGAGAGGGTGGCTAGCATCGGAGATGCGAGCCGGGTGAGGGGGAGTATCCGTTGAGCACAGATGGTGGTGACTCCCCCTCACCCGACCTCATTCGCTTCGCTCATGCGGTCGAC
>CAZIKZ010000392.1:2017-3901 GCA_964539845.1 uncultured Hyphomicrobiales bacterium
GGAAGAAAGCAAAACCCGGCCTCCTTGCGGAGACCGGGTTTTGCTTTCTTCCCTCTCCCCGCACGCGGGGAGAGGTGAAGAGGCTTCGTTCGCGTCCCGGAATGACAAATTCTCACGGTTTCAAAATCGCCTTGCCCATGACCCTGCGTGCGGCGATATCCTTCAGCGCCTGCGCGGTTTCGCGGAGCGGATAGACCGCGTGAACATGCGCCGACAATTTGCCCTCCGCGCACCAGCGCACGATCTCGCTCATGTTGCGGGCCTCCGCTTCCGGATCGCGCGCGACGAACGCGCCCCAATGCACGCCGACGATGTCGCAGCTTTTCAGCAGCACGAGATTGAGCGGGATTTTCGGGATTTCTCCGGCGGCAAACCCGATGACCAGATAGCGGCCCTCCCACGCCATCGAGCGCAAGGCGGGCTCGGCATATTTGTCGCCGACCGGATCGTAGACCACGTCGATGCCATGCGCGCCGCCGAGACGTTTCAATTCGGCGCGCAGATCATGGGTGCCGTAATTGATGGTCTCGTCAGCGCCGTGTTTCTTCGCGAAGGCGCATTTCTCGTCCGATGAGGCGCAGGCAATGACGCGCGCGCCCATCTGCTTGCCGATCTCGATCGCGGCGAGGCCGGTGCCGCCGGCCGCGCCCAGCACAGCGAGCGTTTCGCCGGCCTTGAGTCTGGCGCGATCTTTCAGCGCATGGATCGTTGTGCCGTAGGTCACGGACAGTCCGGCGGCGCGGTCCAGGTCGAGAGCGTCCGGCACCTTCACCAGCCGCTGCGCCTTCTGCACATAATACTCGCGCGCGGCGCCGTAGGCGGCATAGCCCATGACGCGGTCGCCGGTCTTGAAGCCGGTGACGCCGGGGCCGATCGCATGCACGGTTCCGGCGAACTCGGCCGCGGGCGAGAACGGAAAGTCCGGCTTGATCTGATATTTCCCGGCGATCAGCAGCGTATCGAAGAAATTGAGCGCAGCGGCGGCGACCTTCACCACGACCTCACCGTCGCCCGCCTGGGGTTCCGGCAGGTCGCGGAGTTCGAGATCGTCGGCTGTGCCATACTGGCTGCAGATGATGGCTTTCATGTCCAGACTTTCCTGTGCGGGCTGCGGCGAAATGTGCACAGCGGGCATAGATGCGATCAGCACGCCATCACATCGCCGGTTTTCACTTATTATTGCAACCGGCTGCTTGTGCTAACATGTTGCAGGCCATTCCGAATCTGTCCGGGTTTCGAAGATGCGCGCGGTTTCACGATTTTCCGTCTTTTCCACCCTGCTCGGCGCCATGACGCTGTTGGCCGCTGGTGCTGCGATCGACGTGGCGCGGGCGCAATCGGCGGCCCAGCTTCTCGGCGAATTCGGCGGCTGGGGCGCTTATACCGCCACGCCCGGCGGCAAGAAGGTCTGCTTCGCGCTCGCCAAGCCGACCGCGTCGGAAACCGTGCCGCCCGGGAGGCCTCGCGATCCGGCCTGGCTGTTCGTCTCCACCCGTCCGGCCGAGAAGGTAAGGGACGAGGTGTCGATCATTTTCGGTTATCCGCTCAAGGCCAATACCGACGCCACGATCGAGATCGGCTCGACTAATTTCGCCATGTACACGCAAAATGACGGTGCCTGGGTGAAGAACGCGGCTGAAGAGGCGCGGCTGGTCGATGCCATGCGCAAGGGCTCCGAGGTCACGGTGCGGGGCGAATCGGGCCGGGGTACCAAGACCGTGGACAAGTTCTCGCTCAAGGGCGTGGTGCAGGCGCTGGACCGCGCCGCGCAGGAGTGCCGGTAGTCCCCCGGCGCGGACTGCTCCATTCCGGCCTTTGCCTTGCCCATAGGGTCATTGCCGGGCTTGACCCGGCAATCCATCATTGAGAAATGGCCTTTTGGGT
>CAZIKZ010000393.1:0-3884 GCA_964539845.1 uncultured Hyphomicrobiales bacterium
GCGCGCTCGACGCATTCACCCGCGAGGAGCTGTGGTGCGTGATCCGCGATCTGCACGCCGCGCGGAAAATCACCGTCTGTCTGGTGACGCACGACCTGCGCGAAGCGGTGTTTCTCGCCGACCGCATCTTTGTCATGTCGTCGCGGCCGGGCCGTATCATCGTCGAGCGCAAGATCGAGATTCCGCGCCCTCGCGATCTGGAGGTCACGTTCACCTCCGAATTCCAGGACATCGTCCACGAGTTGCGCAGCCACATCGTGAGGGCCCGGCAGTGAAGGGCCGCTCGCTCGCGATCCGGCTGGCGCCGTGGCTCTACACGGTCGCGCTGTTCCTGATCTGGGAAGCCGCCGTCTGGCTGTTCAAGATTCCGGTGTTCTTTCTGCCGCCGCCCAGTGCGATTGCGGTGACGATCTACGAGTACTGGCCGGCGATCTACCGCAACTCGCTGATCACGCTGTGGGCCACGCTGGTCGGGTTCGGTCTTGCGGTCGGGTTCGGCCTGCTGCTCGGGCTGCTGGTCGGCTGGTCGCGGTCGATCTACGCGGGCCTCTACCCGCTGATGATCGGCTTCAACGCGATCCCCAAGGTCGCTGTGGTGCCGATCCTGGTGCTGTGGTTCGGCATCGGCTTCGTGCCGGCGGTGCTGACCGCGTTCCTGATTTCGTTCTTCCCGATCGTCGTGAACGTCGCGACCGGCCTTGCCACCATCGAGCCCGAACTGGAGGACGTGCTGAAGGCGCTCGGCGCTTCCAAGCTCGACATCATGCGTAAAGTGGGAATCCCGCGCTCGCTGCCCTATTTCTTCGGCTCGCTGAAGATCGCGATCACGCTCGCCTTTGTCGGCACCGTGGTGTCGGAAAGCGTCGCCTCGAACAACGGCATCGGCAATCTGATGCTGCAGGCTCAGGCGCAGTTCAACGTGCCGCTGATCTTTGCCGGCCTGCTCGCGCTCGCGGTGCTCGGCATCGTGATGTACTGGGTGATGGCCGTGCTGGAACAGCGCATGACCGGCTGGGCCCAGCGCTCGGGCTTCGCGCAGAACTGATCGCAGGCTCGGTCCGGATGACGCCTCAAGCAGGCGTCATCCCAAGAAGAGTCATCCCAAGAAGCGTCATCTAGAATCGAGCGACCACCGCCGCGTCCACCGTGTTGAGCTGCGGCGCTGTCGTGCAATCCGCCTGCGGTCCGATCACATCGAAGATCGTATCCGCGAGCTTTTCGAGCTGCGGCTGTTGATCGCTCTCGCTGAGATAGATGCCGCAATAGAGCGGAGCCAGCGGCGGCAACGGCGCATTGTCCCAGATGGCGATTCCGGGAATATCGGTCCGGCGGCGCGAGACCGCCGCAACGCCCATCCCATGGCGGACGGCTTCCACGATGCTCGACTTGCTGTGCCCGATGAAGACCACCTCGTAACTGCGCTGCGCCCGGCTGAGCGCAGCCACCGCAGCCCGATGCACGGCCCAACCTTCGCCGAGAGTCACGAGCGGCACCGGTTCGTTCGGATCGAGCCTGAAGGTTGGATTGCGGACCCACACCAATGGCTCGACCCATTGATGGCGGGCGTCCAGGTCAATACCGATCTCGGACAGACCGACCAGGACGTTGAGATCGCCCTGGCGCAGATCACGCGCCATGACGTCCACATGATCGCTGCGAAACGCCAGCCGGACATCCGGAAAATGCGTCCGGAATTCCGTCAAAAGCCTTGGCAGACTGGGCGTCAGAAAGTCGCCCGGTATTCCGATGCGGAATGAGCGCGACACCAGCCGTGGCACCGACAGATCGACGATCTGGTCGTTGATGCTGAGCATGCGGCGCGCGTAATTGACGACGAGATCGCCGGAATGGGTGAGGCTCACGCCGGGCGCACTCTTGTCGAGAAGATCGCAGTTGAGCAGCATTTGCAGACGCTTGATCTGTGCGCTGACCGCCGGTTGCGTCACGCCGAGCGAGTTCGCTGCCTTCGTGAAGGAGCGCAGGTCGACGACTGCGAGCAGCGTCCGCAACAACTCAGTCGGGATATTGATCATTCGCCGTGTCTTTGGATTTTTATTTGTTAATGGATTTTATTGTTGATCATCGTCAAAGTTGTTTTTTCGTCGGCGTCATTCGTCCTACTGCTACAAGATGTAGCTTATTGCGTTCCAAAGAGGGCCCGCAATGGCGAGTTGGGACCGAGCCCGTCTCAACGGTATGCAGGTAAGGGCAAGCCCACTCACGGTGCCGTTACCGGCCACGCGAGTGGCAACAATCGGCGCCTGAAGAGAATGAACCTGATCCGCCTTTACGGTCGCGTCCTTGCCCTGCTCGGGCCCGAAGCCAGGCTTGGCTGGCTCCTGGCGGTCGCCAATCTGGCGCTGGCGGCAGCCATGTTCGCCGAACCGGTGCTGTTCGGCCGCATCATTGATGCGCTTGCCGGCTCGCAAAAGGCCGGCGCCCAGCAACTGACATTCACCACCCTGTTGCCGCTGCTCGGCGCCTGGGCGGGCTTCGGTCTGTTCACCATCCTGTGCGGCGTCTTCATCGCGCTGCATGCCGACCGGCTGTCGCACCGGCGACGGCAGGCGGTGCTGACGGATTATTTCGAGCACGTCATGCAATTGCCGCTCGCCTATCACGGCGGCTCGCATTCCGGGCGCCTGATGAAGGTGATGCTGACCGGTACCGACTCGTTGTGGGGATTGTGGCTGTCCTTCTTCCGCGAGAACCTCGCAGCGATCGTCTCGCTCATCATTCTGCTGCCGCTGTCGCTCTACCTGAACTGGCGGCTCGCCATCCTCCTGATCGTGCTGTGCACGGTGTTCGCCATCCTGACGACGTTCGTCCTGCGCAAGACCGGCGAATTGCAGGCCTCGGTCGAGAAATATTATTCCGACCTCGCCGAGCGGGCGTCCGACGCTCTCGGCAATGTCGCGCTCGTGCAAAGCTTCGCACGCATCGAAGCCGAGGTGATGGGACTGCGCATGGTGGTCGAGCGCCTGCTCGGCGCGCAGATGCCGGTGCTGTCCTGGTGGGCGATCGTGACGGTACTGACGCGCGCCTCGACCACGATCACGCTGCTCGCGATCTTCATCGTCGGCACCTGGCTGTTCTTCCAGGGTCTCACCACGATCGGCGAAATCGTCATGTTCATGAGCTTCGCCACCATGCTGGTCGGCCGGCTCGAACAGGTCGCGGGCTTCATCAACAGCGTGTTCATGGTAGCCCCGCGCCTGAAGGAATTCTTCGACGTGCTCGATACCGTGCCAGCGGTCCGCGACTCTCGCGACGCGATCGACCCGGGCCGCCTCACCGGCCTGGTATCGTTCGAGGATGTCTCATTCTCCTATGACGGCAAGCGGGCCGCGATCGCGGACCTGACGTTCACCGCAGAGCCCGGACAGGTGATCGCGCTTGTTGGGCCGACCGGCGCCGGCAAGACCACCGCACTCGCGCTCCTGCATCGTGTGTTCGATCCGCAATCCGGCCGCATCACCATCGACGGCATCGATCTTCGCGAGATGAAACTCGCAGCACTCCGCCGCAATATCGGCGTGGTGTTCCAGGAAGTGCTGCTGTTCAACCGCTCGATCCGCGAAAACCTCACCGCCGGCAAGCCGGACGCGACCGATGAGGAGATGATCCAGGCCCTCAGGCGGGCGCAGGCCTACGACTTCGTCGAGCGCAATCCGGACAAGCTGAACGCGGTTGTCGGCGAACGCGGCCGCTTCCTGTCGGGTGGCGAGCGCCAGCGGCTGGCGATCGCGCGTGCGCTGCTCAAGAACCCGCCGATCCTGATCCTCGACGAGGCGACTTCGGCTCTCGATGCCACGACCGAAACCAAGGTCCAGGCCGCGCTCGACGAGGTGATGAAGGACCGCACCACCTTCGTGATCGCGCAC
>CAZIKZ010000394.1:0-3864 GCA_964539845.1 uncultured Hyphomicrobiales bacterium
GACGCCGGCATCGCCCACGAAGAGCGGGTTGTTCTTCTGGCGGCGGCACAGCACCTGAATGGTGCGGCTGATCTCGGAATCGCGCCCGATCAGCGGATCGATCTTGCCTTCCTTCGCCTTCTTGTTGAGGTTGACGCAATAGGCGTCGAGCGCATCGCCCTTCTTCTTCGGCTCGTCGCTGTTCTTGGCCTCGGTATCCTCATCCGCACCACGAACAGGGCGCGACTCGGTCAGGCCCGGCCGCTTGGCAATCCCGTGGCTGATGTAATTCACCGCGTCGTAGCGCGTCATATCCTGCTCCTGCAGGAAATACGCGGCGTGGCTCTCGCGCTCGGCAAAGATCGCGACCAGCACATTGGCGCCGGTCACCTCTTCGCGTCCGGACGATTGCACGTGGATGACCGCGCGCTGGATCACGCGCTGGAACCCGGCGGTCGGCTTTGAGTCCTCGCCGCCATCGGTGACGAGATTTTCGAGTTCCGCTTCGAGATAGGCGGTCAACGACCGGCGCAGCTTGTCGAGATCGACATTGCAGGCCCGCATCACGGCGGCGGCATCGGAGTCGTCCAGGAGCGCGAGAAGCAGGTGCTCGAGCGTTGCGTATTCGTGGTGCCGTTCATTGGCGAGCGCGAGCGCCCGATGAAGCGACTGTTCGAGGCTGCGCGAGAAACTTGGCATTCGATGTCCCTAAAGGTCCCCAAAACGATGCGTTTCGAGAGGACCCGTTTCAAGAGGTCCCGGTGTGTGGCCGCCCCCGGCCTAGCGTCCCCTCATCGACGACGGACGTGTCCAACACAATTCAAGTCTACTTCTTCTCCATAACGCACTGCAAAGGATGGTGGTGTTTGCGGGCAAAGTCCATCACCTGCGTCACTTTTGTTTCGGCGACTTCGTAGGTGTAGATGCCACATTCACCGATCCCGTGATGGTGGACATGGAGCATGATCTGGGTGGCGGCCTCACGGTCCTTGTTGAAGAACCGTTCAAGCACATGCACCACGAATTCCATCGGTGTGTAGTCGTCGTTCAGCAGCAGCACCCGGTACATGCTCGGGCGCTTGGTCTGGGGCCGCGTCTTGGTAATGACCGCGGTACTGGGCCCGTTCGAGTCCTGCCGCTTCTTGCGGTCGTCATCGGCCATGCGCGGCTCAAGCCGCCATGACGGTCCAGGCGTCAGGCCAAATCGAGTAAAAGGCATAGCACAGTCGGGCATTCGCAGAACTTCGCGCGTCGGTCGTAACTTGGCCAGGTCGCAGCCACGCACATGATAATAGTGCTTGAGCAAGCGGTGTGCCAGACCGGCGGAAATAGGCCGCCTTTGCAAAAACGCAAGGCCCGCAAACGACTTGGCAACCGCCCGCGCACATGCCGCGGATCGCCGTCCACATCCAAGATCGGACCAAATACGAGATGACCGCGCCAAATGCGGACAATTCGCGGAGAATCCACCCCAAATCGTCGCAAATCACGCCACCGTTTCTCAATTCCTGCGGTCAGACAATGGGTTCCGGTGAAACCCAATCCGACGGCTCGGAGCCGACCCGATGGTATGTGGACGCTTGCGTGGACGACTTCTTGGACGCTTTCTCAACAACCGTGACGGTGGAGCCGCTCCGTTTCTCGCGCTGTCCCTGATTCCACTGATGGGCTTTACCGGCGCCGCGATCGATTACGCCCGCGCCAACGCGACCAAGGTCGCGATGCAGGCCGCGCTGGATTCGACCGGCCTGGCGCTGTCAAAGAGCGCCGACTCGATGACGGGGAGCAGCCTCGCAGCGTCGGCGAGCACCATTTTCAACGCGCAATTCAACCGGCCGGAAGCGCAGAACGTGTCGGTCGTCCATCAGTTCAGCGCACCCCAGCAAGGCAGCTTCTCGCTGAAACTCACGAGTACCGCAACGATCCCGACACGCTTCGCGACATTGCTCGGCACCTCCGAACTGACCGTGTCGGCCACGTCCGAGATCATCTGGGGCATCAAGAAGCTGAACATCGCGCTCGCGCTCGACAACACCGGATCGATGTCATCCAAGGGCAAGATGACCGCGCTGAAGACCGCCGCGCACAATCTCCTCACGACATTGCAGGCTGCGGCAAAGCAGCCCGGCGATGTCAAAGTGTCCATCATCCCCTTCGCCACCGACGTCAACGTCGGCACGACCTACAAGACCGAATCCTGGATCGACTGGGAGCAGTGGGAAAACGTCAACGGCACCTGCTCGCAAACAACCTACAAGTCGAAGACCGCCTGCGAGAACGCCGGCAGAACCTGGACGGTCGCATCGCGCAATACCTGGAACGGCTGCGTGTGGGATCGGGACCAGAATTTCGACGTCCAGAATTCGGCCCCCACGGGCGGCCAGGCGACAAAGTTCCGCGCCAATCAGGCCGCGAACTGCCCGACCGCGATGATTCCGCTGACCAACGACTGGACCGCACTCCACGCCAAAATCGATGCCATGCAGCCGGCCGGCAATACCAACGTGACGATCGGCATGAGCTGGGCGTGGCAGACGATCTCCGCGGTCGCGCCGATGAGCGCGCCCAGCCCGGCGCCCGATCTCGACAAGGTGATCGTCCTTTTGACTGACGGGCAAAACACGCAAAACCGCTTCAGTTCCTCGACCTCCTCGATCGACTCGCGAACCGAGAAGGCGTGCACCAATGCCAAGGCGGACAACATCAAGGTCTATACGGTCCGCGTGATCGACGGGAACGCCGCGCTGCTGCGTAACTGCGCAACCAAGCCGGACTGGTTCTACGATGTGAAAGAGGCCGATCAGCTCAACGTCGTGTTTGCTTCCATCGCGCAAAATCTCGCCAATCTGCGGATCGCGAAATAACGTCCGGCGCGGCCAAGACGTCCGGACGCCTGCAATTCACCCTGAGCTATCGGCGCACCCCGGGCATTACGGCTAACAAGACGTAAACCCGATCCGTGCAATGCAGGCCGATCGCTTCAGCGCAGCTTCAGCATCGCGAGAGTGAGGCGGCGCGACCACCATCATTCCAGAAAAATTCGCGGCGAATTTACCGCAATTTGACCGGAGACGCTCATGGTGCGGCACGCCATCGTCTTTGGGATCACCATCATGATCGACGCCGCTGCATTGCTGAAACGCGCCCGCCGGCTCGTCGCGAATTTCGGAACCGCCAGGGGCGGCAATGTGGTCCTCACCTTTGCGCTGGCGACTGTTCCGGTCGTCGGCGCTGTCGGCGCCGCCGTCGACTATAGCCGCGCCAATTCCGCCAAGGCCACGCTGCAGGCGGCGATCGACGCAGCCGGTCTGATCCTGTCGAAGCAGGCGCAAACGCTGCCGCAGGCTCAACTCGCCGGCAAAGCCGATGGGCTCGTGAAGGCCAACTTCAACTACCCGCAAGCGACCGATCTTGCCGTGACGGCAACGTTTACGACCGTGGACAGCGGCAGCTACAAGCTCAATGTGGACGCCACCGCGAAAGTCCCGACAACGTTTACCGGCATGTGGCAGCCCACGATGTCGATCGGCGCGAAAACCGAAGTCGTCTGGGGCATGAAGCGGCTCGAACTCATCCTGGCGCTCGACAATACCGGATCGATGTCGTCATCGAACAAGATGACGCAGCTCAAGCTCGCATCCAAGGATCTGCTGAAAACACTGCAGAACGCGGCCAAGAAACCCGACGACATCAAGGTCGGCATCGTCCCGTTCGCGACCGACGTCAATGTCGGCACGAACAACAAGAGCGCCTCCTGGATTCGCTTCGACGAATGGAAGACCGACGACGCCAACTATGCCTGCAGCAAGAGCCAGTACACGAAGAAGGCTGATTGCACGAAAAACAGCGGAAAGTGGGAACTCAAGAGCGATTCCACCTGGAATG
>CAZIKZ010000395.1:0-3853 GCA_964539845.1 uncultured Hyphomicrobiales bacterium
GCGGCCATGATGATGGCCTTGCTGTTCGTCACCACGCCGAGCGGATGGTTCCGAGCCCGCATCATCTCGTTCTCGGTGATGGCGACGCTGGCGGTGGCCGGCATGCTGATCGCGCTTCTTGCCGTCGGAAATGTCGGATCGGTCTTCAAGGAGCGCGCCTCGCTCAACCAATATTACGACACCGGCGAAAGCGGCCGCTTCGGCAACCAGAAGAAAAGCGTCGGCGAATTGCTGGAGCTACCGAACGGATATGGACCGCTGCAATTCCGCAACCATTACACCAACGATCCACACCAAGTGTATCTGAACGCCTTCGCCTCTTATGGCTGGCTCGGCGGCTTCTCTTATCTGGCGCTGGTGCTCATCACACTCGCGATCGGACTTCGGACCGTATTCGTGACGACGCCGTGGCAGCCCTACTTCATCGCTGTCATGTCGACATATACCGGCGTCGCGATCGAGGGCCTGATCATCGATACCGACCACTGGCGGCACTATTATCTGCTGCTCGGCCTGGTCTGGGGCTTTTCAGTCGCGACCATGAATTTCCAGCGCCGCGCAACCGCGCAGGCTCGGGCCTGATCACCGGTCGGCCGCGCTTACTTCCGCGCGGCGATATAGGCGTAGCTCGCGACCGCCCGCCAATCATGCTTGCGCGCCAGAGCCGTGAACTGCGCGTGGATGTCGCGCACCACCGGGAAGCGATCGAAATAGCCGTGGCCGTAGAACGGAAGGATCGTGACTTCGCGATAGCCGATACCCTGCAGCATCGGTTTCATCTTGCGCTCGCTCGCATAGGTCCAGCTGTAGCGCGCCGGGAAAACAGGGTCCTCATTGTCGGTGCGATGCGGATAGATCAGCTTCACGATCCTGGCCGCGACATCGTCGGGCAGCAGCCGGTTCACCACAAACGGAAACGAATAGAGCGTCGGAACGAATGCGAGCGCCACACCGCCCGGCGCGAGCAGTTCGTAGAGGTTCGCCCAGGCGCGCTGTCCGTCGGCGACATGCTCGAACACCATGCGCGAAAACGCGAGATCGAAACTATCCCGCAGATGCGCAACGGCCGAAATGTCGCCGGCCACGTCGAAACAGGCCTTGTGATAGCTGTCCGGCAGCACGTCGAGCTCGGTTTGCGAAATGTCGTTCACCGTCATCTCAATGCCGGGCGTCTTCAATTCGTCCGCGTTGAACAGCGGGTCGCGACCACCGCCGACTTCAAGAAGCCGGTGCGCATTCAGAATGCGGGCGAGCCCGCGCACGACATTCTCATAATTATCCCAGGCCCAGTCGCGATCATTGCTGACACCGAGTTCGCGAAACGCGCGGGCGAGGACGTCGCTGTCGTCCAGCCGCTTCAGGATGTCGCCGGCAGTCTTGTCGAGCATGGCGCCTCTCCTTGGACGAGCATTGTGGAACAAGCATGGGCCCGGCCGGGGCCCCGTCCGCTTGAGAGTTCCTTAAACCCCGGGCGTTTATGATGTCTTACGTGCGCCATTCGATTCCTGAGCGGCGCTCCGGATCGATCAATCGACAATGTCCGCCGCCACGCCCGAGTCCATGATCGAGGGCCGTTCCGACAGTCCGGCAGGTTCCCGTCCGGGCGAAGCGCCGGCTGGAGCAGCGGGCCGGTTTCTGTCGATCCCCTATCTATTCCTGCGGGCCACCACCGCGGGTGGCGGGCTCGTGGGTGGCCTCGTCCAGACCTTCGTTTTCGCCCGCATCCTCGATCCGGAACGGTTCTCGGTTTTCATTCTGGTCGGCACCCTGGGCATCGCCCTATGGCTGAGCGACATCGGCCTGGTGAAGATCATCTTCGTGCGGCTGCGCGCCTGGCTCCTGAGCGGCGCAGAAGCTGGCGCGAGCATCGTTCGGCACGCGACCGCGATCGTGATCCTGTATTTTCTGCTCGGCATCGTCGGCACCATCGCCTGCTTCTTCGGCGCGATGGCATTCGGTGCGGGTGTCTATGGCAGCCTCGAGCTTGCGCTGTTCTTCCTGTTCACCGCTATCACGCTCGTCTGGTTCGCGCTGCGCAACATCAGCCTTGCGATCGACGACTTCATCTTCTTCGAAGTGATGGAGGTGATACGCCGCACGCTGCATGTCGGCTTCATGCTGGCGACCCTCGTTGGCTTGTCGTTGATGGCGTTTCTGATCATCGCCAACCTGATCTGGGTCGCGCTGTTCGCGGTGTCGATCGCGCGGCTGGCGCGCAAGGGCGCGCTGCAGGCGAAAGTGGCGGGCTTTGCCGGCCACCTGCGCTCATTCTTCCGCGACAACAAGAAGGAAGTGGTGTCGGGCGGCACCTACGCGGTGAACGAGTTTTATCTCTACAATTTCGCCTACGCGATCGTACCCGTTGCGTATGGCCTCGGTGCGCCGACCATCATTCTCGACACGCTATTCAAGGTGGTGCGCGGCGCGACCGTGCTCTATTCGGCCGCGGCCGACGTGGCGCTGCCGCGCCAGACCCGCGCCCATAGCGAAGGCGACCGCAGAAGCCTGGTCATTTCGACCTGGATGGCGGCGGGGCTCGCGAGCCTGCCCGGCATCGCCATCTGCATCGGCCTGGCATTCTTCTCCGAGCCGATGTTCCGGATCCTGCTCGGCGACTCCGCCGTGATGCCGCAGGCGATCTCGAACCTGATGATCGTCCTTCTGATCGCGAACCTGATCCAGACCGTGTCGAACTTCCTTCTGATCCATACCGGCTATTTCAAGGTGATCGCGCGGCTCAGCGTATTGGTGAGCATCGCGGCGACACTGGTGGCCGGCATCTCGATTGTGGCGGGGGCCGATCTGACCGGCTTCATCAAGGCCTTCGCCGCGGTCTATGTCGCGAGCGCGCTGTCCTATCTGACTTTGGCCTTGCGCGGCCCGCTGCGAAAGAAGAACTGAAGTGCGGCCACTCTGTCTGGCCGATGGCTTTGAGCGCGACTGAGCGTGCGTTCGAGCGAGACATTGGCAACACGTCGCTCAATCACCATATATAGGAATCAAAGGAGCCTCGATGGCAAAAACTCCCCTGTCACTGAAATCTAAGGAACCGGCTGCCGCTTCGGTCGAGGCCGACGACCTCGAAACGGTATTCGAGCATCAATCGCAAAAGAAACGACCGGAGTCCGGTCGGTACCGTCTGCAGGTGGACAGGCAGACCAAGTCCACTCACACGACATTTGAAGCCGCTGAAGCTCAAGGCATGATTATCAAGAAGCGGTTCTCGCAGGTCCAAGTGGCGATCTACGACACAAACGCGAGCACCAACACAATTCTGGAGCTGCCGGCGTAGCGCTGCTACTGCGCAAAGACCCGAAGCGCTGTCTCGAATATGAGCGAAAGGCCGTCACGTTGGAGTCAGCGTGGCGGCATTCTTCTCGTCAGCGGAATGACTAAATTCCGTTCGCCGTGCACGACATGAGCAGCCGCGGTGTTGAGAAGAGAACCGGACCCGGCCTTGCGACTCACGTTGGGCAGCACGAAAACAACTTCATCTTCGTGCGCCGAAACATAATCATGATCGTGCTCTTCTTCAGTGATGATGACGGCGCGCGACAGGCTCAGTGCACCGCCCGCATAACGGTTGCAGTTGCCAGGGCGACAGCGTCGTCGGTCGGCACCTTTCTGGAGTCACGTGCCAGAAGTCGTTTTCCGAACTTGTCGTTTGTCCATGCCTCGACAATCAATTGAGCGAGGCCTTCATTGGGACTGAACGAAAAAGCAGGAATCGTAATGGGATCCTTGCATCCCCTCACCTTCTTCATAATTGCCACTGGAAATCCCTCCGCTAAGGACTGAGACATCCGGTATCAATCCGGCTTACCCGGCGAGGACGGCCTGATTGTGGAAGCTC
>CAZIKZ010000396.1:0-3824 GCA_964539845.1 uncultured Hyphomicrobiales bacterium
CCTCGGCGGTGCGCAGATCGACAAATACGCAAACCTCAACACCACGGTGGTCGGCCCTTACGACAAGCCGAAGGTGCGGCTGCCGGGTGGCGGCGGTGCGCCGGAGATCGCCACGTCGTGCGGCGAGATTTTCATCATCATGGCGCAGGGCAAGCGCTCGTTCGTGAACAAGCTCGATTTCGTGACCTCGCTTGGTTTCGGCGAGGGCGGCGATCATCGCGAGCGGCTCGGCGTTAAGACCAAGGGTCCGACCAAGCTTGTGACCGACCTCTGCATTTTCGAGCCGGACCCCGTGACCAGGGAGATGACCGTTACCTCGATTCATCCGGGCGTGACGCGCGAGCAGATCCAGGACAATACCGGCTGGACTGTAAAATATGCCGACAAGGTCGCGGAAACGCCGGTGCCGACCGAAAAAGAGCTGACCGTGCTGCGCGAGCTGCATGCCCGCACTGCGCGCGCTCACGGCGAGGCGGCGTAAGCGGCGATTATATGAGGCGAGGTTTTTTCCCTCCCCCCGCAGGCGAAGTCGGATGTTTCCGACTTCGCCCAATCAAGTGCATGGTCCAACTCGGGTACACCCGAGTTGGACTGCGGTGGGGAGGGTCGCGAGCGAAGCGAGCGGGGTGGGGGCTCTTTCGATATCGCTACGAAATTCCCCCCACCCCCGACCCCTCCCCACCGTTTCGCGGGGGGAGGGGAGAAAAGGCAAAGACCATGCGTGACGTATTCCTCTGCGACGCCGCCCGCACCGCCATCGGCCGCTACGGCGGCTCGCTGTCGAAGGTGCGGGCCGACGATCTGGCCGCCGCTCCGATCAAGGCGCTGGTGAAGCGCAATCCGAAGGTCGACTGGTCGACGCTCGACGAAGTGATCTACGGCTGCGCCAATCAGGCGGGTGAGGATAACCGCAACGTCGCGCGCATGGCGCTGCTTCTGGCGGGCGTGCCCGATTCGGTTCCCGGCATCACCGTGAACCGGCTGTGCGCTTCCGGGCTGAATGCGGTAGGCGATGCCGCGCGCGCGATCCGCGCCGGTGAGATCGACTTCGCAATCGCAGGCGGCGTGGAATCGATGACGCGCGCTCCGTTCGTGATGGGCAAGGCGCAGGAAGCTTTCGCGCGGCAGGCCGACATTTTCGACACCACGATCGGCTGGCGCTTCATCAATCCGCTGATGAAGAAGCAATACGGCGTCGATTCAATGCCGGAGACCGGTGAGAATGTCGCCGAGGACTTCCAGGTGACGCGCGCCGATCAGGATATGTTTGCGTGGCGCTCGCAGCAGCGTGCCGGCAGGGCGCAGGCCGCGGGCTTTTTCGCTGAAGAGATCGTCCCCGTCGAAATCGCGGGGCGCAAGGGCGAGATCACCGTATTCGACAAGGACGAGCACATCCGCGCCGACACCACGCTCGAAGCGCTGGCCAAGCTGAGGACGCCGTTCCGCGAGAACGGCACCGTCACCGCCGGCAACGCGTCGGGTGTCAACGACGGCGCGGCCGCGATGATCCTCGCGTCGGCGGAAGCGGTGAAGAAGCATGGCCTGACGCCGCGCGCCCGGATCCTCGGCATGGCGTCAGCGGGTGTGCCGCCGCGCATCATGGGCATCGGGCCGGTGCCGTCCACGCGCAAGCTCATGGAAAAGCTCGGCCTCAAGATCACCGACTTCGATGTGATCGAACTGAACGAAGCGTTCGCCTCGCAGGGCCTCGCCGTTATGCGCCAGCTTGGTCTGCCGGACGACGCCGAGCAGGTGAATCCACATGGCGGCGCGATCGCACTCGGCCATCCGCTCGGCATGTCTGGCGCGCGGCTTGCAATGACTGCGGCGCACGCACTGGAGAAGCTCGGCGGCAAAAAGGCGCTGGCGACCATGTGCGTCGGCGTCGGACAGGGCGTATCGCTCGCGCTGGAGCGGGTCTAACGCTGGTCATTCCGGGGCTTGCGCGCAGCGCAAGAACCCGGAATCCATTCGAGAGAATGAAAGTGTATCCGGATTCGGGGTTCGCGCGTTTGGCGCGCTCCGGAATGACGATGAGGGGAAACGAAGCGATGTCCTTGATCTATCCGTTGGATGGCCTATCGGCCTATCCGAAACATCTGACACCGGAATACAAAAGTACGGTGAAGCGGTCGCCGACCAAGCCGCTTATACTTGCGCCGCATACGTTGTCGGAACTCACCGGCCCGGTTTACGGCCATGATGTCATCCAGGAACACGACAACGACCTGACCAAGCAGGGCAAGGGCGAGCCACTCGGCGAACGCATCATCGTGCACGGCTACATCCTCGACGAGGACAAGCGGCCGGTCCCGGATGCGCTCGTGGAAATCTGGCAGGCCAATGCCTGCGGCCGCTATGTGCACATTGTCGATCAGCACCCGGCGCCGCTCGATCCGAACTTTACCGGTGCGGGCCGCACCGTCACCGACAAGAACGGCTATTACAAATTCATCACCGTGAAGCCGGGCGCCTACCCCTGGGGCAATCATCACAATGCCTGGCGGCCGAACCACATCCACTTCTCGGTGTTCGGAAATTCGTTCCTGTCGCGTCTCGTCACGCAGATGTATTTCCCGGGCGACTACCTGTTTCCGTTCGATCCGATCTTCAATTCGGTGACGGACCCGAAGGACCGCGAGCGCATGGTCTCGACCTTCGATCTGGAAAACACCATTCCCGACTGGGCGCTGTGCTTCCGCTTCGACATCGTGTTGCGCGGTCACGAACAGACACCCCCGGATCTCGATTAAGACGAACTGGATTTACGACAATGTCAGTCCTCACACCTTCGCAGACCGTCGGTCCGTTCTATGCCTACGGGCTCACGCCTAAAGGCCGCGCGCACTGGGACCCGGACGGGACCTATTCGTGGAAAGAGACGATCGGCTCAAATCTCCTCACACCCGATGTGGTCGGCGACCGGATCCGCATCGAAGGCGGCATCTATGACGGCGACGGCAAGCCGATCCCGGACGCGATGCTGGAAATCTGGCAGGCGGACGGCAATGGCCGCTATTCCAACGAGCCGGGCAGCCGCCGGCTGCCGAACACCGCGTTCAAGGGCCACGGCCGCTCGGCCTGCGATGGCAACGGCGTGTTTCAGTTCGACACCGTGAAGCCGGGTGCGGTCGCGAGCCCGGACGGCAAGACGCAAGCGCCGCATATCGTGGTCTGCATCTTTGCGCGCGGGATGCTGCGGCAGGTTTACACCCGCATCTATTTCGACGGTGAGGCCGCGAACGCCACCGATGCGGTGCTCAATCTTGTGCCGGCCGACCGCCGCGCCACGCTGATGGCGAAGAAGGACGGCGCGGTGTGGCGCTGGGACATCCATATGCAGGGCGACAAGGAAACGGTGTTCTTCCAGGTGTGACCCCTTGCCGCTCGCTCGCAAACGATAGGAAAAGCCCCCGCATTGCCGGGGGCTTTTTTGTTTTCACGCCAGGATATTGACCGCGCGCGCCGCGACAAAAGCGATGGTCAGCAGTGAGATCATCGCTTCCGCCATCATCAGAAGCTTGGCGCGCTGCGACAGCGGCATGGTGTCGGTCGGCGAGAAGGCGGTCGCATTGGTGAAAGACAAAAACAGGTAATCGACGAAGCCGGGTGAGAAGGGCGGAGTTTCCGTCTGTTTCATCAAGGCTTGCGGAAACAGGAATTCGAACGTCGATTTTTGCCGGGCATGGCGGACCGCCGGGCCGCCGCCGTCGAGGCCCCAGAACCAGAGCGCGAACACGATGATGTTGATCATCCAGATGATCACCGCATCGACGAGAAGCGTGGTGCCGCTTTCTGTGCGTCCGGCAAGAAGCGCTCGAACC
>CAZIKZ010000397.1:0-3758 GCA_964539845.1 uncultured Hyphomicrobiales bacterium
CCAAGCGATCGGAAAAGCAACTGGTATGCCGGTTGCAACAGCGGACGCGGGCCGGGACCCTCGAACTGCGAGAATGACCGATGCATCGCCGCAAATTCCTTGCCCTCAGCACGGGCGGAACGGCCGCTACCGCACTTGCCGCGCCTGCCATTGCCCAGTCGATGCCGACCGTTCGCTGGCGCATGACGTCGAGTTTCACCAAGAGTCTCGATATCACGTACGGCGCCGGTGAAACCTTCGCGAAATATGTCTCCGACCTCACCGACGGCAAGTTCGTGATCCAGCAATTTGCCGCCGGCGAAATCGTGCCCGGCCTGCAGGCACTGGACGCGGTGCAGAACGGAAGTGTCGAGGCCGCCTATACCGGGCTTCTCTTTTATGTCGGCAAGGATCCGACCTTCGCGCTCGGCGCTGCCGTGCCGTTCATGATGAACCCGCGTGCGCAGCACGGCTGGTATTATTACGGCGGCGGGCTCGATCTGATGAACGAGTTCATGGCCAAGTACAACGTGATCGGCTTCCCGTGCGGCAACACCGGAATGCAATGGGGCGGCTGGTTCCGCAAGGAGATCAAGAGCGCTGCCGATTTGCAGGGCCTGAAAATGCGGATCGCGGGACTTGCCGGATCCGTCGCCTCCAAGGTCGGCATCGTCACGCAGCAGATCGCGCCCGGCGATATCTATCCCGCGATGGAGCGCGGCGTCATCGATGCGGTGGAATATATCGGACCGTATGACGACGAGAAGCTCGGCTTCAACCGCGTCGCCAGTTTCTATTACACGCCCGGCTGGCAGGAAGGCGGCACGGTCTTCCACACCATCTTCAACACCGAGAAATGGAACGCGCTGCCACCGCTTTACAAGAAGGCGGTCGAAGTCGCGGCGCAGGCAACCACGACATCGATGCTCGCGCATTACGACACCAAGAATCCGGAAGCGCTGGCGCGTCTCGTCGGCTCCGGTGTGAAGGTGTCGGTGTTCCCGCGCGACGTGATCGACACGATGTACAAGGCGTCGGAAGAACTCTACGCCTCGATCATCGCCACCAACCCGGCCTTCGCGAAGATCTATGCATCCCAGAAGGATTTCCGGGACAAGAACTACAGCTACCTTCAGGCGGCCGACTTCCAGTACGATCTGATGATGCTGCAGATGAAGCGCAGGTCCTGACCGGGTCTGCGATCCGGGGGAGGGAGACGATGGCAGAGACGAACGGGTTCGATCCCGAGACAATCAGCTATGTCTCCTCCTTCGAAGAGATCACGGCGCGGCATCCCGAGCCGATGCTGCGGGCGACCGGCAAGGTGTTGCCCGCACTCGACCGGCATTGCCGCGCCATGATCGAACGCTCCACCTTCTGCCTGATCAGCTCTTTCGGCCCGAACGGCGCCGATGTCTCGCCGCGCGGCGATCCGCCCGGCTTCTGCCGCATCCTCGACGACCGGCATCTGCTGTTGCCGGATCGGATCGGCAACAACCGCTTCGATACGATGGGTAACCTGTTTCACAATCCTGCGGTCGGCATGCTGTTTCTGGTGCCGGGCATGTCGGAGATCCTGCGCATCAACGGGACCGCGCGGATCACTGACGACCAAAGTCTGCTCGCGCCATCCGCCATGCGTGGTCAGTTGCCGAGGGTCGGTCTCGTCATTGCCGTGAAGGAAGCGTATCTGCACTGCGCGAAGGCGGTGAACCGGGCAAAGCTGTGGGACGCGTCGATGCATATCAACCGCGCCGAACTGCCGAGCTACATGGACATGCTCGGCGATCAGGTCGACGGTCTGACCCGGGAGGAGAACCTCCGGCAGGATACGGAGATGGCCCGGCGCGGGATGTACTGACGGCCGTCATTCCGGTCCGCGACCCTGCCGGTCGCGCCCCGGAATGACCACGAACGGGGTGCATGAGCCGACCGGTCTATTGGCCTCTCTCAATCCGATCCGCTAAAGCACCCCCCATGATAGCCCAATCCATCGACCTCGCTCGTGAGACCGCCATCGGTCCGCATGGCATCTCCGACGCCGCCCTGAACCAGGCCCTTGCCCGCAGCGAGGACGCGCTGGAATGGTTGCGCGCGCGCCATGCCGACGGCGGCCTGCGTCTTCTGCAACTGCCCGCCGAGCGTGCGGACATTGACGACGTTCAGGCCGCGGCCGAGCGGCTTGTCGAGGGCGCGACCGACATCGTGTTTCTGGGAACCGGCGGATCGAGCCTGGGCGGGCAAATGCTGGCACAACTCGGAGGCTATGGCGTGCCGGGCGTCGGCGCGTTGCGCGTCGGTGCACGCATTCATTTCATGGACAATCTCGATCCGCTGAGCTTCGCATTGCTGCTCGCACGTCTTCCGCTCGCCACGTCGCGCTTTGTTGCAATCTCCAAGTCCGGCGGCACCGGCGAAACGCTGATGCAGACCGCCGCCGCACTCACCGCCTGCAAGGCGCTCAATATCCCGATCAGCGAGACGTTCCTTGGCCTGAGCGAGCCCGCCAAGTCAGGCAAGCGTAACGGCCTGCGCGATCTGCTTGAGCCGGAGGGCGTGGCGTTCCTCGATCACGATACCGGCGTCGGCGGCCGCTTTTCTGCGCTGACCAATGTCGGGCTCCTGCCGGCGGCAATTCTGGGTCTCGACATCGTCGCTTTGCGCGAAGGTGCGGCTGTGGCGCTTGCATCGGTGCTTGCGAACAAGCCCGCCGCAGAGGTGCCGTCCGCGCTCGGAGCCGCGCTGTCGGTCGCGCTCGCTGAAGACAAGGGCAAGACGATCACCGCCGTCATGGCTTACGCCGACCGGCTGGAGAAATTCGCGAAATGGTATGTGCAACTCTGGGCCGAAAGTCTCGGCAAGGACGGCAAGGGAACGACGCCCGTGGGCGCGCTCGGCCCGGTCGATCAGCACAGCCAGTTGCAGCTCTTCATTGCCGGGCCGCGCGACAAGCTGTTCACCGTGATTACGACTCGCACAGCGGGGAAGGGACCCGCGGTCGATCGTGAACTCGCGAAACGCGCGGGCGAGCCGGATTTTGCCGGAAAGACCATCGGCGATCTCGTCGCGGCGCAGGGCCGCGCCACCGCCGAGACACTGGCGAAGAATGGCTGCCCGGTTCGCACGTTCCATCTCGAGACCATCGACGAGCGCAGCCTCGGCGAACTCATGATGCATTTCATGCTGGAGACGATCGTCGCCGCGCATCTTCTGGGCGTCGACGCCTTCGATCAGCCCGCGGTCGAAGAGGGCAAGGTGCTGGCGAAAAAGTATCTGGCGGGGAAGGCGTAAAGCTGCGGTGTTCATCCCGCCCTCATCCTGAGGAGCGCACGGCGTGCGCGTCTCGAAGGACGAGGGCGGTTATTGTGGCGGTCCATCCTTCGAGACGCAT
This sequence comes from uncultured Hyphomicrobiales bacterium, assembly GCA_964539845.1. GTDB lineage: Bacteria > Pseudomonadota > Alphaproteobacteria > Rhizobiales > Xanthobacteraceae > Pseudorhodoplanes. The sequence continues at coordinate 3,371 of CAZIKZ010000397.1, forward strand.
TGCTGCGCAATGCTCCTCAGGATGAGGCCGTTGGAATCTCTCCCATGCCATCCGACGCGGATAACATCATCCCGCTCTATCAGCGCCACGCGCATGTCTATGACGGCTTGCGCGGACGCAATCTGTTCGAGAAATCCTGGCTCGATGCGTTTATCGACAGGCTTCCCGCCGGCGGGTCGGTGCTGGACATTGGTTGCGGCATGGGCGAGCCGATCGCGCGCTATCTGATCGAACGCGGGTTCAGCGTCACGGGCCTGGATTCATCGGCCGCGTTGATCGCGCTTTGCCGCGATCGCTTTCCGCAGCAGACCTGGCTGGTCGGAGACATGCGCGCGCTTTCGCTTCAGCGCACCTTTGACGGACTGATCGCGTGGGACAGCTTCTTTCA
>CAZIKZ010000398.1:0-3756 GCA_964539845.1 uncultured Hyphomicrobiales bacterium
TCATGACCCGGTCGGCGCCGGCGCGCGTGATCAGGTTGGCCACAAGCTTGGCGGAGATGGGGGTGCGGGGACCGGGTTTGCGGTCCTGCCGGGCATAGCCGAAATACGGCAGCACCGCCGTGATCCGCCGGGCCGACGAGCGGCGAAGCGCGTCGGTGATGATCAGCAGTTCCATCAGATGATCATTGGCCGGGTAAGACGTGCTCTGGACGATGAATACGTCTGCTCCGCGCACGTTTTCCTGGATTTCTACGAAGATTTCCATGTCGGCAAAGCGGCGCACGACCGCCTTGGTCAGGGGCAATTTCAGGTAATTGCAGATCTCCGCGGCAAGCGTGGGATTGGAATTGCCGGCGACGAGCTTTATCGCTCCGTTTTTCGCCATCCCTTCTCCTCGCTATGCTCTTCGCGCGCCCTGCTGACGCGCCGGACTGATACAAGGGGGGATGCAGTTCCGCAATACGGCGGAATTTGTTCTCCCAAACGGATTTTCAGCAATCAGCGCACTGGCGCCGCCGACGCGACGCGGCCACCAGCGGCGGCCGGGCGGACCGGCGCTGCCCGGTCAGGGGCGGCGGGCGGGGATGCAGCCTCAGGTACACCGGATGCGGCCATTGGGGCCTGCGAATCCGAGCCACGGAAATAAACCGCGAGTTGCTCCATGCCACTCCTCGCGGCACGCGCCAGGACCTCATCGTTAACGGTCTGCCAGGCATCGCGGCCGGCCGTTCCGGCCTTTTCGTCGCCGGTGATCCGCATCACGCGCTCGCCATTGGAATCGAAGACCTCCCAGACCCAGGACATCGTGGCTTGGCGGCCCCGCGTCCAGACTGAGGCGTATCCCTTGATCCGATACGGCGCGAAGCCCTCGCGTGTCACAACGGCGACCTTGCGCGCCTCAGCCTCGTCGTTGAGCTTGCGGACATAGCGGTCGAAAACGGTCGGTGGCAGGCCGTCGATCCGGTCGAACGCCACCGTCGAATGCTGGCCAGTCTGCAAACCACCGCCGGTCGTCGTGCAGGCTGCCGACGACAGGACAAGCGCGAGAACGCCGACGATGCGCGCCGACAGCGGAACCATGACACCCCCGTGGGCCGTCAGGACTCTAGAGGTCCGTTCCGGCCGGTCGGCTTTCCGTAGCGGGAATCCCCGTGACGGTCTAGTGGAGCGGATTTGACATTCGCTACCCGTCTAGCCGCGGGCTCGCAAAGCGAATGTCAAATCCAAAGCTCCACTAGAATCCAATATTTGCTAGCGGCCCTTTGATTCTAACATTCGCAAAAGACCCTGCCGATAAGGGAGGCGAATGTTAGAATCGGACCACTAGCGGCGGCGCCGGCCAGCTATTCAGCCAGGACGATGGCGTTCACATGCCGCCCGTAATCCGGCTCCGCCCGATGCGTCGAGCGGCGATAGCTGTAGAAGCGGTCCGGGTCGGAATAGGTGCAAATCCCGATATCCTCGAAGCGAGAGATCCCGCTTTGCGCAATGCGGGACTCGATAAAGGCTGGCAGATCGAACATGGCGTGACCTTCGCGCGCGGCCGGAACAAAAAAACGCGCGTACGTTTCATCGGCACGCAGAAATTGGTCCATGAAACTCTGGCTGACCTCGTAATTCGTCTTCCGGATCAACGGACCCAATGCAACGGCGATACGGCCACGATCAGCGCCGAGCTTTTCCATTTCGGCAATCGTCCCCTCGATCACGCCTGAAAACGCACCACGCCAGCCAGCATGCGCGGCGCCGATCACCCGAGCCTGCGCATCGGCAAACAGCAGCGGACCGCAATCGGCCGTGCTGACGCCGATCGCGAGCCCCGGCGTTCTCGTCACGATCGCATCCGCCTTCGGCCGCGTTTCGACATCCCAAGGCGCATCGGCGACGACCACGCGCGGAGAGTGAATCTGGAAAGCCGTGATCAGCCGGTCGGCATCGACACCAAGCACCCGCGCCATCCGCGCACGGTTTTCGGCGACATTCGCGGCATCGTCGGCCGAGCCGATGCCGCTATTGAGGCTCGCATAGATGCCTCCGGACACGCCGCCATCGCGCGTGAAAAACGCATGGCGAATGCCATCAAGCGCGGACAAGGAGGCTGCGTGCAGTTTCATGCCGTACCGAATCCCGGCAGCGGCCCGAGTTTGGGATCGCAGATCGCCATGACCTTGAACAATTCGCCCATGCCGGTCCGTCCGCCTTCGGTCAGCCGCGTCACCGCAGCCGTGATGTTCGCGGCCTGTTCGGCGCTCGCGCCTCGACGCAGAGCCTCAGACCGCGCCTCTATGCCCAGTTCCCGCAGAAATCGCTCCTGCGTCACCGGTCCGTGCGCCACCGCTCCCATGCTTTCGGAGGCCTGACCGAAAATTTGAAAGTCGACATGGGCGGTGATGTCGGCGAGCCCGGGCGCTGAAAGCGGGTCCGAAAAGGCATGATCATTGACCGATTGCAGAGTCTCCCCGAGATCGCTTTCGACATGCCCGTAATCGATAAAAAGCGCGGCGCCGTCCTTGCGCACGCGCCGCCCGATGTCGAGCGCATGAATGTCATTGCGCCACTCGAAGACCCCGCCAACTGGCGCGTCTTTGATCTTCTTCGGCATAAAGCGGTCGAATTGCAGCAGCGGATCGGGGGCGAGCCCAAGCGCAAAATCGCCATTCGCGTTAAGGCCGATCACCCGCTCGTGCCAGCCGTCGCTCTGCTTCACGACCTGATGCACTGGCAGCGCATCGAGATATTCGTTTGCAAGAATGATGCACGGTCCTTCCGGCACGTCGAGCAGATGACGATACCACGACACCGGGACATCTGCGTCGCTCAGACTATTGCGCTGCAATTGCTCAAGCGTCGGACTGATCTCGACCATATGCACCGCCAGCGCCTGGCGGAATTTCGGCAGCACTTTTGCGGCGCGGAGCGCATCCCGCATCATCGTGCCGCGACCCGGTCCAAGTTCGACCAGGTTGATAGACTCCGGCTCGCCGAGCATCCGCCAAACCGACAGTGTCCACAGGCCCAAAAGCTCCCCAAATATCTGGCTGACCTCAGGCGCCGTGGTGAAATCGCCGCCCGCCCCGAATGGATCGCGCGTGATGTAATAACCGTGTTGCGGATGCGTGAGACAAAGCGACATGTAGCGCGCGATCGGCATGGGCCCACCGACCGCGATCAGCCGGCGAATCTCTTTTTCCAGTGGTGACGGCTCACTCATGCGGCCTGATTCCCCAGCGCGGGACGCCGCATCGCATGCCATACGAAAGCGACGCCCGCCAGAAACAGCGGGATAGACAGCAGCATCCCCATGGTCAGGCCGCCCCAAAGGAATCCGAGTTGCGGGTCCGGCTCTCGGAAGAATTCGCAGAACGAACGGCCCATCGCGTAAACCATCGCGAACAGCCCGATCGTCAGACCTGGCCGTTTCAGCGCACCCATACGGACGGCGATCGCCAGCACGATGAAGAGGACGAACCCCTCCAACAAGGCTTCATAGAGCTGGCTCGGATGGCGCGGGATTGGCCCTGCCCCGGGAAACACGAAGGCCCAGGGCACGTCGGTCGGACGTCCCCACAATTCGCCATTAATGAAATTCGCGATCCGCCCCAGAAACAACCCGATCGGGCCCGCGGCGCAGGTCAGGTCGCCGAGCGACAGGATAGGAATCCCGCGGTTGCGCGCGAACAGTAAAACGGCCGCGACGCAGCCAGCAAAGCCGCCGTGGAACGACATACCGCCGCCCCAGACCTGAATGATCTCCAG
>CAZIKZ010000399.1:0-3717 GCA_964539845.1 uncultured Hyphomicrobiales bacterium
TTCAACGTGCTGCTGCAGGTGCTCGATGACGGGCGGCTGACCGATGGTCAGGGCCGTACGGTCGACTTCCGCAACACGCTGATCGTGATGACGTCGAATCTCGGCGCCGAGTATCTGGTCAACCAGAAGGAAGGCGAGGATTCTGATGCGGTACGCGATCAGGTGATGATGGTGGTGCGGGCGAATTTCCGCCCCGAATTCCTGAACCGTGTGGACGAGATCCTGCTGTTCCACCGGCTGCGGCGCGAGGATATGAGCCTGATCGTCGATATTCAGCTGCAGCGGCTGGCGAAGCTGCTGGAGGAGCGGAAGATCACGATCAAACTCGAACCGGCAGCGCGCGAGTGGCTCGCCGACAAAGGCTACGATCCGGCTTATGGCGCGCGCCCGCTCAAGCGCGTGATCCAGAAGAACCTGCAGGATCCGCTGGCCGAGTTGATCCTGTCCGGCAAGGTCAAGGACGGCGAGACAGTGAAAGTATCTGCCGGCAAGCACGCCCTCACGTTCAACGGCGAGGCCGTGAAAGAAGCGGCGTAAGATCAGTTCGTCGTCATTCCGGACGCGCGCGAATGCGCGCGATCCGGAATCAAGTCAAGCCGTTCAGAGTTTGCATCTGGATTCCGGGTCACACGCTACGCGTGCCCCGGAATGACGGCGGCTAGCGCGCGGTGGTCGCGCTCTGTGCGGCCATGCGCGGATTGGCCCGCGCGATCATGCCATCGAGGCGGTCACGTTCCGTCTCGAAGGCCGAGAGCAGCTGGCTTTCCAGCACGCGTCCGCGCGGCAGACGGATACGCATCGGATCGACGAAGCGGCCGTTGACCATGATTTCGTAGTGAAGATGCGCGCCGGTCGACAGACCAGTGGAGCCGACGAAGCCGATGGCCTGGCCCTGCCGCACCTTCGCGCCCGGCTCGATGCCGCGCGCATAAGCGGTCATGTGCCCGTAAGCCGTCTCATAACCGTTGGTGTGCTTGATGCGGATATATTTGCCGTAACCGCCTTCCCAACCGACCCTCTCGATCTCGCCGTTGCCGGCCGCATAGATCGGCGTGCCGTGCGGAGCGGCCCAGTCCACGCCGGTATGCATCTTGGCGTAGCCCAGGATCGGATGGCGGCGAACGCCGAAGCCGGAGCGCAGGATGCCGTCTGACATCGGCTTGCGGACCAGGAACTTCTTCGCGCTTTTGCCGGTCTCATCGTAATAATCGACGATGTTGTCGTCCGGAGTCTGGAAACGATAGAATTTCTTCAGCTCGCCGCCCACCGTCAGCGCTGCGAACAGCACGTCGTTGCGGGTTTCGGCGCCGGACGGTGCCTCTTCCTCGCCAGCGTAGAGAACATCGAACGAGTCGCCGGGCTGTACCTTGCGCTGGAAATCCACGTCGTAGGAATAGACCCGGATCATGTCCTCAATCACCGCGCGCGGGATCTGGTTGCGCAGCGCGGTCTCGTAGATGCTCTGGTAAAGCCGCACGCCCCGGCCGTCGTCTTCCTCCTCCTCGTCGCGCGCGTCCGCGACAGAGGCCGTATTCATCGCAGCGACGTCGACCGACACATAGCGGCCGAGATCGGAGAGGGCGATCACCGCCTCGATCGCGTTGTCATTCGCAATGATCACGCGGGCGGGCTGCAGGCGGGGGCTGCCGGGGACCGGGGCGAGCAGAATGCGCACCCGCTGTCCTTCCTTCATCCCGTTGTCGCGACCCCGAAAGCCGAGAACCTGGGCGATCGCGCGGATTTCCTGCGGCAGAGCGCCAAGCTCCTGCAGGATGCTCGAGATATTATCGCCCTTCTTGACCGTCAGCGTCCGCTCATTGGCGGCGTTGGCCGGGGCCGTGTTCTTGGGGAGAAGCGTGATGTTTTCCGGGACGATTCGGGCCTCGAAGCCGGCATAAGGATCCGGGGTGCCTTCCGCGGCATAGCCGAGCGCGCGGGCGGCGGGCGCGAGGCCGGCAACCTGATAGCGCGGGTTGGTGTCGCGCGCGCTCCAGTTCGCAGCTTCGCGGACAACAGCCAGCACATCGTCCATCGGCACGCTGCCGGCGATCTTGGCGCGCGGCAGGATTGCTGCGAGATCGCGCTGGACGAACGAGACCTCGGCGTCCGGCTCAGCGGCATTCGCGGTGTCGGTGCTCGACATCGGCGTGTCGGAATCGGCCAGCATTTTCTGCGGATTGAAGGGCGGGATGCCGGCCGACAATTCGGTGACGGCCATCGCAAGGTTCGACGACACCCGTACGAACGGCCGTACGCGCACGACCTCGCGGTTGCCGGATCGGCTTGTCATCGAAACGCGAATGACCTGGCGGGCGGAATTGGTTTCGCCAACGGGCGGCAGGCGATCGGCCTTGCGGGGACCTGACGATCGCTCGGCGATCGCGCCGCGCAATGCGGCTTCGACCCGCTCGGGCAGGGCGGCGAAGTGAGCCTCGCCATCGAGCGACGTGAAGACGGCGCCGCCCATCAGAGCCGCGCCGCACAGGCCTGTCAGAATTGTACCGGAAAACCACTGTGCCGAAACGCGACGACGGTCGATCGTCATCCCGGTCCCGCCGTCCACGGATAGCGGCGGCTCATTGCCGAGATCGATACGATCGATCTCGGCCCTTGGCCGATGTGCCGCACGACTTCCGTGGTCCAATTCGCCGTCCCCCTAAACGACAGGCGCGAGGCGCCCGGCCGGTCTGAATGGTCAACAGGTCATCGCGCCCCCAAGACAGCGACCAGACCGGAAGAAAAGGCGCGGCACGATGCCGTGATGAGCAAGACGCGTCAATGCGCGCCGGTCTCCACCTTGTTCTGATACGGAATGGGCACGCCCTGTGCCCGCGAAAACGTCCCCGAGTCGGCAGCACGGCCGAGGAATGTGGCCTCAGTGCGGCGTCAAAGCCAATTGCATTGCAAAATCAAGGGTTCGGACCTATTTGTTGGAAATCGAAGCGCCTGTGAATGAACTCGAATTTTTTCGTCGTATTCGTGTTGACAGGAAATGGGCGCCCGAATATATACCCCCTCACTGGCGCGCCGCACTGCCTCGGCGTGAAGGCGCGCCCCTCGAAGCACCTCACTTGCAACAGTGAACCCAGCTTCCGATAGTTGTCGGAGGCTGGAATGCTTCGGCGGTAGTTTCCTCCCCGGCAATCGGGGATGGGGCCTCTCGGCCCCGGGCTGTTTGAAAAGTGAATCGGAAGAAAGAGAAACGTGGACGGCGGAGTCCTTGCGGGCCGCTTCCAAGTACATGCTTCGGTATGTGCGAGGTGCGGCCGAGACGAGAATATTCGGCGGTCTACGTTTCAAGGTACATCGTAACTGGTTGGGCGATCGAGCAATCGAGAGCGTGATCAGGTGGATGGACCTCGTCAAAGATGGCGTTGCGAAAGCAACACCAGCGAAAACGTGTGATCAGCCGAGATCAAAATCTCATGAAACTTGAGAGTTTGATCCTGGCTCAGAGCGAACGCTGGCGGCAGGCCTAACACATGCAAGTCGAGCGCCCCGCAAGGGGAGCGGCAGACGGGAGAGTAACACGTGGGAACATGCCCTTCAGTACGGAACAACCAAGGGAAACTTTGGCTAATACCGTATACGCCCGCAAGGGGAAAGATTTATCGCTGAAGGATTGGCCCGCGTCTGATTAGCTAGTTGGTGGGGTAATGGCCCACCAAGGCGACGATCAGTAGCTGGTCTGAGAGGATGATCAGCCTCACTGGGACT
>CAZIKZ010000400.1:0-3667 GCA_964539845.1 uncultured Hyphomicrobiales bacterium
CCGACTTTCGCAACGGAGAATTCGACACCGGCTACATCGCGCGTCACCACGACGAGCTTGGCCTCAACGCAAGCGGCAACGATACACGGGCCGCCGCCAGTGGCGCCGCGCGACTCATTGCAGAGTCCAGACCCGGCGCCGCCGATCCTGAAGCGCCCCAGTCACCGTGGGATGTTGCCGATGGCTTCCAACTCTCCGGCACGCGCGTCACCGCGTTGCCGATCTTGGTGAATGGCGAACCGGACCAGGCCGATCTCGATTTTTCCGCCGGCGAATGGCGCGTCACGGTTCAGGGCGCGGAACCGGATCCCGACGCCATGCTGATCGAGGCTGCAGGCGCAGTCTTTGTGCTGCGCGGCGGACGCCAGACGCAGGTTGCGCTCGCCGATTTCGAGGCGTCCGACTCCGATCGTGGCGCGGGCGATGGCGTCGTGCGTGCGCCGATGCACGGCAAAGTGCTCGCGGTCCTTGTTGCGGCAGGAGAGGCGGTGTCGAAGGGGCACCGGCTCGCCATCATCGAAGCCATGAAAATGGAACACGCCATCGTCGCGTCCCGCGACGGGATGGTCGCAGGGATCGTGGCTGAGGTCGGTGCGCAGATTGCCGAAGGCGCCCGCATCATGGCGATCGAGGAGCAGACCTGATCTGTGGAGAGCGCAGGGATGGTCCTTTGACGGCGCTGCGCTGCGGCGCTTATTGAGAGGGGGCCGCTCATCAAGGTACGTTTCCGGCATGCCGCTTCATCTGATCAAATTATGCGTGGGCTGCGACTCCGTCGACGATCTGAAATCGTGGGTCTCTGCCCGTCTCAAGGAAAAGAAGCAGCGTGGGCAGAAGCCGGAGCATATCCACACCACCCGGATGTCGCCCAAGCGCACGGAAGAATTGCTCGACGGCGGCTCGCTTTACTGGGTGATCAAGGGCCAGGTGATGTGCCGCGAGCGCATCCTCGACCTTCGCCCATTCGTGGACAAGGACGGCATTGGCCGCTGCCGGATCGTGCTGGATGGGAAGATCAAGCTGATCGCCCCACGGCCGTACCGCGCCTTCCAGGGCTGGCGCTATCTTGCGGACAAGGACGCGCCGGGCGACCTCGAGCGGACCGCCCGCGGTGCTGCCACCATGCCGGAACAGATGCGCCGCGAGCTCAGCGAACTCGGATTGCTCTGAGTTTTTCCAGTCTGGATTTGCTATAGGTCAGCGCGAACACCCTAACGGCCCTCATCCTTCGAGATGCGTCTTCGGCGCGTTTCAGGATGAGGCGATCAAAAGAGCAGAGGAAACATCCGGAATGATCATCGGCGACCAGAACGAAGTCACCGTCGCAGTCTTGGAGGCGATGGAAAAGACACCGGATCCGCGGCTGCGCGAAATCGTGACCCTGATGATCAAGTACCTGCACGGCTTCATCCGCGAGGCGAAGCTGAGCGAAGAGGAATTTCATCAGGCCTGCAATTTCATCGTGCGGCTTGGCCAGAAGTCCGATGCCTCCCACAACGAAGTGGTGCTGATGGCGGGATCGCTCGGTGTCTCGTCGCTCGTGTGCCTGCTCAATAACGGCAACAAGGGGCAATCCGAAACGTCAGCCTCCATGCTCGGGCCGTTCTGGCGGCTGAACTCGCCGGTGACGGAGAATGGCGGCTCGATTGTGCGCTCGCCGACGCCTGGACCGGTGCTGTTCGCCGAAGGCACGGTGGTGGACACTCAGGGTGCGCCGATCGCAGATGCCGTGATCGATGTCTGGCAGTCCTCGACCGAAGGCCTGTACGAAAACCAGGATCCCAACCAGGCTGACATGAATCTGCGCGGGCAATTCCGCACCGACACGAACGGCAAGTTTTCGTTCCGCAGCATTCTGCCGGCCGGTTATCCGATCCCTGTCGACGGCCCGGTTGGCGACTTCATCCGCGCGGTCAAGCGGCCGCACAATTACCGCCCCGCGCACATCCACTTTCTGATCTACAAGCCCGGCTTCAAGACGATGATCTCGCAGATCTATGTCAATGACGACCCTCTGCTCGAAACCGACGTGCAGTTCGGCGTGACCAAGACTCTGATCGGCAATTATGTGAGTCACGAGCACGAGATTCCACCGGCTGCGGATGTGAAAGGTCCGTGGTATTCGTTTGAATATACCTTTGCGATGGAGACGGGTGAGGCCAAGCTGCCGCGTCCGCCGATTTCCGGCAAGGCAGTCAAGGAGACGTCATCGCCAGCGATGGCGACGTGAGCCGCAAGCGGCCAGCGGATACCGTCCCGCTGCCGCCGATGTCACAAGTCATTGATCAGCCGGGTCGAGAGATTGCCGCGGTGCGGGCTCTCGGCTAGCAAACGGGCCCTTCCGCCGCGCGTTCGCGCAAAATCCAGGCCGCCGTGATCCGACGCCGATTCATAGCAACGTTTGCGCTCTGCGGCGCGCTCGCCCTTTCGCCCGCAATCGCGCATGCGCAGGCCGGCAACCCGTTCCCGACTCCGATCGGAAAGCCGGCGGCAAAGCCAAGCGGTGGCGGCGGCCCGGCCGGTGGCGTGGTCGGCAGTGTGGCGACCGTGACGCCCGCGGCCAATGTAGCGCGAGGCGGGACCTCGGCTGCCGTCCTGAAGAAGGGTGACGACATCCGCAAGGGTGACCGGCTTTCAACCAATACCAGCGGCGCCCTTGGTGTCACCTTTGACGACGAGACCACCTTCAGTCTGTCGGCCAATGCCGCGATCACGGTCGACGAGTTTGTGTATCGCAAGGGTGCGCGCGGTAACGCGGTCGTCAATGTCACGCGCGGTACCGTCGGGTTCGTCGCCGAGCAGGTCGCCAAGACCGGGGAAATGCGCATCAACACGCCGACGGCGATCGTCGGTGTGCGCGGCACGACCGGCGTGGTCGAAGTCGGACCGGGCGGCGTGACCAACGTGAAGCTTTATGAGGATGAGAACGGCTCCGTCGGCCGTATCGAGATTTTCAACCGCCAGGGGCAGCGGCTCGCGGAACTCACGCAGGCTGCAACCGGCTACGCTATTCAGATCGTGGCGCAGCAAGTGGTCGCCAATGCGCTGACGATTTCGCCGCAGCAATTGGTGCGTGACCGCAATTTCGTGCGCAACGTGTTCAACTTCAAGAATATCGGGCGCGGCATCATCAATCAGCGCTTGAACCTGCGCGACCTCCCGCGCAACATTCCGGGGGCGCCGCAGCTGCCGTCGATCCCGGGCCTCCCGTCCATTCCGGGCTTCCCGCGGTAACTCTCCATCTGTCATCGCCCGCGAAAGCGGGCGATCCAGTAAACGCAAGGGATTGCGATATTGACCGGATGCCCCGCTTTCGCGGGGCATGACAAACGGATGATGCGGCCAGCGTAGCGACTACACTCCGAGATTGTCGATCAGCCGCGTCTTGCCGAGACGGGCGGCGACAAGCAGGCGGATCGGGCCGTCCGCAAGGGTATTCACCACCTCAAGCGACTCGGCGTGGCGCGCCTCGAGATAGTCGACCGCAAAGCCGGATCTTTCGATCGTGGCGCGGCCGTCCGCCAATACCGTCGCGATCGCAGCGCCGGCCTTGATCTTCGCCGCGCTGTCCCTGAGCACGCGGTACAGCACCGGCGCGGTCGCCCGTTCCGCCGCCGACAGGTAGACATTGCGCGAGGAGCGGGCGAGGCCGTCCTTCTCACGCATG
>CAZIKZ010000401.1:0-3655 GCA_964539845.1 uncultured Hyphomicrobiales bacterium
TCCACGACCAGCTTCAATTCCCGCCAGGCAAAAGCGACGGCCTCTTCGACCTCGCGATCGGTCGCGGTCACGCCTTTTCCGATCAGGCGTTGCGCGATCGGAAAGGTCAGTTCGCCCGGCGTATTGCTCATCAGCGCATCGCAGATCGTACCGCTCATCCGCGCGTTGCGCTCGCGATGTCCGCTCACAAACGAGCGCGCCATATCGTCGAAGCCCTCCGGCTCCGCCGTAAAGAGATCCGCGTCGGGGACGGCCGTCTTGATTGCAAGCGAAATGCCCGCCGCGAGGCCGCCGCCGGAACAGCCAACCACGACCACATCCGGCTTGAGCCCAAGCGCCGACAGATCCTGCACGATTTCGCGGCCGATCGTGCCCTGCCCCGCGATCACCATCGGATCGTCGAATGGCGGCACGATCACGGCGCCGCGCGTATCGGCAATGTCCTGCGCGATGGCGGCGCGGTCTTCCGTATTGCGATCATACAGCACCACCTGCGCACCAAGCGCCGCGGTTCGCTCGCGCTTCGGCCGCGGTGCGTCGGCTGGCATGACGATCACCGCCGGCATGCCGAGCAGCTTCGCAGCCGCCGCCACACCCTGCGCGTGATTGCCGGAGGAAAAGGCCACCACACCCGCAGCGCGCCGCTCCGAAGGGATGGACGCACAGCGATTATAGGCGCCGCGGAACTTGAACGAGCCCATGCGCTGCAGCGTCTCGGCCTTGAGATAGACCTGTGCGCCGACGCGCTCGTCGAGCAGTGGAGAGCGGATCAGCGGGGTCCGGACCGCGACACCGGCAATCCGGATCGCGGCAGATTCGATATCGGCGGAGGTGATCGCATCCATATTCTACAATTAGCACATCCGCGGTCATTCCGGGGCACGCGCGTCAGCGCGTGAACCCGGAATCCAGCGATAAACTGGAGTATTTGACTGGATTCGGGGCAGCGTCCCGGAATGACGGACGATAGATCAATCGTCCGTCTGGGCATCCCACAGCGCTTCCAGCCGGCGGCGGAAGCCTTTCGGGGATTCCGCGAAAAGCCGCATCGCGAGCCGGCGCGCGGCCTGGACATGCTCAGCCTGGCGGTGCGCGATCACCGGCGCAAGTTTCGCACGCCACCGCGCCAGCGGCTGACGCGGGCCGGCCTTGCCCGCCAGCATTTCCAGGTCCTGACACTTGCCGAGCCGGGTGCGGAGCCGCTGTGCCTCCTCAACCCAGATACGGCCAAGCCGCGGCCAGATCGGCTCGATCAGTTCCATCTGGTAGCGGTGCTCGACCACACGGCGGCGCAGATCGTGCAGATCCTCACCTTCGGCTGCGGTCCAGTCCGCAGGTATGGTCTGGCGTGCGCGCCGGTACGTGGTGGTGAGCATGTCGGCCAGATCGGAAAAAGCCAGCGCATCCAGATCCCATTGCGAAACCTGCGACGCTGCGGCGTCGAGATAATCCGAGAGGTCTTTCTGGATCTCCTTGGTCCAGATGCTGCGTTCATTCTCCGCGCGCAGCGCATTGAGCCGTGTCTGGATGGTGCCGCACGACCGCGCCGGCAATGCGATCGGTAAATCGGTGCTGGCTTCGATCGCATCGTTGAGCGCATCGATCGCCGACTGTGCATCGCGCGCAATTGTGAGCCTGCGCGCAAGATCGCGCGCCTGGAAGCGCAGAGCCTCGCTGTTGTGACCGAGATGCGGCCGCAGCATGCGCAGCAGCGCGCGCCAGCGCTTTAGAGCGCGCCGGATGTCATGAACCTTGGTAGTGGAATCGCGGGCTGGGTCGTTCAGGATCGCCTGCGCATCCGCAACCGCTCCAGCGGCAATGTCACGCAAGGCGGCGCCAACCGGCTCACCGGGGCTCAGGGCCGTCCGGACATTCATCAGGAATTTCTCTCGCCGACCGGGCCGAAACGTCAGCCCCGCAAACCTTAGCCCGGCAACACAGTCATGTCCCGGCCGTCAGGCCGCCTTGACCACGGTCAATTCCGGAATATCCGCCGAAGGGCTTTCGTCGATCCAGTGAATGATCTCGAACCGGCCGTCCTGGTGCTCGGCCACCGCGGTGCAGCTTTCGACCCAGTCGCCGCAATTGACGTAACGGATGCCGAAATCGTCGTGGATCGCCGCGTGGTGGATATGGCCGCAGACCACGCCCTGCGCGCCGTGCCTTTTCGCGTCGGCCGCCAGCGCCCGTTCGTAGTCTCCGATAAACGAAACCGCGTTCTTGACCTTCAGCTTCGCCCATTGTGACAGCGACCAATAGCCAAGCCCGAGCGAACGCCGCACCGCGTTGAAAGTCCGGTTCAGCGTGAGCGCGAGATCATAAGCCTTGTCGCCGAGCAGCGCGAGCCAGCGCGCCTGTGTCACCACCAGATCGAAATGGTCGCCATGCACGACGAGATAATTGCGCCCGTCCGCACCCGTGTGGACCGCATGCTCCACCACATCGATGCCGCCGAAATGGGTGCCGTAATAGCCGCGCAGGAATTCGTCGTGATTGCCCGGGATGTAGACGACGCGCGCACCTTTCCGCGCCCTGCGCAGCAGCTTTTGAACCACATCGTTATGGGATTGCGGCCAGTACCAATGCGACTTCAGCGCCCAGCCATCGACGATATCGCCGACCAGATAGATCGTATCGGCGTCATGATAACGGAGGAAATCGAGCAGCTTGCCGGCCTGACAGCCGCGCGTCCCAAGATGGACGTCGGAGATGAAAAGCGCGCGGAAGTGTCGCGGCCGGATTGGTGTCATCAGCAGATGCAAGCCATTGCAAAGCGTCTCTGCCGCCTCCTCTCACATTCTCATTGCGGTTTGATGACGGACCACGTCCATGCCCCGGGACTCGTCATCGGCACGTCATTGCATGCCGGCAAGGTGCGCAGGATGAGTTTCACGATCATCGCCCTGACCGCTTTCGCGGCAATCGCCCTCGCTCTTCATCTTGCCAGCGCCGCGGTCGCCATCCGCAGATGCCGCCCCCCTGCATACGCGCTTGAGGCATCTCCGGACTCGGTCCCGGTGAGCATCGTGCTGCCGCTCTGCGGTCTGGACAACTATATCGAAGACACGATGCGGTCCGCATTCCGGCTTGACTATCCACGCTACGAACTGATCTTCTGCGTGGCACATCCGGACGACGCAGCGGTCCCGCTGGTCAATCGCATGATGGCGGACCATCCCTGGATCGATGCACGCCTCCTGATCGGCGACGAACGCATCAGCGACAACCCGAAGCTCAACAACGTGTTCAAGGGCTGGCGCGAAGCGTCGCATCGCTTCGTCTCGATCTGCGACAGCAACGTGCTGTTGCCGCTCGATTATCTCCAGCGGCTGCTTGCGCAATTCGATCCGCAGACCGGCCTCGTCTGCTCGCCGCCGATCGGCTGCCGGCCGGAAGGATTTTTCGCCGAGGTCGAATGCGCGCTGCTCAACACTTATCAGGCGCGCTGGCAATATTTCGCGGACTCGATCGGCTTTGGTTTCGCGCAAGGCAAGACGCTATTCTGGCGCAAGAGCGATCTCGAAAGCGCCGGCGGCATCCGCGCGCTGGGCGCTGAATCCGCCGAAGACGCCGCCTGCACCAAGATCGTGCGCAATCTCGGCCTCAAGGTCCGGCTGATGCAGCCGCCGGTGCGGCAGCCTCTCGGCGTTCGCCG
>CAZIKZ010000402.1:0-3623 GCA_964539845.1 uncultured Hyphomicrobiales bacterium
CGCCGGCGGTGTGGCGGTGCGCGCCCGCGATCTCACCCGGCAGGATGAGCTGCAAGCCGGCATAGAGCGAGGGGGTGATGCGCGACTGGCCACGCAGGGCCGGATTTTCCAGCACCAGCACGCGGCGCTCCGCTTCCTCGGCCGTCAGGAGGCCGCCGGCCTCCTCCACCATCGGCTTCACCTCGTCGAAATGCCAGATGGCCGGGGCCGCAATTGATTTCGGGCTCTTGGCGACGAGATCCTTCAGGACCTCCCAGAGCGGCGCCATGTCGCGCTGCGAAATCTTTTCGTAGAAAGCGGCGCGCTTGGGATCCTTGCTGCCCTCGTAAACCTTGGCCTTCTTATCGTTGAGCTGAACGGCGCTAGCGGTCGCCATGCATTCCTCCTGACAAATTCTCTGAATGGTTGCGCGGACAATAGTCGCAAATCGGCCCTGGTCCTAGGGGTTGCCCACCCCGGCATATCTGCCATTCGGGCTTTTCACCGAATGGATAATTCAGGACGGTTAGCGCCCCCGATCAGGTATTCACCGAGCCGCCATCGACCGCAATGGTCTGGCCGGTGACAAAATCGCTGTCCGGCGACGACAGGAAGACCAGTGCTCCGAGAAGGTCCTGCGGGATCTGATCGCGCTTGATGGCGCGGCTTCCGACCACCCGGGCCTTCAGCGCGTCGTCATGGGTGCCACTGGCCACCAGGGTGTCGCTCATCACGAGCCCCGGCGCGAGCGTGTTGACGCAAATGCCATGCTCTCCGAGTTCGCGCGACAGGGTGCGCGTAAAGGTCGCAATCGCCCCCTTGGACGCGGTGTAGTGCAGCATCCCCGGCAGGCCCTTGTAGACCGTGCCCGAGCCGATATTGATGATCTTGCCGTATTTTTTCGCGATCATATGCGGGACCGCGTGCTTCGTGGTCAGGAACGAGCCGCGCACATTGACCGCGAACACCTTGTCCCAGAGGTCGACGTCGATGTCCTGGACCTTGGTGTGCTGGAGCGGCGCAAACAGCGCCGCGTTGTTCACCAGAATGTCGATCTTGCCGAACCGCTCGATGGCCTTGTCCATCAGCGCCTTGACCTGATCCTCCCGGCTGACGTCGCAGGTCACGCTCATCGTCGCGTTGGCCCCGAATTTCGAGGCCAATTCGCGCGCCGCTTCTTCACCCCCTGAAATGTCGGCAATCACCACGCCGGCACCCTCGGCGGCCAGCGCCTCCGAATAGTGCCGTCCGATCCCTTTCGCGCCGCCGGTGACGATCGCGGTCCGCCCTGCAAGTCTTGCCAGCTCTGTTCTTGCCATGTCTGCCCCAGCCTTTAGAAGATCGGCGGGACTTATGCACCGTTGTAGGAAGAAAGCGCAATATGACCTCACGTACCGAAGACCGCCTTGCCATCCGCGACCTGATCGAGAATTGGGCCGTTTTGCGCGACGCGCGGTTGTGGGACGAATTCCGCACGGTCTGGCACGACGACGGCGTGATGCAGGCCACCTGGTTTCAAGGCACCTGTGACGAGTTCATCAAGGTCAGCCAGGAAGGCTACGACAAGGGCGTACGGATCCTGCATTTCCTCGGCGGAATGAATATCGCGATCAATGCCAATCGTGCGATCGCGCAGACCAAGATGACGATCTCGCAACGCGGTCCCGTCGACGGCGTGATTTGCGACGTGGTCTGTACCGGTCGCTTCTACGACTTCTTCGAAAACCGCTTCAGCAAGTGGGGTCTCGTGCTGCGCCAGCCGATCTACGAAAAGGATCGCTGCGATCCCGTCGATCCGGCCACCACGCTGAAACTCGATCAGGACATCCTGAAGCTCTATCCGGAAGGCTACCG
The DNA here is from genome assembly GCA_964539845.1 of uncultured Hyphomicrobiales bacterium. GTDB lineage: Bacteria > Pseudomonadota > Alphaproteobacteria > Rhizobiales > Xanthobacteraceae > Pseudorhodoplanes. The sequence goes on from CAZIKZ010000402.1 coordinate 1,834, forward strand.
GCACCTCGCCTATCTGCAGCACAAGATCGGCTACAAAGTGAAGCGCGACATGCCCGGCCTCGAAGGACCGGAGCTCGAGGCGCTCTATGCGCGCGGCAAGATCTGGCTTGAAGGCGGGCCGATTTAGTCTCCGCTCACAAGAAGCACCTGTCGGGGGAAAGTCGCGATGGCATCGGTACTCTTCTCACCCTTCACGATGCGCGGGCTCACGCTCGCCAACCGCATCGCAGTCTCGCCGATGTGCCAATACGCATCGGAGGACGGCTCCGCGACCGACTGGCATATCCAGCATCTCGGCAGCTTTTCGATCGGTGCCGCCGCGCTCGTCATGACCGAGATGACGATGGTGAGCCGGGCCGGTCGTATCAGTTACAAGTGCGCGGGGCTCTATTCCGACGAAAACGAGCGGGCGCTGAAGCGCGTCATCGATTTCTGCAAATCCGTCGGCGTTGCGAAGCAAGGCATCCAGATCGGCCATGCCGGCCGCAAGGGCTCGACCCTGCCGCCCGGACAGGGCGGCAAGCCACTGAAGGCCGATGAAGGCGCATGGGAGACGCTTGGTCCCTCCCCGATCCCATTCGGCGAGGGCTGGCCTGCCCCGCGTGAGATGACCAAAGCCGACATGAAGCAGGTCGCCGACGAATTCGTCAGCGCGGTGCAGCGCGCCAACCGCGTCGGCTACGACCTCGTCGAGCTTCATGGAGGTCACGGCTATCTCTTGAGCGAGTTCTTCTCGCCACTCGCCAATCAGCGCAAGGACGAATACGGCGGCTCGGTCGAGAACCGGATGCGTTTCCCGCTCGAAGTGTTTGCCGCATGCCGGGCGGTCTGGCCAAAGGACAAGCCGATGGGCATTCGGGTCTCCTCGGTAGACTGGGTCGATGGCGGCACCACGATCGAGGACACCGTCGCCTATGCCAAAGAACTGAAAAAGCTGGGCTGCGATTATGTCGACGTCTCGAGTGGTCAGGTCGATCTGCGCCAGAAGATTCCGTTCGCGCCTGGCTACAACGCACCGTTTGCGGAGCAGGTCCGGCGCGAGGCGCAGATTCCGACCATGACGGTCGGGCTGATCACGCAGGCGCGTCAGGCCGAGGAGATCGTGGCGTCCGGCAAGGCCGATCTGATCGCGATTGCACGCGGCGCGATGTACGACCCGCGCTGGGCGTGGCATGCGGCGGAAGAACTCGGCGTCGAGACCGAATATCCACCGCGCGGCCGCGCGGCCCATCCTTCGATGCGTCCGCAGGTATTTCCGGACAGGGCGGCGAAGAGCGCGTGATCCGTCATTCCGGGGCGCGGACGAAGTCCGCGAGCCCGGAATCCAGGCGGCTGACTCGGCGTTTGTGGCTCTGGATTCCGGGTTCGCCGCTCCGCGGCGCCCCCCGAATGACGGCTAAACCTTCACCCGCCGCACGAATTTTCCGAACGCGTCGAGCTGCTGCTTGATGAGGTCGATGCTGGGCTGATCCTTCAGCGCCACCGTCACCGCGTCGAACTTGTCCTTGGCGAAGGCGATCTGCACTTCCGGCTTGATGAACACCAGCGCGTCGATCGAGGCGAGGGTCTGACGCATGTGGTATTGCATGCGCGAGGCGCCGAGCGGGCCGACCGAAGCCGATTGCAACGCAATCGGCTTGTCCTTGAACGGCTGGTCCTTGGTCTTCGATATCCAGTCCAGCGCGTTCTTGAGCGCGCCGGGAATGGTCCAGCCATATTCCGGCGAGACGATGATGACGCCGTCGGCGGCACGCACCGCATCGGCCAGCACCATGACATCGGCCGGCACC
>CAZIKZ010000403.1:0-3619 GCA_964539845.1 uncultured Hyphomicrobiales bacterium
TCCATCGCACGCGCCAGAACCGGGTTTGCCTTGTAGTCCTCGGTCGGCACCGCGAAGCACATCTTCAGGAAGTTGGACGAATAGTCGAGTGCATTGGTCGGATACACGAAGGGCTGACCGATCGTGTACTTGAAGGCCATGGCCGCGAGCGTCGGCATTTTCGCGATCATGCGGATCGACGCGACGAGGCGCTGATACGGATCGGAGATGTCGGTCGAGTCGTGATAGAAGGCCGACAGGGCGCCGACGCATCCGGTCATGATCGCCATCGGATGCGCGTCGCGACGGAAGCCCTGGAAGAAGCGGCTCATCTGCTCGTGCACCATGGTGTGGTTGGTGACGCGTTTGACGAAATCCGCCTTTTGCGTCGCCGTCGGCAACTCACCGAACAACAGCAGGTAGCAGGTCTCCAGGAAGTCGCCGTGTTCGGCGAGTTGCTCGATCGGATAACCGCGATAGAGCAGGGTGCCTTCGTCGCCGTCGATATAGGTGATCTTGGATTCGCAGCTCGCGGTCGAGGTGAAGCCGGGATCGTAGGTGAACATCCCGGTCGCGGCGTAAAGCTTCGAAATGTCGAGGACCTCGGGGCCGATGGTTCCAGCCCTTACAGGGAAGGTATGACTTTCGTCGCCGACAGTGACCTTGGCGGTTTTTGTGTTCCCCGTCTTCGCGTCCATCGACATCCCCTTACAAGAAGCCCGGGTTTCAGAGCGCAATCGGTCGGTCACGTGTCCGACCGGCTTTCAGCCCAATACCCGAGGATTTCGTCCAGCGCTTGTGGCGTAGCCCATCCGTTTCCGCATCGCAAGATGGGCAAAGCCGGCGGTCCCGGGCGGCAGGATCGGCAGGCGCGGCCGTCAGGTCGGGGTCTTCAGGCCGCGACCGAGCCGCTATTTTTCGCCTGTTCGCGAATGCGCTCGATACTTTCGGGTTGTCCCAGAACCGCGAGCACATCGAAAATTCCCGGCGACGTAATCCGGCCGGTCAGGGCGGCGCGCAAGGGCTGTGCGACTGAGCCAAGTTTCACATTCGTGGAATCAGCATAGGCTCTGACCGCGGCTTCGGTCGTTTGTGCCGACCAGTCTGTGATCGCCTCGAAATGAGCAAGCAGGCCTTGCAGGAGTGCGCGCGCTTCCACAGTCAGGAGTGCCCGCGCCTTGTCTTCCATGGGCAAGGGCCGATCCGACCAGATGAAGCGTGATTGTTCGAGAAGTTCGACCAGCGTCTTGGCTCGCTCCTTAAGTCCCGGCATCGCCTTGAGCAGCTTTGCGCGCAACGCGTCATCGAGCTTCACGGAAAGCTCGGCACCGTTCGCGATGAAGGGCAAAGCACGCTCGAATTCGGCGAGCAGCACGGCATCATCGGCATGACGCATGTAGTGCCCATTCAGGCTTTCGAGCTTCACGAAGTCGAAGCGCGCGGCCGAACGTCCGATCTGCGGCAGGTCGAACAGATCGATCATCTCCTGCGTCGAGAATATCTCCTGGTCGCCATGGCTCCATCCAAGCCGCACGAGATAATTGCGCAGCGCTTCCGGCAGATAGCCCAAAGCACGATAGGCGTCGACGCCGAGCGCGCCGTGGCGCTTGGAGAGCTTGGAGCCGTCCGGCCCGTGGATCAGCGGGATGTGCGACATCACCGGTACCGGCCAGCCGAGCGCGTCGTAAATCTGCGTCTGGCGCGCCGCGTTGGTGAGATGATCGTCGCCCCGGATGATATGGGTGACGCCCATGTCGTGATCGTCGACCACCACTGCGAGCATGTAGGTCGGATTTCCGTCCGAGCGCAGCAGGACGAGGTCGTCGAGGTCCGCGTTCTGCCAGACCACGCGGCCCTGAACCTGATCTTCGATCACGGTCTCGCCGGTCAGCGGCGCCTTCAGGCGGATGACCGGCTTGGCGCCGGCCGGTGCTTCCGACGCATCACGCTCGCGCCAGCGTCCGTCATAGAGGCGGGCCCGCCCGGCCGCCCGCGCGGCCTCCCGCATCTGGGTGAGTTCCTCGGGCGTCGCGTAGCAGCGATAGGCACGGCCCGAGGCCAACAGCTGCTCGGCCACCTCGCGGTGACGGGGGGCGCGGTCAAACTGATGGACGGCGTCGCCGTCCCAGGTGATGCCGAGCCAGGTCAGACCATCCAGGATGGCTTCGATCGCAGCATCCGTGGAACGCGCGCGATCGGTATCCTCGATCCGGAGCAGCATCCTGCCGCCGTGGCCGCGCGCATAAAGCCAGTTGAACAGTGCAGTGCGCGCCCCGCCAATATGGAGGAAGCCGGTCGGGGAGGGTGCGAAGCGGGTAACGACGGTCATTCTGATCAGGCGTATCGGTTTCGGGTCGGCCCATCTATCATGGGCGGGAAGCATTCGGAAACAGCGCTTTGCCGCTCATTGCGGCAAGGACGGGGCAAGATTAACTGATCCCTCTCCGGACGTTGGGATCTTGGCGCTCCGAGACGAATTTGGCAGAAGGCACGCTGCGATCTGGGATCGCGAGCGAGAGAGGCGAGATGGCGGTGGACGACACGACGACTTTGGAAGCGGGGCGCGATTTCATCCGCGACATCGTGCAGACCGATCTCGATTCAGGCCGCCACAAGACGGTCGTCACCCGTTTCCCGCCGGAGCCGAATGGATATCTGCATATCGGCCACGCCAAGTCGATCGGGTTGAACTTCGGCATCGCGCAGGAATTCGGCGGGCGCTGCCACCTGCGTTTCGACGACACCAATCCGGTCAAGGAAGAGCAGGAATTCATCGACGCCATCAAGGAAGACGTGCGCTGGCTCGGCTACGATTGGGGCCAGAACCTTTATTTCGCCTCGGACTATTTCGAGCAGCTTTACCAATGGGCCGAATTGCTGATCACGCAGGGCAACGCCTATGTCGACGACCAGTCTCCGGACGAAATGCGGGCGGCGCGCGGCACGCTGACCGAGCCCGGGAAGAACTCACCGTTTCGCGAGCGCTCGGTCGAGGAGAATCTCGACCTGTTCCGGCGCATGCGGGCGGGCGAGTACCCGAACGGTGCCCGTGTGCTGCGTGCCAAGATCGACATGACGTCGGGCAACATCAACCTGCGCGATCCGGTGTTGTACCGCATTCTGCATGCCCATCATCCGCGCACCGGTGACGCCTGGAAGATCTACCCAAGCTACGACTACGCGCATGGCCAGTCCGACGCGATCGAGCACATCACGCATTCGATCTGCACGCTCGAATTCGAGGATCACCGGCCGCTTTATGACTGGTTCGTCGAGACCCTGCCGGTGCCGTCGCGCCCGCGCCAGTACGAGTTCGCGCGGCTCAATCTGAGCTACAATATCCTGTCCAAGCGGGTGCTGACGAAACTCGTTCAGGACGGCCACGTGTCCGGCTGGGACGATCCGCGGATGCCGACGCTAGCGGGCTTGCGCCGGCGTGGCGTGCCGCCTTCGGCGCTCCGCGATTTCGTGAAGCGCATCGGCGTCGCCAAGGCGAACAGCGTGGTCGATGTCGCGATGCTGGATTTCTCGATCCGCGAGGCGCTCAACAAGACGGCTTTGCGCCGGATGGCCGTTCTGCGGCCGCTGAAAGTGGTGATCGAGAATTATCCGGACGGTGAGAGCGAGGAACTCGACGCCA
>CAZIKZ010000404.1:0-3608 GCA_964539845.1 uncultured Hyphomicrobiales bacterium
TCATAATAGCGCGGGCGTTGGCGATGTTCGCCGTAATAGCGTGGCTTCGGCTTGTGCTGCACGACCGGCCTTTTCTCGAGAACCGGCGGCGGGGGACCTTCCTTCACAAGCTTCTGCGGCGGACCCTTGTCGGGTGGCGGCGCAGCGCCGACCGGTGGCGGAGGTGCGCCGGTCGTGGAATCGCCGGGAGGGGCCCCTGCATCGGGCGCGGGTGCGGCCTGTTGCAGTGGTCGGCCCGGGCGTTTGCGGCCAGCAGGGACTGCCGGCTCGGCATTGGCATCGGCTGGCGGTGCAGCGTCGGGTGGCGGAGCAGCGTCAGGTGGCGCCGGCGCAACCGCCGGGCTTGCCTGTGCCGGTGCGCCTTCGCCGCCCGGTGCAGGCAAGACCTGAATCTGGCGGGTCTGACCTTGCTGCGCGGACGCGATACCCACAGTGGCCGCCACGATGGCGACCGCCAGGGCGCATGTAAGCGATTTAGACATAACCTTCTCCTTCACGTGAACGGAAAGACGGTCTTTGTCAGTCGCGGTATGCATCGTTCGCGTTCGATCCCCGTGACACGATGCCAGCTATTCCGCTTCTTGGCCGCTTAAGCCTTGTCGCCGTTTTCTTGCGGGCCGACTCGTGCTTGGCCGACGCTTCGTCCTTGCCCAGCGAATTTCACCCGCAGTGTCGGCCCGGACCTGCGGAATCGCAACGCAATTGTTCTTCAAGCAGCCGTGATCGGCCGTTCGCCGATGGGGGTGCGCGCCTGCAGATACAGGAGACCGAACCCGGTCGCCGGAACCAGGATGTCGGTCCAGAAGATGATCCCGGCATTGCCCGGAGCAAAATTGCGCGCCGTGATCATTTCGTAGATGTGAACGCCGGCGGCGCCGAGAAGAAAAAACGAAACGCCGACAACGGCGGCGATGCGCATGCCGCGGTCGCCGCGAAAGGCGAGGAACCCGACCGCTGCGAAGCCGAGGCTGGCGAACCCGAGTTCGGTCTGGAACGGACTGTCGGCCCAACCGATGAAGCGGGCAGCCGTTTCGCCAAAGAACACATGCATCACGAAATTGTAGAAGTAGGTTATGCCGATGGCGAACAGCACGAAGTAGGACAACAGGGCCTCGACCAATTGCCCGCGGCTGCGAGGCGCGGGCTTCGCCAGATAGGCGATCGCTGATGCGATCAGCCCCATGATCAGAAAGGTGAGGGTGAAGTTCGAGAGTACAAACCGGATCAGCGTTGCGGTCATCATGTGTCCGTATAAAACGGGGATTGGCCTCGGTCGGCGGCAGGTAGCGGGCTTGGCAGGTGGCAGGCTTGGCAGATGGAGCGGCGGGCCCCATATTCACGCCATGAGCGACACCAAGACTTATCCCGTGACTCGCAGCGACGCCGAGTGGCGTGCGCTGTTGTCCCCCGAACAATATTACATCATGCGCGAGCATGGCACCGAGCGGCCGGGCAGCTGCGCGCTGAATTACGAGAAGCGCGCGGGCACGTTCGAATGTGCCGGCTGCGATCAGCCGCTGTTCAAATCCGGCCGGAAGTTCGAAAGCGGCACCGGCTGGCCGAGCTTCAACGATCCGGAACCGGGCTCGGTCCAAAGCACCGAAGACCGCGCCTTCGGCATGGTCCGAACCGAGGTGCATTGCAGCCGCTGTGGCAGCCATCTCGGCCATGTGTTCCCGGACGGCCCGCCGCCCACGGGACTTCGCTATTGCATCAACGGCGTGGCGATGAATTTCAAGCCGTCAGCCTGACGAGGTTCCCAGCCTCGGTGCGACACGCTATCCTCCGCGCTTGACGACGCGGAGACATGGGACATGTCGGATACCGCCACCCGCGAGATTGGCCGCGTCTATGCCGCGCGCGGCCCCTGGATCGACGGCGTCATGCCCGGCGATCCCGCCGACGACGTGCATTTCGAAAGCCGCCCAATTCCGCAAGAGGCCTGGACCGCGTTCGAAAATTCAGCGCTGTGCGAGCACATGCATGGCCTGCCGCATGAAGGCATCATCGGATCCTACGAGGAGTTCTGGTTCAAGGTGGATCAGCTTGCCGCATTGGTCGCGCTGATCGAGGTCGAGGCGCCAAAGGCGCCGGCCGTCGCGCGCGCCTGGCTTGCCGATGTCGTGCGCTTTTCGAGGCGTGCGCAGGAACGTGGTGTCGGCATCACCTTCATCGTTGGCGGGTGAGGATGAGGGTCGAGTGAGGACGCGCGATGCCCGAGCCGATCATCACGACGAAAACCAAGAAGAAGACCCAGACGGCGCGACCGCCGCTCTACAAGGTGATCCTGCTCAACGACGATTACACGCCGCGCGAATTCGTGGTGCAGGTGCTGAAAGCGGTGTTCCGCATGAGCGTCGAGCGCGCCTATGCGGTGATGATGACCGCGCATAAACGCGGCGCCTGCGTCATCGCCGTCTATACCCGCGATGTCGCGGAGACCAAGGCGAAGGAGGCGACCGATCTCGGCAAGCAGAACGGTTATCCGCTGTTCTTCACCACCGAGCCGGAGACGTGACGCGCAGAACTGCGTCACGCTGGAAGGGGCCGCCCGGCGCATGTCGCGCCGAGCGGAAGCAGCACACGTTAGCGCGCGCGGGCGTATGAGCGCCTTGCCTTGGCGCTGACGGCGAAGTTGCGATATCCGCCGGTGTCGAAGTGGATGTGACCCGAGCCATAGGTGATGACCGCGCCATTCGCATTCGAACGCAGCCATGACAGCATCGCTGTGCGCTGGCCGGGGTTCGGCATGAAGTCGACCGCCTTGCCATAGCGATGCTGCGACGGCCGGCCGGAGCCTGCGATCACCGCGCCGGGCCGGCAGGTTGAAATCACCTTCACCGAGCCGAACCGCGCCTCGAAGCGCGACAGCAAGCTCCGGGTGTCACCGCTGAGACAGCCGCGCGATGCGCCGGCGCTGCCTGCGCCATGCGCGTGCCGGTGCGCGTGACCGCGCGAATGACTGCGCGCATGAGCGCGTGCGTGACTGCGCGTATAACCACGCGCATAACCGTGCGACTGGCCGCGCGCATGGCGGTGATAGCCGCGTGTGCGATAGGCGCGGGACGAACCCTTCATCGAATGGGATGTGCTGATGCCGTGAGAAGCGGCCGGGTCTGCGCCATGCTGTGCCTGAGCGGGAAGGACCTGCATCGGAAGAATGGTTGCAGCCAGCATGACAGCGAGCGACGTTGCGATACGCATTGAACCTCGTGAATGTTCGCGTGAAGTTTTTTTACGCTGCGAGGCCGTAGTGGACGAAGTCTGTCGTCCGGACCGTCGCAGGCTGCCGATGCGCGTTGTGCGCAGGGCACGCGGTAAAACCGCGCAAGGCGGCTGTTAAAGCACCGGATGGGGCGATTTCAAGGCAGTAGCAGAGCGAATACCCCTTGTGCATCAATGGCATAGCGCGATTCTTGGTTAAAATCGGCCGCGAACCGCCAGGAATGGTGCCAATTCGAGTCTAAATGGCCGATTCCACGAACGTTTTTGGGCTTAGCCGTCGGTGATGGGTGCGAGCCGCAGCGATGACAGCCATTGCGCGAAATTCGGGCAAAGCTCCGCCGTCCCTGATTTTTTGGCCGGCGCGGGCGCGCCCGTATTCCATT
>CAZIKZ010000405.1:0-3586 GCA_964539845.1 uncultured Hyphomicrobiales bacterium
GCAAAGCCTTCCGCCGCGGGCGAGAGCGAACGGCCGTCCGGCTGGATCAGGTAAATGTCGCGCGTGACCTGCGGATCGGCCAGCGGACGCGACACGACCTCGCGGCCGCGTGCGAATGACCACGCATAGGCCGGCAGCACCGTGACGCCGAGGCCGGCTTCGGCCAGCATGACCGCGGTGGTCATCTGGGATACCTCATAGAGCGGCTTGCCGGCATCGTGTCCGATCTGCGCCAGCGTGCGCTCAATCAGCGCGCGGATTGAGGAATCGCGCGTCAGCATGATCAGCCTCTGATCGTGCAAATCCGCCCAGCGAATGCGGCGTTTCTTTGCGAGCGCAGAGGAGGGGGCGCAGAACAGCGCAAGTGCGTCCTGAGCCAGCACCTCGCGCCGGATGCCGTCGGCGCGCTCGTCGAAGGTGCCGATGGCCAGATCGGCCTCTCCGGCGCGCAGCCGGTCGAGGATCTGGTCGTTTCGTGCGTCGACCAGCCCGACATCAATTCCGGGAAATGCCGCGTTGTATGCCGCAATCGCAGCGGGCACAATCATCGCCGCCAGCAGCGGCGGCGCTGCGATAACGATGCGTCCGCGCTTTTTTTCGGACAGGTCGCGCGCGTCGCGCACCGCGCGGTCGAGGTCGGCGAGAAGTTTGTCGGCCGATTGCAGGAATTCACGGCCGGCTCCGGTCAGTTCGACTCGGCGCGTGGTGCGGTCGAACAGGCGGAGGTCGAGTTCACGCTCCAGTTCCCGGATCGACAGCGACAGCGCCGGCTGCGCCACTTTTAGCCGCTCGGCGGCGCGGGTGAACGAGCCGAATTCGGCGACAGTCTTGAAGGCCTGGATCTGGCGGAGCGTTATATTCATAACCGTATCATATCAATAGATATGATAATGTCATCTTGCTCAATGAATGCAGGGGACCGAAACTATCCCAGCACGCCCAAAATCGGCGGCGCAGGGCCCTTTTCACCCCATGGATCGCACGCGGGATCAGGTGTTACGGACGCAATGGGTCGGCCAGCCGCTGCGCCGGTTCGAGGACGCGGCGCTTGTCACCGGCAAGGGCCAGTTCGTCGATGACCTGCGGCTGCCCGAAACGCTATTCATCGAATTCGCGCGCAGCAACCATGCGCGAGCGCTGATCGTCAGCCTGAACACGACGGATGCCGAGAATATGCCCGGCGTGGTCGCGGTGTTGCGCGCGCCCGAGCCCGGCACGCTTGGGCACGCCGCGGTCAACAACGTGCTGCCCGACATGCGGATTCTGCCGTTCCCGGTGCTGCCGGTGACGGAGATCAACGCGGTCGGCCAGCCGATCGCCGCGGTGGTGGCGACCCGTGCGTCGGTTGCCGCGGATGCGGCGTCGCTGATCGAGGCGGAGCTTGAGCCGGTGCCGCTCTGGGATGATGAGGCGCCGGTCTATCGCCATGAATGGAAGGCGGGCAATGTGGTGGATGCCTTCGCATCGGCAGCTCATGTCGTTCGTGTCACTGTTGCGCATGAGCGTGTGGCGCCGGTCGCGCTCGAACCGCGAACCGCGATGGCATTCTGGGACGAGGGCGCGCAGATGCTGAAGGTCTGGCTCTCGACCCAGACGCCGCATCGGGCGCGCAGCGATCTCGCCGCCATCCTGAATCTCTCCGAGAAAAAGATCCGCGTGATCGCGCCCGATGTCGGCGGCGCGTTCGGCGGCAAGGCTTCGCTGTATCCGGAGGACGCACTTGTCGCTCTCGCGTCATTGCAGCTGAAGCGGCCGGTGAAATGGCGTGGTTCGCGAACCGAGGATTTTCTTGCCGCAACGCAGGGGCGGGGCGCGACCATCGACGGCGAGCTTGCGCTCGATGCGAACGGCAAGTTCCTCGGCCTGCGTGCCAAGCTCGATTATCCCCTCGGTCACTGGCTGCCTTACAGCGCGGCGGTGCCCGGCAAGAATGCCGCGCGCATCCTGCCGGGACCTTATGTCTGCGCGAATGTCGATGTCGTGCTGGAAGGCCATGCCGAGAACACCGCAGCGGTCGGCATCTATCGTGGTGCGGGGCGGCCTGAAGCGGCGATGCTGATGGAGCGGCTCACGGACAAGGCCGCCCGTACGCTGGGCCTCGATCCTGCGGAGATCCGTCGTCGCAACCTCATTCCGGCGGATGCATTCCCATATCGGATCGCGACCGGTGCGGTCCTCGATTCCGGCGATTATCCGCGCCTCCTTGAAATGGCGAAGGAGAAGGCGGGCTATGACGACGCGCTGCGTGCGCGCGATGCACGACGGAAGGCGGGCGAGGTCTGTGGTATCGGAATCGCTGTTTATACCGAACCCTGCGGCCACGGCTGGGAAAGCGCTGAAGTGCGGCTCGATGCCGACGGCGCTATTGTCGCAGCCACAGGGTCGAGCGCACAGGGGCAGGGTCGCGAGACCGCCTACGCGCAGATCGTCGCCGATGCGCTGCGCACGCGACCGGAGCGGATCACGGTCGATCATGGCGACACGGCAAGTTGCCCTGCCGGCATCGGCGCGCTGGCCAGCCGCTCCACCCCGATCGGGGGCAGTGCGCTTCTGAAGGCGGCCGAACAGTTTCGCGAGAAGGCACGGCTGTGTGCAGCGCGGCTCCTGCAGGCGGACCCCGATCATCTTGCATTGACCGAGAAAGGGTTCGAAACCGCGATCCCGGTGCGGCGTGGGCTGACCTGGCGAGACCTCGCCCGGATCGCAAAAGCCGATGCCGAGATCGCCGCCGAGTTCGGTACGGGCTTTCGCACGCACTGCGTTTACGAGGCCGAAGGCGAGGCCTGGTCAAGCGGATGCGTGATCGCGTCGGTCACGGTCGATCGCGACACCGGGGTTCTTGCGGTCGAGCGGATCGTGTGGGTGGACGATGCCGGCGTCATCGTGAATCCGATGCTGGCGCAGGGGCAGATGATCGGCGGGCTCGCGCAGGGCCTCGGAGAGGCTACACTGGAGCGGATCGTCTATGACGAGGACGGGCAGCTCCTGACGGCATCCTTCATGGATTATGCTATACCGCGCGCAGCTCATATGCCCGAGCTGGTGCTCGGCAAGATCGAGACGCCGAGCCCGTTCAACGTGCTTGGCGCCAAGGGTATCGGCGAAGCCGGCTGCGTCGGCGTGCCGGCAGCGATCGTGAACGCGGCGGTTGATGCGCTGAAGCCCTTCGGGGTGATGCATCTCGACATGCCCCTGACCGGCGAGAAGCTCTGGTCGGCGATGCAAAACCGAATAACGGAAGAAGGAACGAAGCGATGAAATACGGCAGAAACGACGCGAAGGCCTATTCCCGCGAGCATATGAAGGGCGTGTGGGCCGCGGCGCTGACGCCGTTCACGCAGGACTACAAGATCGACGAGAAGGGCTTCTCGTCCAATCTCGCGCACTGGCACAACGATCTCGGCATCGACGGCGTGTTCATCGCAGGCAAGCAGGGCGAGTTTTTCTCGATGTCGGTGCCCGAGCGCAAGCGCACCTTCGAAATCGCGGTCGATGCGGCCAAGAAGAACGGCTTCCAGACCATCATGTCCTGCTCCGACCAGAACATGGATGTGGTGATCGACCTCGCCAAGCACGCCGAAGCGGT
>CAZIKZ010000406.1:0-3536 GCA_964539845.1 uncultured Hyphomicrobiales bacterium
GCGCGGTTGTTGGATAAAAACGCGCGCACAAGGGCGGTAAGTTCCACGCCGGGATGCCAGTAAAATCGCTCATCCTCAACGGCCAGCAAATGACGCACAAAGGCCGGATCCGTGCGCGCAATATCCGCCCGAATGCGCCAGCGCCCGTCATCGACCGGCAGGGCACGAAGCCACCCGCCGTTACGATCAAGCGCCACCGCAGACGCCGTCTCAACCCGCGCCATGTCCGGCGGCAGGAGGAGGTTCATGACCGCCACCGCCACCTGAACCGCCAATATGCCGATGAGGACGCGAACAAGGTGCGGGATAAGGGCAGACTTTGACATTTGTGCCATGCCCCTCACCCGGCGTCCTCGTTTTACTCGGAAGCCGACCTCTCCCCGCATTGCGGGGAGAGGTGAGCCGCGGATAGTGTGTGGCTCACCATGAATCTCCTCTCGATCCAGTCGCACGTCGCTTATGGCCATGTCGGCAATTCCGCGGCCGTGTTTCCGTTGCAGCGGATCGGTGTCGAGGTCTGGCCGGTCAATACCGTGCAGTTCTCCAATCACCCTGGCTATGACGGCTTTAGGGGAGAGGTGTTCGCCGCAGCCCATATCAGCGATGTCGTGAAGGGTATCGAGGATCGCGGCGTGATGTCGAACTGCGACGGGGTATTGTCCGGCTATATGGGCTCGGCCGATACAGGCGAGGCCATTCTCGACGCGGTCGCACGCGTCAAACTGGCCAATCCCGGCGCGAAATATTGCTGCGACCCTGTGATCGGGGATGCCGACAGCGGCGTTTATGTGCACGCGGGGATTCCGGATTTTATTCGCACACACGCACTGGCGGTCGCGGACGTCGTGTGTCCGAACCAGTTCGAGCTTGGTGTTCTCAGCGGGCTCGATACCGGCACGACGGAGGGCACGCTGGCGGCCATCGACTGGCTGCATGCGTTCGGGATTGGCACGGTGCTGGTGACCTCGGTGGAAACCGAAGACACGCCTGACGACAGCATCGCGATGATCGCGTCGGGACCGGACGGCCGGTTCCGTCTGCGTACGCCGCGCCTGCCGATCGCGGTCAATGGTGCGGGCGACGCGATCGCGGCGTTGTTCTTCGCGCATCTGTTGAATAGCGGGTTGAGCGGCGAGGCGTTGGCGCGGGCTGGTTCATCACTGTTTGGGGTGCTCAGGCTCACCGCCGAGCGTGGGGCGCGCGAAATCCTGCTGGTTGAGGCGCAGGAGGAGTTCGTTTCGCCGTCTCAGCTATTCGAGCCGGAGCAGTTAAGCTAAGACCTCAATCGGCCTCATGGTGAGGAGCATTGCGAAGCAATGCGTCTCGAACCATGGGCCGCCCTCGTCCTTCGAGACGGCGCTTCGCGCCTCCTCAGGATGAGGGCGGAATGTGCTTTGGGAAACCGTTCATGCGCCGCCGCTTCGTGACCCTCGATGTGTTTACCCAGACCCGTTTCGCCGGAAATCCGCTGGCGGTGGTACTGGAATCGGATGGCCTCGAGAAATCCGACATGCAGGCCATCGCGCGCGAGTTCAATCTCGCGGAAACGGTGTTTGTGATGACGCCGGCCGATCAGCGCAATCGCGCGATGCTGCGGATTTTCACGCCGGCTGCGGAATTGCCGTTCGCCGGGCATCCGACTGTCGGCACCGCCGTGCTGCTCGGCTGCATGAGCGGATACAATCTCGGCGTCCATGACCTGGTGCTGGAGGAGACAGTCGGTCCCGTCCATTGCATTGTGGAGCCGCAGGGCAGGGAGCGTGGCCGCGCGAGCTTTGTGTTGCCGCGTCTGCCGGAACGGACCGGCGATGCGGTGACGATGCAGGAGGCCGCGGCCGCGCTGTCCCTGACGGCGGATGAGATCGGCTTCGGAACGCCGTCGCGCTGGTCGGCTGGCGTTCCGGCGCATTTCGTGCCGGTCCGCGATCTGGACGCGATCGGCCGCGCCAACCCCGCAGGCTCGTTCGAGTCCGTGTTCGGCCGCGAAGGACGTGCGGTGGTTTATCTCTATTGCGGGCAGACAGCGGAGCCCGGTCACCATTTCCACGCGCGTATGTTTGCGCCCGGCCTCGGGATACGGGAAGACCCGGCGACCGGCGCCGCAGCCGCAGCGTTTGCCGGCGTCGTCATGGAGATTGCGCATCCGGCGGAGGGCGAGCATCGCTTCGTGATCGAGCAGGGCTACGAGATGGGGCGTCCGAGCCAGATCGAGCTTGGCATGACGGTCGAGGGCGGCGAACTCACGCGCGCGACCATCGGAGGCTCCGCGATCATCGTCAGCGACGGGCATATCGAGGCGTGATGACCGGCGCGGTGCTCCGCATCGAGACGCTCGATATCAACCTCGGGCCGTTCGATTGGGCTTTTGCGCGCGAACGCCGCGCCGAGATCGATGCGCATTTTGCAGCGGCGCGCCGCGACAAGCCCGGCCTGTGGAATGGCCGCGTGCTGCTGATGCACGCGCATGAGATCGCAGGCGCCCGCCTTCGCGGCTCCTGCTTCGAGACCGATTTCGCGAGCTTCATGGCCTGGCGCGATTTCGGCTTTCCCGATGCGGGTGTGGTGAACTGCTTCGCGCTTGGCGCGCTGCAAGGTTCTGACGGCGCTTACGTGATGGGCGTCATGGCGGCCGGCACGATGAATGGCGGCAAGATCTATTTTCCGGGCGGAACGCCGGACCTCAACGATGTAACGGGACGCAAAGTCGATCTCGACGCCAGCGTCCGGCGCGAGGTGCAGGAGGAGACCGGGCTTCGTCCGGACCAGTTCGACATTGATCCCGGCTGGCATTGCGTGCCTGCAGGGCCTCTGATCGCGCTGCTGAAACCGATGCGTACGCGGGAGACCGGAGAACAGCTCCGCGAGCGCATTCGCGCCCATATCGCGCGCGAGAAAGATCCCGAGCTCGCCGACGTCTATGTGGCCCGCAGCGCTGCCGATATCGATCCGATGATGCCCGGCTTCATCCAGACCTTCCTGCGCAACGCAACAGCGTGAATGCCCTTGTCAAACCGCCTGCGACGGCGTGAACTGGTGCGATGAAAATCGAAGCCCTCGCCCGCAAATACCGCATCGACAATCCGGAAAAGTTTCGTCTGTCGGACGTTGACCCTGGCGATGCCGCGGGCCTTGCCATCGACAAGGACGAGGCCAAGGCGATGCTGCAGGACAGTATCCGCAAGCTCACCAATTTGCAGGACATGCTGTACGCGCAAAATCGCTGGGCGGTGCTCGCGATTTTCCAGGCCATGGACGCGGCGGGCAAGGATAGTGCGATCGAGCACGTGATGTCGGGCGTCAATCCGCAAGGCTGTCAGGTCTATTCGTTCAAGACGCCGACCGCGCACGAACTCGATCACGATTACATGTGGCGCACCACGACCGCGATGCCGGAGCGCGGACGGATCGGGATTTTCAACCGCTCCTATTACGAGGAGGTGCTGGTGGTGCGCGCGCACCCCGAAATTCTGGCCAAGCAGAACCTGCCACCGCATCTCGTCACCAAGGATATCTGGAATCAGCGCTACGAGGATATC
>CAZIKZ010000407.1:0-3524 GCA_964539845.1 uncultured Hyphomicrobiales bacterium
AGCGGCATCATAGGCGCTTGATAAATTGCATCTACAAGACTATATTCCTAATAACGCCACGAGACGCGGGAGGAGGGCGGCACTGCGGGGGCGTCGTAAAAAACCGCCGCCGCTGATTGGTAAAAGCCGCTCGCGACGAAGCACAAGCGATGGCGATCTTCCAGCGCATGATGCGGGAGAGAGGCGAAGAACTTCAGCGAAATCAGGAGCAGATTGCGGCGCAGCAGCCGACAAAGTCCCGCCGGCCCAGACGATATTGACAGTATACTGATAAACAGTATGCTTTTAAAAAATGGCGCAACTCATGGGCACGGCTCAGGTGCGCGGTTCGGGAGGATGGGATTATGGCGAACGTATCCAGACCATCAGTGGTCGTTGCCGGTGGCGGCATCGGCGGCTTGTCTGCAGCGATGGGTCTTGCGCGCCGAGGCGCGCGCGTCACCGTGCTGGAGCAGGCGGACACGTTTGGCGAAATCGGCGCCGGCATTCAGATCGGACCGAATGGTTTTCACGCCATGGACTATCTGGGCGTCGGTCAGGCCTGCCGCGAGCGCGCGGTCTATATCGACTCGCTGATCATGATGGACGGATTGTCAGGCGAGCAGATTTTGCGCGCGCCGGTCGACGAGCCGTTCCGCAAGTTCATGGGCAATCCCTACGCGGTGATTCACCGCGCCGATCTGCACAGCGCATTTCTTGATGCCTGCCGCGCCGATCCGAACGTGACACTGGTCAACAAGGAGCGCGTCGTCTCATATGAAAACACGCCGAACGGCGTGCGCGTGCTCACAGCGGCCGGGACTATCTATGAGGCCGATGCGCTGATCGGCGCCGACGGTATCCGCTCAATGATCCGCGAACAGATGACCGGCGGCGATCCGCTGCGGGTCTCGGGTCACGTCGCTTATCGCGCGGTGCTGCCGCTGGAGCAGATGCCCGAAGATCTGCGCTGGAATGCGGCGACCATCTGGGTCGGCCCGAAGACGCATTTCGTGCATTACCCGCTGCAGGGCGGGAAGACCTTTAATCTGGTCGCGACCTTTGTCACCGATCTCGAAAATGTCGGCAGCAACGAGCCGGGCAAGCGCGAGGAGGTGCTGGAGAAATTCGGGCACATCGTGCCGCGCATTCGCAAGATTTTGGAAATCCCGAAAGACTGGCGGCGCTGGGTGCTGGGCGACCGCGATCCGATCGCGAGCTGGGTCGACGGCAATGTCACGCTGCTCGGCGACGCCGCGCATCCGACCTATCAGTATTTCGCACAGGGCGCCTGCATGGCGATGGAAGACGCAGTCTGCCTGTCCGATGCGTTCGAGAAATCCGGCGGCGATGTGAAGGCGGCGTTCAAGGCCTACGAGACCATACGTATTCCGCGGGCCTATCGTGTCGTGCTGTCGTCCCGCGAACTCGGGCGCATCTTCCATGTCGCGGGGGTCGAGCGGCTCGTGCGCAATGCCTGGCTGAAAGACAAGACTCCGGAGGAATTCAATCATTCGGTCCGCTGGATCTATGGTGGCAACGGTCTGACCGGCGTGAAGCCGCAAACAGGGTCTGACGAGCGCGCGGCTTGAGATCGCGAGTGAGGGCGGAGTCCGTGGCCATGCAGCTCAAGGAATTGCAGACACAGCCGGGACACCTGATCCGGCGCGCGCAGCAGATCGCGGTCGCGATCTTCATCGAGGAATGCGCGGCCTTCGATCTGACGCCCGTGCAATACGCATCGATGGTCGCCATTGCTGAGCATGAGGGGATCGATGCCACGCGGCTGTCGGCGCAGATCGCCTTCGATCGCTCGACGCTCGGCAATGTGCTGGAGCGGTTGGAGGCGCGCGGTTTTGTCGAGCGCTATTCGTCGCCGGACGACAAGCGCGTGAAATTGCTCAAGCTGACGCCGCAAGGCCGCGCCGTGACTCGGCGTGCGGAGGAGGGCGTACGCCGTACCCAGGAGCGGATTCTTGCGCCGCTCAATGCGAAGGACCAGCGTGTTCTGCTCGAGCTTCTGGCTCAGGTTGTCGAGCTCAACAATGATGCATCGCGGGTGCCGCAGCGTCTGACGGCTTGACTGGTTAATTGCCCGATTTCTGCCGCAAGTGTTGACTCCTGGCGAGGTTAATGCCAGTTGCCCCGCGCTCGATGCATGGCTTACATCGACTTACGCGTGTTGAGCACTCACATCTGCAACATCGGGTCACAAAGCGTGACGTCCGTAGTGGAACCTGCCGCATCGTGGCCGCATTGCGCCGTGTAAAGGCAGACACCTCAACAAAATCCGGAGCTGAGATGACTCGTGTAACCACGATGCGCGCTTCCCTCTTTTCGCTGGGCGTCATTGCCGCGGGTCTCATTCCGATGTCGGGGGCCAGCGCCAATGAAGCCTATTCCGGTCTGGTCCAGCGCCACGCTGCCGCGCACGGCCTTCCGCCGTCACTGGTGCATCGCGTGATCATGCGCGAGAGCCGCTACAATCCGCGGGCCGTGTCGAAGGGCAATTACGGCATGATGCAGATCCGCCTCGGGACCGCGCGCTCGATGGGTTATAGCGGCGGCGCCGCAGGCCTGCTCGATGCCAATACCAACATGACCTATGCCGTGAAATATCTGGCGGGTGCCTACCGCGCGGCGGGCGGCAACCATGACCGCGCGGTCGCGCTCTACGCCAGCGGCTATGGCGGCGGTCGCGCGGCGCGCAACGTCGCCCGGTCGGATATGGCCATGACCCCGACGGTTGGTGCGATCGGTGCTGACATGCCGGTATTCTCGCCTCAGGCGCGCCGCGCCCGCGGCGCCTATGTCGGATCGCGCCGCGGCGCCCCGCGCGTAACAACTGCGCGCGATCAGGAAGTTCGCTGAGGCGAGGGCGGCCGGTCGGCGCCGGAAGCGCCGGCTTTCGTCGTTCCATGTGATCAATATGCCGGGCGGCATTTGCGTTGCCGCCCGGCATTGCTATGAGTGCGGTCCCGCCGCGCCACCCGCCGGCCGGGCCCGTAGCTCAATGGTTAGAGCCGGCCGCTCATAACGGTCTGGTTGCAGGTTCGAGTCCTGCCGGGCCCACCAATAAAACCAATCGCTTACCTCGTGTGTTCGGAAGCCTAAAGTCGGTACCGCCCCGGATATCGCCCCAGAAACGAACTCGATCTGTTCGATATATGTTTCCTAACTTTCCGCGATTGCGACATTTCTTACCTTGTTTGCGGATCCGCTATCTGCAGGTTCGAATCTTCTCACCCCAGCCAGTCAGTCTCCATTCGGAGAATATCTTTCCAAAATGTCAGAAATCCCCGCCAATAGGGCGTCTTCAACGATAGCCCAAAGTCTCTGGATGGCGGAGGATGGCGGATTTTCGGGTTCTAGCGCCAAAATGTCCGAGACGATTCTCGCTCTTGTCGCGAAAACTCCGGTTTTCGGGAGTCTCGTGCCGGAGACCGAAGAATGAACCCACTGCGTGGTGTGGCAGGTAGTCCAAGAGGCCAGAAGCGCAATTGCTTTGCGCCTTACCCAGCTTTCGTGACTGAGCCCGAGCACGG
>CAZIKZ010000408.1:0-820 GCA_964539845.1 uncultured Hyphomicrobiales bacterium
CTGCTACGGCGAGCAGGCGATGGCGCAGCAGCTCGGCGGCAAGGTCGAAGGCGGGCATCATCGGGAGTTCGGCCGCGCCGAAGTGACCGTGACGGACGAGTCCCCGCTGTTCGAGGGCGTGTGGGAAAAAGGCCAGAGCTATCCGGTCTGGATGAGCCACGGCGATCGCGTGACTGTGCCGCCCGCCGGCTTCCGCACCATCGCGACCTCAGCCAACGCGCCGATTGCAGTGATCGCTGATGACGAGCGCAAATTCTACGCCACGCAATTTCATCTCGAAGTCGTGCATACGCCGCATGGCGCTGCAATCCTGCGCAACTTCGTGCGCAAGATCGCAGGCTTCTCCGGCGACTGGACCATGCGCGCTTTCAAGGATGAAGCGATTGAGAAAATCCGCAAGCAGGTCGGCAAGGGCAAAGTGATCTGCGGGCTGTCGGGCGGCGTCGATTCATCGGTTGCGGCCGTGCTGATCCACGAAGCGATCGGCGATCAGCTCACCTGCGTATTCGTGGATCACGGACTGCTTCGTCTCGGCGAGGCGGAGAAGGTCGTCGCGTTGTTCCGCGGCCACTACAATATCCCGCTGGTCCATGTCGAAGCGGAAGAGATGTTTCTGACGGAGCTGGCCAGCGTCGATGATCCCGAAAAGAAGCGCAAGATCATCGGCAAACTGTTCATCGATGTGTTCGATGCGGAAGGCAGAAAACTCGGCGGCGCCGACTTCCTCGCGCAGGGCACGCTTTATCCCGACGTGATCGAGAGTGTGTCGTTTACCGGCGGGCCTTCGGTGACCATCAAGTCGCATCACAATGTCGGCGGA
>CAZIKZ010000408.1:830-3514 GCA_964539845.1 uncultured Hyphomicrobiales bacterium
TCGGCGGACTGCCCGAGCGCATGAATATGCAACTCGTCGAGCCTTTGCGCGAGTTGTTCAAGGACGAGGTGCGCGCGCTCGGCCGCGAACTCGGTTTGCCCGAGGTGTTCGTCGGCCGCCATCCGTTCCCGGGGCCGGGCCTTGCGATCCGTTGCCCCGGCGCGATTACCAGGGACAAGCTCGATATCCTGCGTTACGCCGACGAAATCTATATCGAGGAGATCCGCCGTCACGGTCTCTACGACGATATCTGGCAGGCCTTTGCGGTGATCCTGCCGGTGAAGACCGTGGGCGTGATGGGCGATGGCCGCACGTATGAGTTTGTGGTCGGTCTGCGCGCCGTGACGTCGACCGACGGCATGACGGCGGATTTCTATCCGTATGACATGAAGTTTCTTGGCCACGTCGCGACCCGCATCATCAACGAGGTCAAGGGCGTCAACCGCGTGGTCTATGATGTGACAAGCAAGCCCCCGGGCACGATCGAGTGGGAGTGATCCGGCTTCACGGAGCGCAGTCCGTGAGCCGCACTTTGAAATTGTTCTCGCGACGGCCAAACGAGCGAACGCCGATACAAGCGGCTACCGGCCGGATGTTGCGTTTGCTCGGATAAAGCCGGATTGTGGGATGTAGCACCAGCCTGCGAAACCGAAGTGACGCAACCGCCGCCATGAGCACCGCCCCGCATTTTGACATCGACATAGCGGCGTTCTCGCGCGATCCCTATCCAACGCTTGCGCGGTTGCGCAAGGAGGCACCGATTGCCTTCGTGCCGCAGCTGGGCGGCACCGTCTTTGCCGCGCGCGACGACATCTTCACCTGCGAGAAGCAGATCGACATCTTCAGTTCACACCAGCCGGACGGTCTCATGAACCGGCTGATGGGCCAGAACATGATGCGCAAGGATGGCGATGCGCATACGGCTGAGAGGAAGACGATTTTTCCAACCATATCGCCGAAGACCGTCAGGGCGCACTGGACGGCCCAGTTTCAGGCGCATGCCGATCGCCTTCTCGATGCACTCGATCTTGAGCAGGGGATCGATTTCTGTCGCGACTTTGCATTGCCGTTCTCGGCGGAATGCCTGAAGTCGGTCACCGGACTGACCAATATGCGTTTCGAGGACATGGATGCATGGTCGCAGGCGATGATTGACGGCATCGCGAATTATACCGGAAAATCTGAGATCGAGATGCGCTGCGGTGCTGCCACCGCCGGCATCGATGCCGCGATCGAAGACATGATGCCGGTGGTTCTTGCGACGCCGAACCAGAGCCTGCTGAGCGTGATGCTGCAATCCGGGATGTCGATGGATAGCGTCCGCGCAAACATCAAGCTTGCCATCAGCGGCGGCCAGAACGAACCGCGCGACGCGATTGCGGGGACGGTTTTCGCGCTGCTGACGCATCCGGACCAGCTTGCTCTCGTTCGAGTCGGGCAGGTCTCCTGGCTGCAAGCCTTCGAAGAATATACCCGCTGGATTTCGCCGATCGGTATGTCACCCCGCAGGATCGCGAAGCCCCATGCCGTGCGCGACATCCGGTTCGATGTGGATGACCGGATTTTCTTTCTGTACGGATCGGCCAATCGCGACGAGCGGCATTTCGAGCGAGCCGACATGTTCGATGTCCGGCGCGATACGTCGAAGAGTATTTCGTTCGGCGCCGGCCCACATTTTTGCGCCGGAGCGTGGGTTTCGCGCGCGATGATTGCCGATGTGGTGTTGCCCGCGATCTTCTCACGCCTTCGCAATTTGCGGCTCGCGGAAGGCGCGGACATTCGCTTCGGCGGCTGGGCTTTCCGCGGACTTGACCGGTTTCCGGTGATTTGGGACCGGTCCGGGGCAAACTGATTTGGCCGCCGCCGCAGCGGACCGCTTTTCAAGCTGATTGCGGACCTTCGACCGGACCTCGTCCAATGTCGCCTGAACGCGGTTGATTGGCGACACTATTTTCATCTGATCCGCTCCATAACGGCTGATCAGATATTCGCGTTCATTGGTCATTGCGATAAGATGTATGGAGGTGCGGCGGCGCAATGGCAGGCCGCTTTTCAGCCTTTCCGCTCGGACAGCAAGATTGTGATGAAAGGCGCGTATGTCGCGGGGGCCGGCGCCTTCGATCAGAAGAAGCGCATTGAGATAGAGTTCGATTGCGTGAATCGCGATCAGACGATAAGGCGCGTGCGATAGCGGATTTCCTCGGCGCGCGATTGCGAGGGCTTTGTCCGCAGCCTTGCAAAACTCTTCCGCCAGCAGAAAAATCTGCTCGGCGCTGGCGCCTTCGCCGGGATAAGGTTTCGGTTGCGCGGTCATCGAGAGTGTTGTTCGTATCCGTGGACCGCTAAGAATTATTGATCCGCGAACTGCGCAACCGGCATGATGACGGTAAGGTTTCGTTAAGACCTGAATCGAACGAGGTGCCGATGCGCTTTCTCAAAATCTTCATCGCATTCCTCGTCGGCCTGATCGTGGGCTGGGCGATCCCGATCGTCTGGTACATCGTCGCCACTAACTATTTCGGCTTGTTCGACCGTGATGGCGGCGGGGCGATGGGCGCGATATTCATCATGGGGCCGATCCTCGCGCTGATTGTCGGCATACTTGCCGCCGTCGTGACCGCGATGAATACGAGGGCGGCCTGAGCCGTCGTTTCGGGCGAGAAGATCGCGCGATCCGCTCTCAC
>CAZIKZ010000409.1:0-3486 GCA_964539845.1 uncultured Hyphomicrobiales bacterium
GGCGAAAAGCCTGCTCCCGAGCAGAGCAACGGCACGTCTACGAGTATTGCCTTTGCGGAGGAAGTCGGCCGGCTGGTTCGCCGGGGGCGGGCCCGGCGAGGCATCACGCGCCGCCAACTGGCGTCCGATTCCGGCATTTCCGAGCGGTATCTCGCGCAGATCGAAGGCGGTTATGGCAACCCTTCGCTGACGGTTCTGAAGGCGGTGGCCGATGCCCTGGAAAGTCCGATCACCGGGCTGTTGCCGCTCGACGATCGTCACGAACGGCTCAACCGCATCGTCGATCTGGTGAACCGGCTTTCGCCGTCGGAATGGCCCGCGCTCGAGGAATTGATCGAGTACCGCATCGTGCAGAGCGCGAAATCCGAGCGCGCGCATCGTATTGCGCTCGTGGGTCTGCGTGGTGCCGGCAAGTCGACGCTCGGCAAGATCCTCGCCGAGCGGCTCGGCTATCCCTTCGTCGAACTCAATCGCGTGGTGGAGCAGGAATACGGCGCCAACATCTCGATGCTGATCGAGATGTCCGGTGTATCGACGTTTCGCCGCTACGAGCGCGCATCGCTTGAGAAGGTGATCGGAAATCACGACAAGGTCGTGATCGCGACCGCGGGCGGCATCGTGTCGTCGCCGGAAACCTATGCGCTCTTGTTGCGCGGTGCGCATACCGTATGGGTGAAGGCGCAGCCGCAAGAGCATATGAGTCGCGTGATGGCGCAGGGCGATCTGCGTCCGATGTCTGAAAATCGCGAGGCGATGGCCGATCTCGTCGCTATCCTTGAGGCACGTTCGCAGGATTACGCGCAGGCCGAAGCGGAACTCGATACATCCGGGCTCACTGTCGATCAAAGCGCTGGCCGGCTGTATCGTCTGGTGCAGGAGTGGACCAAATGAGTGCGCTTGCCGATCAGGGGATGCTCGCGTTAGGCCCGGAAACACTGGAATATCGCATGATCGGGCCGCGGCCCGGCGACGCGCCGACTCTTGTCGTTCTGCACGAGGGCTTGGGCTGTGTCGGGATGTGGAACGATTTCCCGGACCAGCTTGCAGCGGCGACCGGCTGCGGCGTGTTTGTCTATTCGCGCGCGGGCTACGGCAAGTCGAGCCCGGTGAAACTGCCGCGGCCGATCAGCTACATGCATCACGAGGCGAGGGAGAGCCTGCCGCGCGTGCTGGAGCGAATAGGCTTTCAGCGCGGCGTGCTGGTCGGTCACAGCGATGGTGCGTCGATCGCGACGATCTATGCAGGAAGCCATCAGGATCATCGCGTGCGCGGGCTTGTGCTGATGGCGCCGCATTTCATTTGTGAGGATGTGACCGCGAAGTCCATCGCGGAGGCGCGCGATGCATACGACAGCGGCGATCTGCGCGCACGACTTCAGAAATGGCATCCGAATGTCGACAATGCGTTTCGCGGATGGGCCGATGTGTGGCTGGAGAACGACTTCCGGCAATGGGATATCTCCGAAGAGCTCGCTTATATCCGCGTGCCGATCCTGCTCGTGCAGGGTGAGGACGATCAGTACGGGACCTTGCGCCAGATCGAGATCGCGCAGGAGGAGTGCTATTGCCCGGTCGATGTCGCGCTGCTGCCGGGCGTGAAACACAATCCCGCGCGTGAGGCGCCGGAGGTCACGCTGCGCACCGTGTCCGATTTCGTGAACCGTATCGTTCACGGCCATGAGCCGCAGGCATCGGCGGCCTAGCGGCATCCCGGCTGGTGCGGAACCGGAATGACTACTGCGCGGTTTTGCGCGCGGGGTCCGGATTGGAACGAGACCAAGTTTCCGCTGGACTCCCGAACAACATGCACTATAGTGCATGTCATCAAAACCACCGAAAACCGGGGTCCAGGCATGGCTGAACACGCCCGCAAGCTTGCTAACGGCTTGACTCGTATAGGTTTTGAGACCGATCCCGCGCGCTACAAGCACTGGAAATTGTCCGTCAGCGGCGACGTCGCCACGCTCGCCATGGATGTCGACGAAAAAGGCGGCCTGTTCGAAGGCTACGAGCTGAAGCTCAATTCCTACGACCTGGGTGTCGACATCGAGCTCGCGGACGCGCTGCAGCGGCTGCGCTTCGAGCATCCCGAGGTGAAGGTCATCCTGCTGCGCTCGGGCAAGCCGCGCGTGTTCTGCGCCGGCGCGAATATCCGCATGCTGGCGGGGTCGACGCACGCGGATAAGGTCAATTTCTGCAAATTCACCAACGAGACCCGCAACGGCATCGAAGATTCGAGCGAATTTTCGGGCCAAAAGACGATCTGCGTCGTGACCGGCGCCTGCGCCGGCGGCGGCTACGAACTGGCTCTCGCCGCCGACCACATCATGCTGGTGGACGATGGCTCGTCCGCGGTGTCATTGCCCGAATTGCCTTTACTTGCAGTGCTTCCGGGCACCGGTGGGCTGACGCGCGTCACGGACAAGCGCAAGGTGCGCCGCGACCATGCCGACGTGTTCTGCACCACCGAAGAAGGCGTGAAGGGCAAGCGCGCGGTGGACTGGCGTCT
Organism: uncultured Hyphomicrobiales bacterium; assembly: GCA_964539845.1. Lineage (GTDB taxonomy): Bacteria > Pseudomonadota > Alphaproteobacteria > Rhizobiales > Xanthobacteraceae > Pseudorhodoplanes. The sequence goes on from CAZIKZ010000409.1 coordinate 2,510, forward strand.
GGTTGACGAAGTGGTCGCCGCGCCGCGTTTGGAGGAGATTGTCGGCCAGCGAGCAAAGGAGTTCGCCGCACGGTCTGACAGACCGTCTGGGATTGTCGGCATTGTTCTGACGCCCCTGAAGAAAAAATGGACCGGTGACGCCGCCGACTACCAGTCGGTGAGTGTTGTGGTCGACCGCTCCGCCCGTATCGCCACCATCACGCTGCGCGGACCGGATCTGCCGCCACCGGCAAGCCTCGTAGAAATGGAGAAGCTCGGCGCCGAGTTCTGGCCGCTCAGGCTTGCTCGCGAGCTGGATGACGCAATCCTCGACATTCGCGCCAATGAGGGCGACATCGCCGTCATCGTGTTCAAGTCGGAGGGCGACCCGGAGCAGGTGCTGGCCTACGATGCCTTCCTCGCCGCCAATCAGTCGAGCTGGCTCGCGCGCGAAATCCGTCTCTACTGGAAGCGTGTGCTGAAGCGTGTCGACCTGACCTCGCGCTCGCTTGTCGCCGTGGTCGAACCCGGTTCATGCTTTGCGGGGACGCTCGCGGAAATCACGTTCGCCTGCGACCGCACCTACATGCTGATCGGACAGCTCAATGGCGGCAACCGGACGCCGGCTGCGATCGCGCTGAGCGAAGCCAACTTCGGTGCCTATCCGATGCCGAATGGCATCAGCCGCCTTGAAAGCCGCTTCCTCGACGACAACGCCTCGCTCGACAAGGCGAAAGCCGCGATCGGTACGATGCTGGATGCGGTGGAGGCCGAGAAACTCGGGCTCGTCACCTTTGCGTATGACGATATCGACTGGGATGACGAGATCCGCATCTTCCTGGAAGAGCGCGCAAGCTTCTCACCCGACGGACTCACCGGCCTCGAAGCCAATCTGCGCTTCGGTGGACCCGAGACCATGGAATCGAAAATCTTCGCGCGCCTGACCGCGTGGCAGAACTGGATCTTCCAGCGCCCGAACGCGGTCGGCGAGGAGGGCG
>CAZIKZ010000410.1:0-784 GCA_964539845.1 uncultured Hyphomicrobiales bacterium
TATCGCAATGGCAATCAAGTACGGTCGCCCGCTCGAACACCGGACCCGTGTCGTGCCGGTCGAGCCGCCGACCACCGGCCTGCCACTTGACCTGTCGCACCGTCCCCGGCGGCTGCGGCAGAGCGACTGGCTGCGCCGCATGGTGCGCGAAAACGAACTGACCGCCGCCGATCTGATCTGGCCGATCTTCGTGGTGGACGGACAGGCGAAGCGCACGCCGGTGCCCTCGATGCCGGGAGTCGACCGGCTCTCGATCGAGGAAGCGGTGCGCGAGGTCGAACGCGCGGCCAAGCTCGCCATCCCCTGTGTCGCGATCTTTCCCTATACCGATCCTGGGCTGCGCGACGAAAGCGGCAGCGAAGCCGTCAACCCGGAAAATCTGGTCTGCCGCGCCGTCCGCGCGATCAAGACGGCGGTACCGGAGGTTGGCATCCTCTGCGATGTCGCGCTCGATCCGTTCACCAGCCACGGTCATGACGGGCTCCTGCGCGATGGCGTGATCCTGAACGACGAGACCGTGGACGTGCTGACGCGTCAGGCACTGGTGCAGGCCGATGCCGGCTGCGACATCATCGCGCCCTCCGACATGATGGACGGCCGCGTCGGTGCAATCCGCATGGCGCTGGACGATGCCGGGCACCAGAACGTCGCCATCATGGCCTATGCGGCGAAATACGCGTCGGCCTTCTACGGTCCGTTCCGCGACGCGGTCGGGTCGTCAAAGACCCTAACCGGCGACAAGCGCACGTACCAGATGGACTACGCCAATTCCGACGAGGCGTTG
>CAZIKZ010000410.1:794-3445 GCA_964539845.1 uncultured Hyphomicrobiales bacterium
TCGTGCGGCGGGTGAAAAGCGAGTTCGGCGTGCCGACCTTCGCCTATCAGGTGTCGGGGGAATATTCGATGATCACGGCCGCGGCTCAGAATGGTTGGATCGACGGCGACAAGGCGATGCTGGAGAGCCTGTTCGCGTTCAAGCGCGCGGGCGCTGACGGCATCCTGACGTATTTCGCGCCGAAGGCGGCGGAGATGCTGAAGCAAGGCTGATGTCATGTCCGGGTCAAGCCCGGCCATGACTATGGACAGATCACGGCTTCACCTCGCCACCCTGTATGCGAACCGGGTGATAGCCGTCGGCGCCAAGCGCAGTGATGATCTCCTCGGCATGCGCCTGGTCGCGGGTCTCGACCGTCACGTCGAGCCGCGCGCCTTTTGCCGGCACATCGAGAAACAGCCGCTTGTGATCGACCTCGAGGATGTTGGCGCCGAGTTCGCCGAGCCGGCTCGCGATCTGACCGAGCACGCCCGGCCGGTCCGGAATGGTGAGCCGAAACGACACGATCTGCTCGCCGCGCTCGAGTTCGCGCACCATGATCGATGCGAGAATGCGGGGATCGATATTGCCGCCGCAAAGAATGAGACCGACGCGTTTGCCCTTGAAGCGCTCTGGCTCCTTCAGCATCGCCGCGAGCCCGGCCGCGCCCGCACCCTCCGCCATCGTCTTCTGCAGCGTCAGATAGGCATTCGCCGCCCGCTCGAGTTGCGACTCGCTCACGAGCAGAACGTCCGACACAAGCTCGCGGATGATCGGCAGCGTCAGCTTGCCGACATTCTTGACCGCTATGCCTTCGGCAAGCGTTGCGCCACCGCAGGGCCTGTCCTCGCCGTGCAGCGCATTCCACATACTCGGATAAAGCTCTGCCTCGACGCCGATGACCTCGATCTGCGGATTGATCGCCTTGGCCGCGATGGCGTTGCCGGAAATTAGGCCGCCGCCGCCGATCGGTACGACCAGACAATCGAGATCGGGGCGCTCCTCGAGCATCTCGATCGCGATCGTCCCCTGCCCCGCGATGATCCGCGGATCGTCATAGGGGTGGATGAAGATAAGCCCGTGCCGCGCCTGCAACGCCTCGGCGCGCGACTGCGCTTCGGCGATGCTCTCGCCGTGCAGGACTACGGTCGCGCCATAGGCACGGGTCGATGCCACCTTCACAGCCGGTGTGACCACCGGCATCACGATCGTCGCCGCGATACCAAGGCGTGCGGCATGATAGGCCACCGCCTGTGCATGGTTGCCGGCCGACATCGCAATCACGCCACGGGCGCGATCCGCAGCATCGAGGCTGGCCAGCTTGTTGAGCGCGCCGCGCTCCTTGAAGGAATTGGTGACCTGCAGGTTTTCGTATTTGACGAACACGTCCGCGCCGGTCAGCGCGGACAGCTTCGGCGCCGGCAGCATCGGCGTGCGCAGAATGCGCCCGTCCAGAATGGTCTGGGCATCCTCGATGTCGCTCAGCCTGATCATGATTTTCGTACCCCGTCGGCGGCACTATAGGCGGGGAGATTGCGTTACGTTAGAGTGTGAACAACTTAGACGGGCCTTGATCGGCCTCATCCCGAAGAGGCGGCGCAGCCGCCGTCTCGAAGGATGGGGCCGCCCTCGTCCTTCGAGACGCGCAGCTACGCTGCGCTCCTCAGGATGAGGGCGGATTGAAGCGCGCAACGGGTCGGGAATTATGGCGGACGAACGGGACCGGATCGACGTCTCCTACAACGTGAACCCACACACCTACGATCCGGACACCCATCCGGAATTGTTCGACGGTGTGCCGGCGCGCCGCGTGCTCGCCTTTGTCATCGACCTCGTCATCCTCGCGATCCCGCTGATTCTGGTCTGGCTGTTCTTCTTCGCGATCGGGATCGTGACACTGGGACTGGGCTTCGGCCTGTTCGGCCTGATGCCGGTTGTCACGCTGATCTGGGCCGCGTTCTATTACGGCACCACGCTCGGCGGACCGCACTCGGCGACCATCGGAATGCGGGCGCTCGATATCGAAATGCGCACCTTGTACGGCGCTCCCTCGTATCTGTTGCTGGCCGTGGTCCACGCCGGACTGTTCTGGGTGTCGACCAGTGTCCTGACCCCCCTCATCCTGCTGGTCTGTTTCTTCAACAAGCGCGGACGGCTGATGCACGATTTCCTGGTCGGTACGGTGATAATCAACAATCCCGCCCGTGCGGGCAGCATCCGGCCCGCCGGCCCGGATCGCGGTACCGTTTGACGACAGCAGGCCTGCCGGTTCAGAGTTTGGCCTAGTGTCCGGAATCCGAAGTCCGCTTCAATCTGCGGCTTGCTCGTGAGCGGACTTCGGATTCCAAGGACACTAGGAACCTACGATTCTAGTGTGGTTCGGTTCGGAAATCCGCTTGATGAGCTTGCCGCAACAATGAAGCGGATTTCCGAACCACCACACTAGGAGGAAATGGCCGGACCGTGACCCAGCATTCGCGCGATACGCCGCAATTCTACCTGACGGCGCCCTCGCCCTGCCCGTATCTGGCGGGCAAGGAAGAGCGCAAAGTGTTTACCCATCTTGTGGGCGACCGCGCGCCCGGGCTGAACGACCTCCTCACCCATGGTGGCTTCCGGCGCGGCAGGTCTCGCAGGCCGGCCGGTAGGCGATCGACTGGCTGCGCCGGAAG
>CAZIKZ010000411.1:0-3441 GCA_964539845.1 uncultured Hyphomicrobiales bacterium
TCGCCGGTGAAGGCGCCCGAGGCTTCGGCATGGCAATCCTGCGCTCCGATGGCGATCGTCGACCCGGCCGCGGCCTTGGCGAAACGCGCAATCAGGGTCGATGGCGGGCAGATCATCAGGTCGGCAGCAAATGGTCGGCTCGCGGCACCCGCGATGATCGCTTCGAGTTCGGCGACCGATGCGGCGAGGCCGTTCATTTTCCAGTTGCCTGCGACCAGCGGACGCGGTTCGTTCGCCATGACCCCTCTTTTCTCCGAATGAGATCCACCCCAGATCGCTTCCGGCTACCAGACGGCTGCTTTGGGTACCAGCGCTTTCCCGTGACATGTCAGCGAGTTGCAGCATCACATTGCCCTCTCTATGATGCGCGGCCTTTTCTCCCACACCGCCGAACACGAAAGATTCTGAGCTCCCATGCTGCGTGGAATTCAAAATGCTACCCGCAATTGGCTCGGCCGCCTGATCACCGGCATTGTGCTTGGTCTGATTGCGATCTCATTCGCCGTCTGGGGTATTGGCGACATCTTCCGCGGCTTCGGCAGTTCGACCGTCGCCAAGGTCGGCTCGACCGAGATTGGCGTCGAGCGCTTCCGGCAATCCTATAACGACCAGATGCAGCGGCTGATCCGCCAGATCGGCAAGCCGATCCCGGCGGATCAGGCGCGCGCACTTGGTCTGCACCGGCAGATGCTCGGCCAGATGATCGCTGAAGCCGCGCTCGACGACAATATCCGCCAGCTTGGTCTCAACCTGCCGGACGACATCGTCGCTCAGCGCATCCGCAACGACCCGTCCTTCCGCGGTATATCCGGTCAGTTCGATCGCAATCGCTTCAACGCGATCCTGCGAGAACTTGGCTACACCGAAGCGCGCTTCGTTGCGGAACGCCGCAAACAAATCCTGCAGCAGGAAATCATACGCACTCTCACCGGCGAATTGACGGTGCCGGAGATCGCGATCGATGCGCAGAATCGTTTCGTCAACGAACTGCGTGCGCTCGATTATCTGGTCCTCGGTCCGGACCAGGTCGGCGAGATCAAGGACCCCACGCCCGAGGAACTCGCCAAGTTCTTCGAGGAGCGCAAGAACCTGTTCCGCGCGCCTGAATTCCGCAAGGTCGATGTGGTGACGCTGTCAGCCGACACGCTCGCCAAGTCGATCACGATCTCCGATGAGGATGTGAAGAAAGCCTACGACGCCGATCTAAGCAAATACGTGACGCCCGAACGGCGCGCGGTACATCAGATCGTGTTTCCGAGCGAAGTCGAGGCGCGCGAGGCGCTTGAGAAGATCAAGCAGCCGGATATGGGCTTTGAGAAATACGCGGCTTCACCCGAGCGCAAGGGCAGCGATATCAATCTCGGCATCGTGCCGAAGTCGCAGATTCTCGATCCCGCGGTCGCTGACGCCGCGTTTGCGCTGCAGCCCGATTCGACAAGCGAACCGATCAAGGGGCGGTTCGGCACGGTCCTGATCCATGTCGGCAAGGTCGAGCCGGAGACAGTGCGTCCGTTCGAAGAGGTCGCCGCCGACCTGAAGCGCGATCTTGCCGTCGCAAGAGCCGCCAGAGAGGTACGTACGTTCTACGACAAGCTGGAAGATGAGCGCGGCGCAGGTGGCACTTTGGCCGAACTTGCGAAGAAGGTTGGACTGCCGATGCAGACGATCGACGCCGTCGACCGCTCCGGCCGTGGACCCGATGGCAAGCCGGTGTCGCAATTGCCGGACACCGCCAATCTGTTTTCGGCGATCTTCAATGCTGAAATCGGCACCGAGAATGAGGCCGTCCAGATCGCAAAGGGGGAAGGCTATCTCTGGTTCGAGGTGGTATCGACCACGCCCTCGCGTGAACGTCCGCTGGATGAGGTTCGCGACCGCGTGGTCGAGCGCTGGCGCAATGATCAGGTCGCAGCCAAGCTCAAGGAGCTCGCCACGCAAACGGCCGAGAAGCTCAAGACCACGAACATCTCCGACGTCGCCGCGGCCGTTGGCACGAAACCGCAATTCATCGTGGCATTACGTCGCGACCGGACCCAGGGCGACTTCCCCGCAACTGCGCTCGAAGCCGTGTTCCAGACTCCGAAGGACGGTGTCGGCACGGCGCAAGGCGCGAGCGCAACCGAATGGGTCGTCTTCCGTGTCACTGGCGTGACGGTACCGGCACTCGATGCGAGTTCTGCCGATGCCAAACAGATCAAGGATGCACTGACCAACATGCTGACGGAAGACATCGTTGCGCAGTATCTCGCCAACCTGCAAGCCACGCTCGGCGCGACCATCAACGAAGCTGCGCTCAACCAGGTGATCGGCGGCACCTCAAACTAGCGCGGGATATGCGCCGGATGTGATGATCATCGAGCCCACACCTGAAGATTTTGCGGCGCGCTACGACAGTGGCGCGCCGCAAGTCGTATGGACCCATCTGGTCGCCGATCTTGAAACGCCGGTTTCGGCCTTCCTCAAGATCGCGGATGGCCGTCCGATGAGTTTCCTGTTCGAATCGGTCGAAGGCGGCGCGGTGCGCGGCCGCTATTCGATCATCGGGCTTGAACCCGATCTGATCTTCCGGGCCTGCGGTTCCCAGGCCGAAATCAATCGCAGCGCATTGCAGGCAAAAGACGCCTTCACGCCCTGCCATGAACCGCCGCTCGAAGCGTTGCGCGCTTTGATCGCGGAGGTCCGGATCGACCTGCCGGATGTCTTACCGCCACCCGCAGCCGGTCTGTTCGGTTATCTCGGCTACGACATGGTGCGGCAGATGGAACGGCTGCCCGAAATCAATCCGGACGTGCTCGGAACACCGGACGCGCTTTTGATCCGGCCGACCATCGTCGTCGTCTTCGACTCGGTGAAAGACCAGATCACCGTCGTAACGCCGGTGCGTCCGGAACGCGATGTGTCCGCGAAAGCAGCGCGGGCTCGTGCGACCGAGCGGCTCAGCGAGATTGTCGACAAGCTCGATGCACCGCTGCCGAAATCGATGCGTGAAACACATGACGGCAGCATCGCGGCCAACGCCGTGTCCAACACGCCACCTGGCGAATATTCGTCCATGGTCGCGCGCGCCAAAGAGTACATCGCAGCCGGCGACATTTTCCAGGTGGTGCTGTCGCAACGATTCGAAACGCCGTTCGATCTGTCGCCGTTCTCGCTGTATCGCGCGCTCCGGCGCGTCAATCCGGCGCCGTTTCTGTATTTTCTCGATCTCGACGGTCTTGCGATCGCGGGCTCAAGCCCGGAGATTCTCGTGCGCGTGCGAGACGGGCGCGTCACCATCCGCCCGATCGCAGGCACGCGGCCACGCGGTGCAACGCCGCATGAGGATATGGCGCTCGAGCGCGAATTGCTCGCGGACCCCAAGGAGCGCGCAGAACATCTGATGCTGCTCGATCTCGGCCGCAACGACGTCGGGCGGGTGGCGAAGATCGGCACGGTCGAGGT
>CAZIKZ010000412.1:0-3441 GCA_964539845.1 uncultured Hyphomicrobiales bacterium
CTTTGTGAATAGTTTCTTGGTGACGTTCTTGCGGATGTAGGTGTCGATTTCCTTGGTCGTCGGCCAGATGTCCTTCAGGAACACCGGCTTGCCCTGCTTGTCGGTGCCGAGCGGAGTCTTGACCATGTCGACATTCATCGAACCGGCGATTGCGTAAGCAACGACCAGCGGCGGCGAAGCCAGATAGTTCGCACGCACGTCCGCATTCACGCGGCCTTCGAAGTTGCGGTTGCCGGACAGCACCGCCGCGGCAACCAGATCGTTGCCGTTGATGGCCTTGGAAATTTCCTCCGGCAGCGGGCCTGAATTGCCGATGCAGGTGGTGCAGCCATAACCGACGAGATTGAAGCCGAGCGCGTCGAGATCCTTTTGCAGACCGGATACGGCGAGATACTCGCCGACCACCTGCGATCCCGGCGCAAGCGAGGTCTTGACCCAGGGCTTGGACTTCAATCCCTTCGCCGCCGCCTTGCGTGCCAGCAGGCCGGCGCCGATCATCACGCTCGGATTCGAGGTGTTGGTGCAGGAGGTGATGGCCGCGATGACAACGTCGCCGTTGCCCAGGTCGTGCGCGCGGCCTTCGACCGGCACGCGCCTGTCCGCTTCCCCAGCCTTTTTAAACTCCTTGTCCATCGCGTTGGCGAATTCCGTCTTCACGGCTTTCAGCGCGACGCGATCCTGCGGGCGCTTCGGACCGGCGAGCGACGGCTCAACCTTGCCGAGATCGAGCTTCAGAATGTCGGTAAAGGCCGGGTCCTTGGTGTCCTTGGTCAGGTACATGCCCTGCGCCTTGGAATAAGCGGCGACCAGCTTGACGCGCTCGTCCTTGCGGCCGGTGTCGCGCAGGAACTTCACAGTTTCGGCGTCAACCGGGAAGAACCCGCATGTCGCACCGTATTCCGGCGCCATGTTGCCGATGGTCGCGCGATCGGCGATCGACAGATCGAGCACGCCTGGACCGAAGAACTCCACGAACTTGCCGACCACGCCGCGCTTGCGCAGCATCTCGACCACGGTGAGCACAAGGTCAGTCGCAGTCACGCCTTCCTTGAGCTGGCCGGTCAGCTTGAAGCCGATCACTTCCGGCAGCAGCATCGACACCGGCTGGCCGAGCATCGCGGCTTCCGCCTCGATACCGCCGACGCCCCAGCCGAGCACGGCCATGCCGTTGACCATGGTGGTGTGCGAGTCGGTCCCAACCAGCGTGTCGGGATAAGCGATTTCCGCGGCCACCGGCTTGCCGCCCACCTTCACCTTGCTCTTCTTGCCGGTCCAGACCACCTGCGAGAGATATTCGAGATTGACCTGGTGGCAGATGCCGGTGCCTGGCGGCACCACGCGGAAATTGTCGAACGCCTTCTGCGCCCATTTCAGGAATTTGTAGCGCTCCTGGTTCTGCTTGTATTCTTCATCCACATTCAGCTTGAACGCGGAATTGTTGCCGAAGAAGTTCACGATCACCGAGTGATCGATGACCAGATCGACCGGCACCAGCGGGTTGATCTTCTTCGGGTCGCCACCGAGCAGGTTCATCGCGTCGCGCATCGCGGCGAGGTCGACCACCGCCGGGACGCCGGTAAAGTCCTGCATCAGAACGCGCGCCGGACGGAAAGCGATTTCACGATCGGACGACTTGGTCTTCAGCCAGGCCGCGACCGCCAGGATGTCGTCCTTGGTAACGGTCCGCCCGTCCTCGTTGCGCAGGAGATTTTCCAGCAGCACCTTCATCGAGAAGGGCAGCCGGGAAATCCCCTTGAGACCGTTTTTCTCTGCCACCGGCAGGCTGTAATAAGCGTAGGTCTTGGCGCCGACCTTGAGAGTGCGGCAGCAGTTGAAACTGTCGAGCGAGGTCATGGATGGTCTTCCGTTTGCCTTCCGGCCCTCGCGAATCCAGGCTAACGTGTTGGGAACACGAAGCTTTTCCGAGCGTTCCGGCGCGGCCTCAGGGGTTAGCGAGAAGCGGTCTAATCTGCGGGCTTATAAATTCTTTTTCTGCGATCTGCCATATGAACCAAAGGCATCAACAGCCTGCCGGCGCCGGAATTGCGCCGTCACAGCATTCTGGACGGCACATAAGTGGCTGAAACGATGACTCTTTCGGCGCAAGCCCTGAGCTGCGAGCGGGGCGGACGCTCGATTTTCGAAGGGCTCGGATTTTCTGTCGCAGGCGGCGAAACGCTGCTGGTGACCGGGCGCAACGGGGCGGGCAAGTCGTCGCTGCTTCGGATGATCGCGGGCCTGCTTCGCATCGCGGGCGGTAAATTGTCGCTTCAAGGCGGCGATCCCGAGCGCAGCATTGGCGAGCAAGCGCATTATCTCGGCCACAGCGACGCGCTGAAGCCGTCACTGACGGTAGAAGAGAACCTGGTCTTCTGGACCGCGTGGCTTGGCGGCGCAGGCGATCCGCGCGATGCGCTCGCCGCGGTCGGACTCGATTCGCTGATGGCTCTGCCGGCGGCTTATCTCTCCGCCGGACAGAAGCGACGGCTGTCGATCGCGCGCCTGGTCGCGGCAAAGCGCCCGCTCTGGCTGCTCGACGAACCGACCTCGGCGCTCGACACGGCGTCGCAGGCGGTGCTGCTCAACCTCATGCGCGCGCATCTGGCAGGCGGCGGCATGATCGTGGCGGCCACGCATCTTCCGCTCGACATCGACGGCGCACGCGAACTGAAGCTGGAGCGCACGTCATGAGCGCGCTGTCAGCCCTGTTCCTGCGTGACATTCGCATCGCCATCCGCGTTGGCGGCGGCGCGCTGATCGGCGTGCTGTTTTTCATGACGGTGGTGACGCTGATACCGTTCGCGATCGGGCCCGACCTCGCTCTGCTCCAGCGCATCGGCCCTGCGATCTTGTGGCTCGGCGCCCTGCTTGCAAGCCTGCTCGCGCTCGACCGCCTGCTGGCGGCCGATCAGGAAGACGGCTCGCTCGATCTTCTCGTGATGGGAACGGCGCCGCTCGAACTCGCGGTCGCGGTCAAGGCCCTGGCACACTGGCTGACCACCGCGCTGCCGCTGGTGATCGTCTCGCCGCTGCTCGCGCTGTTCCTCAATCTCGATCTGGCTGCGACCGGCGCGGTCGCCGCGACCCTGCTCGTCGGAACCCCGGCGCTGACCTTCATCGGATTAATCGGCGCCGGCCTGACGGTCACGCTCCGCCGCGGCGGGCTTCTCCTGCCGGTGCTGATCCTGCCACTGGCCGTTCCCGTTCTGATATTCGGGGTTTCCGCCTCGAATGCCGCCGTGGTCGGGCCCGTGCCGTTTGGCACGCCCTTCACGATCCTCTGCGCGCTGAGCCTGATGTCGCTTGTGGTCGGACCCTTTGCCGCAGCGGCGGCGCTGCGCGCCGGGCAGGAGTAGGTCACGAATCCGTGTTCGACCCGATCATTTGGCCCGCGGTGGCGACAAAGCTCTCATGAGACTAAACTATATCCGTCATTCCGGG
>CAZIKZ010000413.1:0-3438 GCA_964539845.1 uncultured Hyphomicrobiales bacterium
GGCCGTGATGCGCGTGCGCATGAATGTGGCCGGCATGATCATGTGCTTGATCGTGGTGCGCATGTGCGCCGTCATGGTGTGCGTGGCTATGATGCGCGTGCGCGTGATCGGCATGGCCATGCGCATGACCGTGCGCGGCGTCCGGACCCGCACGATATTTTTTCCATGCCGCGAACAACGCGCGGCCCTTGACCCAGAGGAGCCTCGCCCCGAGCAGCGCAATCAGGCCGTAGCTAATGACCTCGATCCACCACACGGTGCCGTCCATGGTTCGACGGGTCGCTCCAAGCAACGCCGCGGCAACGCCGACGATCAAGACCGCGACCAGCGCCTGCAGAATGGCAGAGGCGAAAGACAGCACAACGCCACGTCGCCACGTCTCACCATTCGCCACCACGTAGGACGAGATCACCGCCTTGCCGTGTCCGGGGCCGGCCGCATGGAACACACCATAGGCAAAGGACAATGCGAACAGGGTCCAGACTGCACTGCCGTCCGCCTTGGCGGCACGGATCGCACCGGACAGCCCACGATAGAATTCCGATTGCTTGGCGAGCAGCCAGCCGACGATGCCATCCGGCGGCGCCGGCGCGGTGCGCGGTGCACCGAACGGATTGGCCTGCGCGAAGGCGGGATCGTTCAGCAGCGTCAATGTCAGTGCAACGGCAGCCGCACCACCGATAACAAGCCAGACCCGATTGGACGGCCGCAGGCCTGTCAGCATTTCACGCCGATCTTGTTCGCGAATTGCGCGCCGAACGGATTGTTCGGATCGGGCCGTGAGAAGATCGATTCGCTGAGCGACTTCGTCTGCGTCTCGTCACCTAGCTTCACCGTCGAGAGCTTGCAGGATGCGGGTGCACCTTTCAGCGCGATCGGCTCCTTCTCGGCAAACTCAAACGCGACGAAATAGAGCGGATCGTAGATATCGAGGTCGACATCCTTGGTCGCCGCCGGCTTCTTCAGCGGCAGCGTGAAATGCAGTGTCAGGAGGCCATCTTTCTGCTCAAGGAAATAATCGACCGGCTGCTCGAACTCAGCCTTCTGACCGTTCATTTTGCCCTGCGTGAAGAAATCGAATTCCTTGAGAGAAGTCACGTTCACCTCGGCGAGCGGCTGCAACTCCTCGCGGCTGAACTTGCCCTTCTCTTTCGATTCGAGCCCCTGGGTGGCGTAGGACGAGAACATATCGTCGAAAGTCCAGTGATGCCGGATGCCCGTCATCCGGCCCTCCGCGTCGTAGACAATCTCACTCTTCATCGTGACATAGACGTGCGGATGCGCCTGCGCCGCAGGCACGGCAAAGGCCAGCGCCAGGAGGCCAAGCGCGAGCGGACGGAAAATGCGCAAAATCATGGGATCCCAAGGCCGAAGCTGTGTTGCGGCACAATATCACGGAAGGCGGCAGAATGGAGGCGAGGGTTATAGCGTTACGGTGATTGCCTCACGCGCGTTCGCTCGTTCTCCCCTCCCTCATGCGCGCTCACACCCCGAATGCCCCGGGATCGGCGCGTGGGTCATGTGCGCCCTCCAAAGTGCCGTCCGCATGCAGGACCACCGCCCCGGCATGGCCCATGGTGTCGGAAAACGCTTCCGGAAGGACCGCCACGTCGTGACCTGCGGGCAAGAGCCGGTCGATCAGATGGCCATCGAAGCGGGACTCCATCCGCAGATTGGTGTGAGACGAGCCCCAGGTGCGGCCGAGCAGCCAGCGCGGCGCCTCGATCGCCTCGGCAAGCGGCTGCCCAAACAGCACGTGCCGGGAGAAAATCATGCCTTGGGTCTGCGGCTGGCCGTCACCGCCCATGGTGCCATAAGCCATCACGCGCCCGTCCTTCAGCACGGCGAGTGCCGGGTTGAGCGTATGGAACGGCAGACGGCCCGGCTCGAGCGGATTTACCGCGCCCTTGTCGAGCGAGAAACTCGCGCCGCGGTTTTGCATCAGCACACCGGTCCGCGGCAGGACGCACCCTGAGCCGAACTCCCAATAGATCGACTGAATGTAGGAGACCACGAGACCCGACGCATCGGCGGCACCCATCCAGATGGTGTCGCCCTCGCCATACGGCGCTGGCCAGCGCGCCGCCTTCTTGCGATCGATCTTTTCGACCTCAGCATCGAGGAACGACGCCGACAGATAGGGGTCGAGTGGCTCTTTGATCCGGTTCGGATCGGTGACGATGCGATCACGCACACGGAAGGCGCGCTTGGTCGCTTCCACCAGACCATGCACGAAGTCGAAGCTCTCGGCCTCGGCGACGCGAAGTCTCTCGAACAGCGCCAGGATGATCAGCGAGGCCAGCCCTTGCGTCGGCGGCGGCGCGTTATAAAGCGTGCCGGCATTAAGCTGGACCGACAGCGGCTTGGTGTCGTAGGCGCGGTATTTTTCTAGATCGGCCCGCGTCACCGGTGAACCGATGCGCTCGAGATCGGCCGCAATTTCACGGCCGACATCGCCGCGATAGAAGTCTTCCAGGCCGGTATTGGCGAGATGATCGAGCGTCGCGGCGAAAGCGGGTTGCTTCATCACAGCGCCTTCGGCCGGCACCTCGCCATCGTCGAGGAAGGTCTGCGCAAAGCCCACCGCCTCATCCATCTCGGACAGCTTGTCGCGCGTCAGTGCATGCTGGCTGCGGCTGACGAGATAGCCCTCTCGCGCCTGTTTGATCGCCGGCTCAAGCAGAAGATCGAGCGGCATCTTGCCGCCGAGCGCCTTTGCCGCTTCGAGCGCGAGTATCCAGCCGCCGATCGCGCCGGGCACGGTGAGTGCCGCGAGCGGGCCGCGCGCCGGGATCGCGTCGTAACCGTGATCGCGATAGAGCGGAATACTTGCGCGCGCCCCGGCCGGTCCAGGCGCCATCAATGCGCGGACCCGGCCGTTCGGCTGGCGGACCAGCCAGAAGCCGTCCCCGCCGATATGGTTCATGTGCGGATAGACCGCGGCGATCGAGGCCGCCATCGCGACCATCGCCTCCAGAGCATTGCCGCCCTCGGCGAGGACCAGCTTGCCGGCTTCGGCCGCCGCGAAATGAGAAGCTGCGGCAACGCCGCGACGATGGCCGGAGGTGTAGAAGGACATCAACTGATCCCGTCGATCAAGGCGCGCGCGATAGCGCGTCAACCGGAATCCATAAACACGATCCCGGTTTGCCAAACAACGGCTGTGCCATGCCGAAACATGGATTCCGGGTTGGCGAGCATCGCTCGTGCCCCGGAAATCACGGCTGGAAAGCTACGCCTCCCCGGATGGCACCGCGTCAACCAGCCCGCGTCGCGCCAGCAGCGCTTCCACGCTCGGAAGTTTTCCGCGGAAGGCGATATAGGCCTCGTCCGACGTGCGCCGGCCGCCAGCGGCATAGATATTGTCGCGGAGTTTGCCCGCAGTCGCCGGGTCGAAGATATCGCCCGCCTCCTCGAAAGCACGGAAGGCGTCGGCGT